>NZ_MECK01000642.1 GCF_014596465.1 Streptomyces sp. CBMA123 | reverse complement strand
CGGGCCCCCCCCTCCCGCGCCCCCCCCTCCCCCCCGCCCCCCCGGCGCCCGCCCCCCCCCCCCCCCCCCCCCCCCCCGCCCCCGCGGCGGCCACCCGCTCGGGGTCGGCGAGCCGTTCGGCGGTGGCGGCGACGGCTGCGGCGGCGCGTTCGCGCAGCGGCGTGATGGTGATGGCGCGGTCGGTGGAGGGGCTCATGCGATCGCTCCTGCGGCTCCGGCGGCTCCGACGGGTTCGACAGCTCCGGCGGCTCCGATGGCTCCGGCGGTGCCGAGCGCGGCCAGCCGTCCGTGGTAGGCCCGGACCGTGCGCCGGGCCAGGGCGAGCGAGCGTTCCTCGCCGGTGCGGTCCACTCCGATCAGCCGGTTGTGGTGCAGGTGCAGCAGCGCGCCGAGCGCGGTGTCGGTGCTGCTCCAGCGCTCGTCCAGGCGTGCGCGGTAGGCGGCCAGGGCGGCCGCGCGCTCGTCCCAGGAGGCGAGGAGGTCGCTGCCGCCGGGAAGTCGGCCGAGTTCCGTCCAGTGGCCGCTGGGGTCGATCAGGGTGCGGGCCTGTTCCCTTACGGCCGGGGGCAGTTGGTGCCGTTCGGTGGCGCGGTAGCGGCGGGTCAGCAGTCCAAGGTCGCCGAAGTGGTGTGCCAGGTCGACGTAGTTGGCCGCGACCAGGGTCAACGGGTCGAGGTTCAGGCGCCGTTCGCGCAGCAGCCGCAGCTGGACCAGGCAGGAGCGGCTGTCTGCCGCGAACACCCGCTCGGCGGCCGCCATCGCCGCCGGGCCGCCGTAGCGTTCCAGTTCGGGTTCGTAGCCGTCCAGGACGAGCCGCTCGGCGAGTCCGGCGGCGGCCAGCCGGTCGGCCCAGGCGCCGAGGGCGGGCAGCAGTTCGGCGCAGAGCGCGGCCAGGCTGCCGTGGAAGCGCAGTCGCAGGTGCGGCTGCGGGTCGAGGTAGCGGATGAAGAACCAGCGGTCGACCGCCGCCGGCAGTTCGGCCAGCAGCTCGGGAAGCTGTCGGCCGAGCAGTTCGTCCTGCCGGGCGGTGGAGCAGTACAGCTTGGCGTACAGCCAGGGCGAGGAGCCGGGGCTGTGCACCGTCCGGCGCCGGGGCGGGGCCACGGCCGGGGTGCGGGCCGTCCCGGGGGAGCGGCGGACCAGCGGTAACGCCAGCTCGTTGCTGCGCCCGCCCTCGCCGAGCCAGCCGGCCGGCTCCTGCGGCACCTCCTGGAGGTGGCCGTCGGCGGAGCCGGTCCAGGCGTGGTGCAGCAGCTCCCGGTGCCGGTCGTCCGCCAGGTCGAGCGTGATCCGCTGGTCCTCGCTGACGCTCTGCACCACGCGCGGCACCCGCCAGCGGCGCCGCCACTCCTCCAGCCGGGTCGACCACCGCTCGTACGGAAGGGCGGCGTCGCGCAGCGCAGCGTCCTCGGGGCGCCAGCGGGCCGGGCTGAGCACGGTGCGGCCGTGCCGCACCCGGGGCAGGAAGGGCAGCGCGTCGGCGGCGCCCCAGCGCCAGCGCGGCCAGGCGCCGACGCCGCTGCGCGAGAGCTCGTCCAGTAGCCGGGCGGCGTTGGGCGCGTGGACGTCGGTGGCCAGCATGTGCGGCAGTGTCGGCACCACCTCGCGGCCGAGCCGGCGGGAGACCACGGCGAGCCGGGCGTGGTCGGCGACCACCGCGAGGTCGGCGAGGCCGAGGGTGTCCGCCGCCGTACGGTCGGCGAACTGGGCGAGCGTGACGGTGTACGGCAGCAGCTGCGGCACCCGGGCCACGTTGCCGGTGTGGGCGCGCGGGGTGCGGAAGTCCAGCTGGGCGCGGACGGCCTCCGGGTTGTCGGTGGGCAGGGTGCGCACCGTCTCGGTCAGCGGTCGGCCGGCCTCGCCCAGCAGC
The DNA here is from genome assembly GCF_014596465.1 of Streptomyces sp. CBMA123. Lineage (GTDB taxonomy): Bacteria > Actinomycetota > Actinomycetes > Streptomycetales > Streptomycetaceae > Kitasatospora. The sequence goes on along the minus strand of NZ_MECK01000642.1, from coordinate 28,467 downwards.
GGGGCGAAGCGGCCCGCCATCGCCCCGGCGGTGGCGCCGACGCCGCTCACCACCAGGGTGAACGCGCCCTCCGCGAGCGCCTCGGGCGAGGCGGCCCGCAGCTCGACCAGCAGGTCCAGTGAGGGCGGCGCGGTGTCGGTGGTGCCGTCGTCGGTCGTGCCGCTGCCGGTCGGGTCGCCGAGTCGGGCCAGCAGTGCGTCGTCGAGCACCAGCTCGCGCTCGCCGCCGGCCGCGGCCTGCTGGGCGAGCGCCAGCAGCAGGTCGTCGCGCGGGTCGGCGGGCTCGCCGGGCCGCAGCGCCCGGGTGCTGCGCGGCAGCAGGTAGCCGGCGGGCGCGCCCAGGCCGCGCTCGGGGTCGAGCAGTTCGAGCAGCGGTACGGCGCGGCCCAGGCCGTACCGCTCCAGGAAGTCCTCGTGGTACTGCCGCAGATGAGCCGGCCCCGGTCGCCCCGCCGAGACCGCCCACAGGGCGTCCGCGGCCCGCTCGACCTCCCGGCGGACGGCGGGCGGCAGCCGCACCTCGACGTCCAGGCCGAGGTCGACCTGCACCAGCCGCTCGGCGGGGTGCAGCCGCCGCATCCGTTCGGTGAGGGCCCGCCAGCGGGGCAGTCCGGCGCCGGGAGCGGTGCGCTCGTAGGCGGCCAAGTCGTCTTGCACGGACCGGAGTTCGTCCGCGATCGGGAGGTCGGACAGCCGGGCCAGCAGGTGCCCGATCGGATCCGGCTCGGTGGCCGGCGGCAGCAGATCGGTCAGCAGGATCTGGGTGCGGACCAGCTCGCCCAGCAGCCAGTCCACCGCCGCGTCCTCCACCTGCGGGTGGGCGGCCAGCACGGCCCGGTGCAGGTCCGTCCAGGACAGCGGCTCGGCGGCGTGCTCCAGCACGGTGCGGATCGCCGCGGTACGGCGGACCGACAGCTCCCGCCCGGCCGTGCGCTGCTCCGCGCCCGGAACCGGGAGGTAGGGCAGCACCAGGCGGTCGTCGCGCACCTGGCACAGGTCGTTGGCGGTCACCCGCAGCCCGCGCAGCACGGGCTGCTCGCGCTCCAGCGCGGCGACCAGCCCGGTCAGCCACTCCTGGTCGGGCCGGGCCGCCTTGCGCGGTCGCCCGCCCCAGCGGACGGCGGGGCGGTCGGCGAAGCGGGCGGTGGCGACCCCGGCCGTCAGGCCGAACGGGGTGGCCCGGTCGGACATCCGCAGCCGGTACCGGGTGAGCGCCCGGGCCGCCTTGCGCAGCTGCTTGGGCCGCACCGGCAGCCCCGCCTCGACCAGGTCGAGCACCCGGCTGAGCGAGGGGCTGGAAACGGCGACGGCCTCGCGCAGCAGGTCGTCGCGGAGTGCGGCGCGCAGCTGGTCGAGGTCGGTGTCCCGCGGGGCGGGGTGTTCGGGCAGGGCGCGGGCCGGCCGGACGGCGGCCCGCAGCAGGGCGACCTCGCCACAGGCGAAGGTCGGGCTGTCCGGCATGGCGGGCTCTCCTACAGGGGGCGGAGGGGGAGGCGGTGGGTCCGGTGCGGCGGCCGGGGGGGGAAAGGGGCCGCCGCACCGGGAACTCGACGTCAGTCGCAGCAGCGCGAGTTGCGGGTCGAGTTGCAGGAGAACGGCCAGGAACCGCTGGCGGCCGCGTTCTGCGCCTCGGTCTCCTCCTGGGCCGGGGCGCTGATCTCCAGGACGTCGAGCTCGAGGATGTCGTTCATGGCGAACCACCTTGTCAACGGGATCCAGTGTGTTGTCGTCAGACGAACCGGCTCACCGGTGTTCCGTAGGCTCCGCGACCCTTCCGGCATCAGAAACACTAGGCAGGACCGATCAACGCTCGATCGACCGAAGGTCAACGCCCGCGCGGCCCCGATCGACGGCCGATCAACGCGGCCGTGCAGCGCCCCCGCCGGTGCCGCTCGGGTCTCGGCACCGGGCCCTTCGTCTGCTTACTCTGTGCACCGAACGAATGAAGATCGACAGCCGCGTGACCCGCGGCCGAACAGGGGGCACGGCGTGGTCGAAGGACTCGTGGGGCTCGGGTTCTCGGTGCTGGGACCGATGCGCGGCCGGCGTGACGGCGAAGCCCTGCGGCTCGGCAGTCCGCAGCAGCAGGCGATGCTCGCCGTCCTGCTGCTGCGCCCGGGCGGGGCCGCGGGTGCGGCCGACCTGATCGAGGCGCTCTGGGGCGAGGAACCGCCCCAGGCCGCGATCACCACCGTGCGCACCTACGCCTGGCGGCTGCGCAAACTGCTGGAACCGGGCCACGGCACGCCCGCCGTCCTGGTCTCACTCGGCGACGGCTACCGGCTGGTGCTGCCCCCGGAGGCGGTGGACGCCCAGCGGGCCGAACGGCTGGCGATCCGCGCCGAGGCCGAGGCGACGGCCGGCCGCCCCGCACAGGCGCGCGAACTGCTCAACGAGGCACTGGAGTTGTGGCAGGGCGAACCACTGGCCGGGATCCCCGGCCCGTACGCCCAGCGCCAGCGCGACCGGCTCGGGGAGCTACGGCTCGCCCTGCTGGAGGAACGCCTCGACCTCGACCTGACGCTCGGCCGGGCGGCCCGTTGCGTCCCCGAGCTGACCGCGCTGACCACCGAGCACCCGCTGCGCGAGCGGCCGCACACCCTGCTGATGCGGGCGCTCAGCCGCAGCGGCCGGCAGGCCGACGCCCTGGCGGCGTTCCGGCGGGTGCGCGAGGTGCTGGTGGAGCAGCTGGGCGTCGAGCCGGGGCCGGAGCTCTCCGAGTTGCACCGGCGGATTCTGAGCGGGGAGGAGTGCGAGGGGGCCCCGGCGGAGCCGCAGGTGGTCGTGGAGGCGGCGGATGAGGCTCCGGTGCCGCCCGCAGCCCCCTCCGGTGCGCCGAGACCAGCCCAACTCCCTCCCGCACCAGGCGACTTCGTCGGCCGATCGGCCCAGGTCGAGACCATCCGGGCCGCCCTCAGCGCCCCGGCCCGGGACGCCCTGCCGATGGTGTCCGTGGTCGGCATGGGCGGTGTCGGCAAGACGGCGCTGGCCGTCCACGCCGCCCACGGCGTCCGCGGCGCCTTCCCCGACGGCGAGCTGTACGCCGACCTGCGCGGCGCCGACGCCCTCCCGGCCAGCCCCGCCGACGTGCTTGCCGCCTTCCTGGCCGCGCTCGGCACCCGCCCCGAGGCCATCCCCGACAGCACCGCCGACCGCACCGCGCTGTTCCGCTCGCTCACCGACGGCCGTCGCCTGCTGGTCGTCCTGGACAACGCCCGCGACACCGCGCAGATCCGCCCCCTGCTGCCCGGCTCGCCCGACTGCGCCGCGCTGGTCACCAGCCGCACCCGCCCCAGCAGCCTGCCCGCCGCCGTCCAGCTGGACCTGGACGTCTTCACCCCCGAGGAAGCCGTCGACCTGCTCGGCCGGGTGATCGGCCGGCCCCGCCTGGACGCCGAGCCGCAGGCCGCCCTGGACCTGACGGCGGCCTGCGGCTACCTGCCGCTCGCCGTCCGCATCACCGCCGCTCGGCTCGCCGCGCGCCCGCGCTGGACCGTTGCCAGCCTCGGCGAGCGGCTCGCCGACGAACAGCGCCGGATCGACGAGCTGCGGATGGGCGACCTGGCCGTCGGCGCGGCCTTCGAACTCGGCTACCGCCAGCTGACCCCCGACCAGGCCCGTGCCTTCCGGCTGGCCGCCTGGTGCGAGGGCCCCGACCTCGGCCTGGACGCCGCCGCGGCACTGCTCGACCTCCCGGCGGACGAGGCCGAGGAACTGCTGGAGTCCCTGGTCGACGCCGCGATGCTGGACTCGCTCACCGCCGGCCGCTACCGCTACCACGACCTGCTGCGCGGTTTCGCCCGTCGGACCTCCCGCACCTCCCGCACCGCCCGCGCTGACGGCGCCGACGACACCGAGGAGGAGACGGCGGCCCGCGCCCGGCTGCTCGGCCACCTGCTGGCCGGCGCCCGTATGGCGTTCCAGCTCGCGGTGCCCGGCGACCCGGTGGCCGGGGCGCTCGGTGACGCCGGCACCGACGGGCACGAGAGCGGTGGCCCGGTACTCCGGGACCTGTCCGCGGCGCGGGCCTGGGCCCGGGCGGAGGGCCCCGGCGCCATCGCGCTGGCCGGGCGGATCGCCGGCGAGGCCGGCCCGGGTACCCGACTCCGCCCGGTGACCGACCTGTTGATCGCCCTCAGCCCCTTCGGACCCGGCGAACTCGGCGACCGGCTGGAAGCAGCGGTGCTCGCCCTGGTCGGCGCCGCCACCACCGGCGGCGACCGCTTCGCCGAAGGCCGGGCCCGGTTCCTGCGCTTCGGGCTCGCCCTCGCCGCCACCCGGCTGGACGAGGCCCGCGCCGAGGCGGAACTCGCCGAACGGGCCAGCCGCGCGGCCGGCGACACCGTCATCCTGCGCCAGGTGCTCAACGGCCTCGGCGTGATCGCCCAGACGCTGCGCCACAACGAGGAGGCGATCCGCCGCTTCGAGGAGTCGGTCGATCTCGCCCGCGAACTGGGCCACCGCTCCGGTGCGGTGACCGGCACCGTCAACGCCGCGCTCGCCAAGGTCCGGCACGGCCGGGCCGAGGAGGCGGCCGACACCTGCGAGCGGGTCCTGCCCGAGGTCCGCGCACTCGGCGACACCGCCGGCACCGCGTACACCCTCTACGTCCTCGGCCTCGCTTTGCACGGCCTCGGCCGCTACCAGGAGGCCGCCGACCGCTGCCGGGAGTGCCGGGCCGTCGCCGCCGCCGCGGGCCGCCGCGACCGGGAGGCCCTGGCGGGCGTGCGCCTCGCCGAGTGCCTGCTCGCCCTGGGCCAGGCCGGACAGGCGGCCGAGGAGGCGGAGACGGCCCTGGCCATCACCGTGGCGACCGGCGCCCGCCGCGACCAGGGGTACGCACTGGTCGTCCTCGGCCGTTCCCTCGCCGAACTCGGCCGCCCGGCCGCCTCCCGGGAGCGCCTGCACGAGGCGCACGCCATCTTCGAGAGCCTCGGCCTCCCGGACGCCGCCGACGTCGCGACCCTCCTCGGCGAGCTGGTCACCCTGCCCGCCGAGGAGTGAGCACCGGGGTCAGTGCTTGGGCTTCACACAGGTCACGCACCAGGCCCCGGTGGCGTTCCACTCGTCGCTCCGCTGCTCGCCACCCGGCCCCGTCACGCTCCCGGCCGCCTGTTGGGTGCCCCCCTGCCGCGCGGCCTGCGCCGACGCGCCGACCTGCGGCAGGACGGCCAGCCCCACGGCCACCGCCACCGAGGCGAGTCGGGCTGCGATGCGGGTGCTGCTGCGGTGGTTGACCATCCGAATGCGCCTCTCTGCAAGCTGTCCACCGGCCCCCGGTGGAGCCAGTACGCTCGCACACCCCGATCAACACAGGATCAACGCCGGTGCCGCGCTGAGCAGGGCCGTTCATCAACGGGCCAGGCCCAGCACCCGGTTCAGATCACCCTCGGCGATACCCGGCCATCGCCGCCCGCCATCGCCGCCCGGCGGCGCGGCCCGGCGGCGCCTACCGAGCGGCGCCTACCGAGCGGCGCGCAGTGCCTGCCGCAGCTGGTCGACGGTCGGGGCGTCGCAGAGCGCGCCGTGGGTGTCCCGGTACAGCCGGCAGGAGAGGGCAGCGGGCTGGCCGGGTTCGGCGAAGGGGTCGGTGCCGTCGATCAGCAGGGTCGGCGAGCCGTGCGGGCCGAGCGCCTCCGCCTGCTCGCCGTCGACCACCGTCACGCAGTCCACCGCCCGGGCCGGCCGTCCGCCGAGGGCCTCGGCGAGCCGCTCCCGCAGCAGCGTGGCGTTCGGGCAGTCGGGAATCGCCAGGATGGTCAGCTCCATCGCTCTCCACGTCCTCTCGTCGTTCCTGCTGCGCACCCTGGAACTCAACCAGCCCGGGTGTAGCGGCCGGGAGTCGTGCCGAGCACCCGCTTGAAGTGCCGGGTGAGGTGGGACTGGTCGTAGAAGCCCGCCGCCGTCGCCACCTCACCCGGTGGGCGGCCGTCGAGCAGCAGCCTGCGGGCGAGGTCGACCCGGCGGGACATCAGGTACCGGTGCGGCGCGATGCCGTAGGCCGTGCTGAACGCGCGGACCAGGTGGGCGGGGTGGGTGTGCAGCAGCCGGGCGGCCTGGTCCAGGGTGGTGGCTTTGAGCAGCCGGGAGTCCAGCAGGTCGCGCAGGTCGGCTGCGACGCCCCGGGCGACCGGGGCCTGCGTTCGTGAGCGGCGCGGGCGCAGGCTCGCACGCAGGCGCTCACTGATGAACGCCAGCCGGCTCTCGGCCTCGAACCGCGCGCTCGCCCGCTCCACGCCCTGCTCGGTCTTCACGTCGGAGCTGTTCACCACCGGCGACGACCGGGCCAACCGGGCCACCGTCCGCGCGGTGGGCAACGAGCAGCTGGACCTGGTGGGACTGGCCGTCCACGGGCCGCGGAACGCGGTGGACAAGATCCTCAAGGGGGCTCGGATGCACCCTTGACCGGCCACCGCGCCCTTGAACGGGTACCGCACCCCGGACCTGCTGCCGCGCCCCGGCCCAGGCGGGAGCGAACGGCCGGGGACGGACGGACGCTCAGCGGGATTCCGCCCGGTAGTGGTCGGCGACGACGCGGGCCATCGCCCCGATGCGGTCCTCGGCGACCTCCCTCGCGGCGAAGAAGCAGTGGCCGCGGACGGAGGGCCGGTGCCCGGCCAGCGCCAGGTGGCGGGACAGCTCGGCCGGGTCCTGCCAGGCGGCGGGCTGCGCCGGATCACCCGCCTTGTACAGGGCCTCGCCGAGGTACAGGTCGACGCCGGTGCCCCGGGCCACCTCGTCCCACCAGGGCACCAGGACGGCGTAGTCGGCGGCGGCGAACCCGATGTTCCAGTACAGCTGCGGGCAGATGTAGTCGAGCCAGCCCTCGCGCACCCACCTGCGGGTGTCGGCGTGCAGGTCGTCATAGGCCTGCACCCCCGCCGTGGTCGCCGAGCCGCGCCCGTCGGTCGCCTCGTTGCGCCACACCCCGAACGGGCTGATCCCGAACCGCACCCGGCCGTCGATCTCCTTGATCCGCGCGGCCGTCTCCCGCACCAGGAGGTCGATGTTGTCGCGCCGCCACGCGGCGCGGTCCGGGAAGCCCGTCCCGTACCGGGCGTAGGCCGCGTCGTCGTCGAAGCGCTGCGCCGCCACCGGGTACGGGTAGAAGTAGTCGTCGAAGTGGACGCCGTCGAGGTCGTAGCGGCGGACGGCGTCGAGCACGGCGTCCTGGACGAAGCGGCGGACCTCGGGCAGGCCCGGGTTGTAGTGGAGCCTCCCGCCGTGGGCCACCACCCAGTCGGGGTGGAGGCGGGCGGGGTGGGTCGGTACCAGCCGGGACGGGTCCGTGTGGGTGGCCACCCGGTACGGGTTGAACCAGGCGTGCAGTTCCAGGCCGCGCCGATGCGCCTCGGTGACGGCGGTGCCCAGGGGATCCCAACCGGGGTCCTTGCCCTGCACTCCGGTGAGCCAGGCCGACCAGGGCTCGTACGGGGAGGGCCACAGGGCGTCCGCGGTCGGGCGGACCTGGAACACCACCGCGGTCAGCCGCCGCTCCGCCGCCCGGTCGAGATGGGCGAGGAGTTCGGCGCGCTGGGCGTCGGCGGGGAGACCGGGCCGGGAGGGCCAGTCCCGGTTGGCCACCGTCGTCAGCCACACACCGCGGAAGTCCCGTTCCCCGAGGCGGTGTTCGCCCACAGCCGGTGCGGCCTGCTCCCGTGGCCCGCCCGGGCTGGTCCCGACCGTCGGGCCGGGCGAGACCAGCCCGCTGAGCGCTCCCGCTGCGCCCGTCACGAAGCCCCGCCGGGTGATTCGCCCCATGTCGCACTCCTCGCTCGGATCCCGTGCGCCCGGGCGCTCCGGAGAGCACACCCGGCCCGCGCCGCGTCAGAACCAACGATCCCGGAGGTGTTCGGATGCGCGGCGTGCGGCCGGTAGTAGGTCAGCGGGCGGGTGACGCACCTGGCGGTCCCGGCCCGCGCCGTCGCCGAGGCCCGCCGCGGCGGTGCTCAGGCCGGCCAGGACGGCGAGGGGGAGGGTGCCGCCGTCTGTGGTGCTGGTGGCGCCCCGGCTGAGCAGGATGCTGGGCGGCCGGGGCGAGGAACGCCACGGCGCTGAAGGCGATCCCCCGGGCCAGGGCAGTGTGCCGGGAGCCCGGCACGGCGTGGGCCGGTGGCGCGGAGATCCCGGAGGAAGCGCACACCCGCGTCCCAACCGGGCCTGCCACCGTACTGGTGGTCACCGCTGTGCCCAGGCCGGGCAGGCCGGTTCGCGCCTCCGCCGCCGCAAGCTCCACTGCGGCACGTCTCGGGTGGCGGATCCCGGGGCGGGACGGGAGGGTGACTGGCGGGGGACCTCACGAGCGAGAAAGAGCGACCATGCCCGAAGTCACCACCCCGTACGTGACCGGCACCCCGTGCTGGGTCGATCTGATGGCGAAGGACCAGCAGGCCGCGCTGGACTTCTACCGTGACCTCTTCGGCTGGCAGGGGCAGCCCGGCCCGGCCGAGTTCGGCGGCTACGCCGTCTGCCAGCTCAACGGCAAGGCCGCGGCCGGCATCGGCCCGGCGATGGCCCCCGAGGGGATGCCGACTCCGCCCACCGTGTGGACCAGCTACCTGGCCGGCTCCGACGCCCAGGCCACCCAGGACGCCATCGTCGCGGCGGGCGGCACCCTGCTCGTCCCGGTCATGGACGTCGGCAGCCTCGGCCGGATGCTGATCGCCGCCGACCCCCAGGGCGCGGTCTTCGGGGTCTGGCAGGCGGTGGACTTCTCCGGCGCCCAGGTGGTCAACGAGCCCGGCGCGCTGACCTGGAACGAACTGCACACCAGCGACATCAAGGGCGCCACCGCCTTCTACGGCGAGGCCTTCGGCATCGAGATGGAGCCGGTGGAGGGCGACATCGAGTACTGGGAGCTGAAGATCGGCGGTCGCCCGGTCGGTGGCGCCACGCTGCTCAGCAACGACCCGCCCGGCACCCCGGCGCACTGGCTCACCTACTTCGCGGTCGACGACGTGGACTCCACCGTCGACGCCCTGGTCAGGACCGGTGGCACCGTCCTCGCCCCGCCCTTCGACATGGTGGCCGGCCGGATGGCGGTGGCCGCCGACCCGCAGGGCGCCCCGTTCGCGATGATCAAGGTCACCGCGATGTAGCGACCCCGCAGTAGCGTGTCGGATGCTCAGCCCGCCCGGACTCCCGGGCGGGCTGGACGTTCGGCCCCCAGTGAGGAAGGACGGGTGATCGGATCGTGGCCGGACGCCACCGACGGCCCCAGGAGCCGGAGTTCCCCGCCGACGCCGACCGCAGGCTCAGGGCCATCGTCGACCAGCGGCCGGTGGTCGAGGAGGGCGTCGTGCTGCTTCCCGGCTCGGACCAGCCGTACCTGTACCGCACCGTGTACCAGCCGGACGGGACGGTGCAGCGCACCCTGGTCCGGGTCGACCCGGGCCCGCCGCACGGCAGTTGACCGGCTCAGGCGGTGGCGGCGCCGAACCACCGAGTGAGCGCTTCGTCCAGCGTCGGCTGGTCCGCGCCGATCCAGGCGACGTATCCGTCGGGCCGCAGCAGCACTGCGGGGACGTCCAACTCCTCGACGGGGTCGGCGACATGGTCGACACGGTCGGCCCAGCCCGCCACCGAGAGGGCGCCGCCGGTGGAGTCGAGCAGCAACGCCCGGCCGCCGCGCATCAGTTCGTACAGGCGCCCCCGCTCCAGCCGGACGTCCCGCAGTCGGCGGCCGAGCAACTCCGGGCCCTCGCCCAGGTCGTAGCGGACCCCGACCCCGAAGACCATCTCGGTGACGTAGCGGTTCACCTCCTCGAAGTCCATCAGGGTGGAGAGCAGCTCGCGCAGCGCGACCGCGCCGGGCTCGGAGCCCAGCAGCGTCATCTGGGCCCGGGTGTTGGCCAGCACCCGGGCGCCCACCGGGTGGCGTTCGGCGTGGTAGCTGTCCAACAGGCCCGCGGGGGCCCGGCCTTGGACAGCGGCGGCGAGCTTCCAGCCGAGGTTGTAGGCGTCCTGGATGCCGATGTTGAGACCCTGGCCGCCGGTGGGCGGGTGGATGTGCGCCGCGTCCCCGGCGAGGAAGGCCCGGCCGACCCGGTACCGCTCGGCCTGCCGGGTGGCGTCGCCGAAGCGGGACAGCCAACTGGGCGCGTGGGCACCGAAGTCGGTGCCCGCGGTGGCGCGCAGCCGCTGCCGGAACTCCTCCAGGGTGGGCGCCTCGCCGCGCTCTTCGCGGACGTCCGCGGCGGGCACGATCACGCGGTAGACCCCCTCGCCCCGGGGGATGGCGCCGAAGCGCAGCTCGCTCCGGCGGACCTCGGTGACCACGGCCTCGATCACCTCCGGCGCCTCGGCCAGCGACAGCTCGCCGAGCAGGGTGTCGACCCGGGAGGGCTCGCCGGGGAAGGCGATGCCGAGCTGCCGGCGCACCGTGCTCCGGCCGCCGTCGCAGCCCACCAGGTAGCGCGAGCGCAGCCGGCTGCCGTCCGCCGGCTCGACGGTCACCCCGTCCTCGTCCTGGTCGAGCCCGGCCACCTCCTGGCCGCGCCGGATCACGGTGCCGAGCTCCAGCGCGTACTCCTGGAGCAGCCGCTCGGTGACCGGCTGCTCGACGCTCAGTCCGTAGTCGTGGGCGGTGTCCATGCTCTCCGGCCACGGCTTGTGGATGTGGCCGAAGAAGCCGCCGATCCGGAACTTGCCGCCCACCGCGAGGAACCGCTCCAGCAAGCCGCGCTGGTCCATCATCTCCACGCTGCGCACGTGCAGGCCCTGGCCGCGGGACTCCCGGGTCGGCTCCGTCAGCCGCTCCAGTACCACCACCTCCACGCCCTGGAGCCGCAGTTCGATCGCCAGCATGAGGCCGGTCGGCCCGCCGCCGACCACGATCACATCGATCATCGGTACATCCCCCAGTGAGTGATTGGACGAGGCCGCGTATCGGTCACTGACCCGCATACGGTCTGAACCGCGCAAAACGCCAGGTTCCGGCCTCGGGCGACGATTGTGCGCCCTGAGGGGGGCCTTGCCGCAAGGCCCCCCGCGCGCGGTACCTTGAGAGTGGCGAGGAGGTCCTGGACCCCTCGCCTTTTGCTGTCCGTGGCGGGCCTACGCTGCCCGGATGAACGCCGACGATCTTGGATGGCAGCAGCGACGGTCGGATGGTGACGGCGCCGATCCTGTGGTGACGACGCAGACCCGGTGGTGACGGCGACAGTCGGGTGACCGGGGCCGATCTCTGGCGCCTGCAATCATTGCGATTGCAAATATAAAGCGACTGCAACTATTGTGGAGGCCTGTAAGGCGCTGAAGTCATCGTATGAAGGGTCTCGCCATGCCTCTCGCACTCCTCGCCCTGGCCATCGGGGCCTTCGGGATCGGGACCACCGAGTTCGTGATCATGGGTCTGCTGCCCCAGATCGCGGGCGACTACGGTGTGTCCGTCCCCACCGCCGGCCTGCTGGTCACCGGCTACGCGCTCGGCGTGGTCATCGGCGCCCCGCTGATGACCGTGCTGGGCACCAGGATCAGCCGCAAGACGATGCTCATGCTGCTGATGGGCCTGTTCGTGGTCGGCAACCTGCTGTCCGCCGCCGCGCCGAACCTCCCGCTGATGCTCGTCGGGCGGATCGTGACCTCGCTGGCCCACGGCGCGTTCTTCGGCATCGGCTCGGTGGTGGCCGCCGAACTCGTCGCCCCGGACAAGAAGGCCGGCGCCATCGCCACCATGTTCACCGGACTGACCGTCGCCAACGTCGTCGGCGTCCCGCTGGGCACCTACATCGGCCAGGCCGTCGGCTGGCGCACCACCTTCGTCGGCGTCGCGGCCCTGGGACTGCTCGGCCTGCTCGGCATCGCCAGACTCGTCCCGGCCCTGCCCCGCCCCGAAGGCGGCCACCTGCGCGGCGAGTTGACCGCCTTCCGCAACCCCCAGGTGCTGCTGGCGATGGCGATGACCGTCCTGGGCTTCGGCGGCGTCTTCGCCGCGATCACCTACATCGCCCCGATGATGACCCACGTCGCCGGCTACTCCGACGGGGCCGTCACCTGGCTGCTGGTCCTGTTCGGCGTCGGGATGTTCCTCGGAAACCTGCTCGGCGGGAAATACGCCGACCGCAGGCTGATGCCCCTGCTGTACGGGACGCTGGGCGGCCTGGCGCTGGTGCTGGCCCTGTTCACCCTCACCGCGCACAACAAGATCGCCGCCGCCGTGACGATCCTGCTGGTCGGCGCCCTCGGCTTCGCCACCGTCCCGCCGCTGCAGAAGCGCGTCCTCGACCAGGCCCACGGCGCCCCCACCCTGGCCTCGGCCGTCAACATCGGCGCCTTCAACCTCGGCAACGCGCTGGCGGCCTGGCTCGGCGGCCTCGTCATCTCCGCCGGCCTCGGCTACACCGCCCCCAACTGGGTCGGTGCCCTGCTCGCGGCGGCCGCGCTCGTCCTGGCCGTCTGGTCCGCCGCCCTGGAGCGCCGGGACCACCGCTCGGCCGGTGCCGTGGCTCCCGCGGCGCGGATCCCCGTCCACCAGTGAGCGACCGCCAACCGCCGGGCCGCTCCACCCCCACCCCACCCACCTTCCGAGAGACCGGAACCACCACCATGAGCACCCCCAACGTCCCGACCGTCCGGCTGAACAACGGCGTCGAGATCCCCCAGCTCGGCTTCGGCGTCTTCCAGGTCCCCGACGACCAGACCGCCGCAGCCGTCACCTCCGCCCTCGAAGCCGGGTACCGCAGCATCGACACCGCCGCCATCTACGGCAACGAGACCGGCGTCGGCCGCGCCCTGGCCGCCTCCGGCCTGGCCCGCCAGGACCTCTTCGTCACCACCAAGGTGTGGAACGCCGACCAGGGCTACGACGCCACCCTGCGCGCCTTCGACACCAGCCTCGCCAAGCTCGGCCTCGACCACGTCGACCTCTACCTGATCCACTGGCCCACCCCCGCCCGCGACCGCTACCCCGACACCTGGCGCGCCATCGAGCGGCTCGCCGCCGAGGGCCGGATCCGCGCCGCCGGCGTCTCCAACTTCCAGCCCGCGCACCTGAAGCGGCTGCTCGACACCGGCGAGCTCGTCCCCGCCGTCAACCAGATCGAACTCCACCCCGGCCTCCAGCAGGCCGAACTGCGCGCCTTCCACGCCGCCCACGGCATCGCCACCGAGGCCTGGAGCCCCCTCGCCCAGGGCGCCGTCCTCGACGACCCCGCCGTCACCGCCATCGCCCGGCGCACCGGCAAGTCGCCCGCCCAGGTCGTCCTGCGCTGGCACCTCCAGCTCGGCACCATCGTCATCCCCAAGTCCGTCACCCCGGCCCGGATCCGCGAGAACCTCGACGTCCTCGACTTCGAGCTCACCGAGCAGGACATGACCGCCATCGCCTCCGGCGACCGCGAGCTGCGTACCGGCCCCGACCCGGACCAGTTCAACTGACCGACCCCGGCGGCCCGCTGGCAGCGCATGTCGTCGTCGGCGGGGCCGGCGGGTCATGCGCTGGTCGGGGACGGTCCTCCGGGCCAGGGGCAACCCGAGCGGGCGCTGCCCGAGCCCGAGCTCTGCGGCGACCCGTGCAACCCGGCCCTGGCGCGCGACGACTGGGAAGCCGCGCTGCGGTGGCTCCCCGACGGTGCCCGGACCGATCTCGGCCGCCTGGTCGCCCGGCTCGACGCCGAGTTCGACCGTCGGAGCGTGCCGATCCCGGGGGTGTGGACATCCTCGGCACCTTCGGGCGTCGAGGGGTGGCGGCTGCGCCTGGAGCTGGGGTGGCCGACAGGTGCCGGCGGGCGCCTGCCGAGCGCGGCAACGGGTGGTCTCACATCCGGGACCTCAGCACGTCGATCTCACAGCCCGGTGCGGACGGGTCGAAGCCGTGCTCGGCCAGCCGGCGAATCGCCAGCAGACTGCGCCTCGGTGTCGGACTCGCCCGTTAGCGTGATCGGATGGCCGCTTGACAACGGCATCAGGAAGCGGCGGGCCGCCAGAAGCCCGTGTGCCGGTAGCGCCACCAGTAGAGCACCGTCCGGTCGACCGGCCAGGCGGCCAACTGGACGCCCCGGGGCTCGAAGTGGTCGCGCTCGGGGTCGACGGGTCGCCAACCGCCGTCCTGCGGTTCGTCGCCCAGGGGCGGGCGGACGTGCTCCACCGACCGTTCCTCGCAGGCTCCGAAGGCCTGGTAGTTCTTCTGGGCCTCGATCAGCGACGGGCGGTTCGCTCCGCCCGGGTAGTCCGGCCAGCGCAGCTGGACGGAGTCGTCCTCCCAGAAGCACACCGGACAGATCTCGTACGAGCCCGGGGGCTCGTCCATGGTCAGGTGACCGCAGCACACACAGGGGTAGTTCGGCGTCACGGTCGTCATCCTGGCCGACGCCACCGCCGGGTGCCAAGCGGTTTCCGGGGAGTTGACAGCCGGGCGCGGCCATGAGGCCGGGCGGCTCAGGCGGTCGTCGGTACGAGGTAGCGGAGCTTGCCGCCGTCCGCCGCGACGAGCCTGCCGCCGTTGGCCTCGATCACCCGTCGGGAGGCGGTGTTCGTCTCGTTGCAGGTCAGCAGCGCCCCGGTGACGCCCGGCGCGGCCGCCACCGGCAGCGCGGCGGCGAGCATCGCCGTCGCGTGCCGGGGCGGTGGTGGGGGAGCGCCCTGGAGCCGCCGAAGGGGTACACCGTCGAGGTCGGCGGGCACACCCACCGCGTGAGACCCCCGAGCAGGTCGAACTGCTCCGGGTGCGGGCGCGGTCAGCCCATGCCGCCCGCCTTCAGCACCTGGGCGGCCGCCACGCCCGCCGCGCTGTTGCCGTGGCCGCCGCCCTCGACCTCGGCCGCGACGGCGAGGTCGTTGCGGTAGGCGATGAACCAGCTGTTGGTGGCCTGGCTCGAACCGGCCTCGACGGTGCCGGTCTTGGCGCCGATCTGGCCGCTGAGTCCGGACATCGGGGTGCGGGCGGTGCCCTGGGTGGCGGTGCGGGCCATCATCGAGCGCAGGCCCTGGGCGACGTCGGCGGGCAGCTTCCCGGGGGCCGTCACGCGCTTGACGTCCTCGCGCAGGACGGGCTGACGGAACGTTCCGCTCTGTACGGTGGCGGCGACCGAGGCCATCAGCAGCGAGTTCACCTGGATCTGGCCCTGGCCGATGTACGCGGCCGCGGCCTCGTCCTTGGTGCTCGGGGCGGGGATGGTGGCGTCCCGGCTGGGTATGCCGATCCGCCACTGCAGGCCCAGTCCGAACTGGTCGCGGGCGACCGTGGCCAGGGTACCGAGCTGGAGCTTCTCCAGGCCCTTGTCGATGAAGCCGGTGTTGCAGGAGTGGATGAAGTCGTCGCTGAGCGTGTAGTCGAGGTGGTTGCCGGTCTCGTCGTTGTGCCAGGTCCTGGGGGAGTTGGTGGTCTCCTTGCAGGGCGCGGCGGTGTCCGGGGTCACCCCGGCCTCCAGCAGCGCCGCCGCGGTGATCACCTTCATCGTCGAACCGGGCGCCTGCCCGCCGCCGACCGCGCGGTTGAAGCCGTCCTGCGAGGCGTAGGCCATCGCGAGGATGTTGCCGGTGCTCGGCTGGACCGCCACCAGCGAGGCGGGCTTGCCGCTCGCCGACTGCTGCTTCACCGCCTCCTCGGCGACCTGCTGGAGGTCGGCGTCGATGGTGAGCTTGACCCGCGGTGCGCTCGGCGGGGTGAGGACGAACAGTTCCTCCGCGTCCTGGCCCCCGCCGGTCAGCACCACGGCCTGTCCGGTGACGACCTTCGCACCGTCGGGCGGGGCGATCTGCGGCAGCACGGACCGCAGCGAGGGGAAGGCGTCCAGCGGTCGGCCCTTGCGGTCGGTCGGCTTGGACACCGGGTCGGGCAGAGCCTTCACGGTGATGGTCCGGCCCGCGGCGAGGTTCGGGTGGACCACGGTCGGCGCCCAGCGCACCAGCACGCGCCCGTCCGAAGCCCGTACGGCGCCCAGCGCACTCTCGTACTCCCAGGCCTCGGTGGTGCCGTCGAACTCCGCCCGCACCCGGTAGCCGACGGTCGGCTCGCCGGTCGTCCCGGCGGCTGCGGGGCCCGTCCCGGTCAGGGTGAGGGAGCGGGCCGACACGCCGTCGTGGAACGAGGTCAGTGCCGCCCGGGCGGCCTCCGGACGGTCGGTGAGGCCGGCGGCGACGGTGAGGTCCCCGCGGCCCCAGGCTGCCAGGAAGTCCTTGGCGACCGCGTCGGCCTGCTCGGCGGTCGGCGGCGCCTGCGGCTCCTTCGCGGCCGTCGGACCGGTGCTGCTCCCGCCGGGGGAGGAGCCGCCGGACACCGCGCCCAGCATGGTGTAGGCGCCGTACCCGGCGACGACCACCAGTGCGGTGAACACCCCGCCGACCGCCACCAGCCACACCCGGCGGGACCGCGGCCGGGGCGGGGCCTCCCGGTGGTCGGCGTGGACGAGGTGGTCGTCCCCGTATCCCTCCGCGTACTCGTCCCCGTGCTCTTCGCGCATGGTGCTGTGTCCCCCCTGGGTACTCCGGCGTCTGCGGGCCCGCCCCGGGCCGATGCTCCCATCGGGCGGGTCGTTCGAGCCCGTACCAGCCTAAGCGTCGTCGATCGGCCGCCGGACGGCGGGGTCTTTGCCAACGCTTGACCCGCGAGGGGGGCGGGGCGAGCGGGATCAGCGACCAGTGGTGACGACCATCCGGAAGCGGGCCCGCCCGCTGCTCATCTTCGCGACGGCTGCGGCGCTCTCCTCCAGCGGAAGCTCCTCGATCCAGGCGCGCACGCCGGTCCGGGCGGCGAAGCGCAGGGTGTCCTCGGTGTCGAGGGCGGAGCCGGAGGAGTGGCCGTGGACGGTGCGGTCGCGGGAGATCAACTGGAGCGGGTTGATGGCGAGTTGATCGACGGAGGCGCCGACGATGACGAGTTCGCCGCGGCGGCCCAGGCCGTCGACGGTGGCGGACATGGCATCGGCGTTGGTGACGGTGGCCAGCACGACCTTGGCGCCGCCGAGTGCCTGGAGGGCCTCCGCGACGTTCCCGGCGGTGCTGTCGATGTAGTGGTCCGCGCCCAGCTGGTACGCCAGTGGCTCCTTCTCCGCACCGCGGGCGATCGCGACGGTGCGGAAACCCATCGCGTGGGCGAACTGGACGCCCAGATGGCCGAGGCCGCCGAGGCCGAGGATCGCCACGGTGTCGCCCGGGCGGGCGGAGGAGCGGCGCAGGCCGTTGAACACGGTGATCCCGGCGCAGGCCAGCGGCGCGGCCTCGGCGGCGGTCAGCTCGTCGGGCACGGCCGCGAGCGCGTCGGCGGGCACGATGACGGAGTCGGCGTAGCCGCCGGGGTAGGCGGCGCCGGGCACCTGGAGGTAGGGGCAGAGGACGGCGTCGCCGTGGCGGCAGGCCTCGCAGCGCCCGCAGCTGCCGCCGAACCAGCCCACCGCGACCCGGTCGCCGACCTTCCAGCCCTCGACGCCGTCGCCGAGGGCGTCGATCCGGCCCGCGATCTCGTGACCGGGCGTGACCGGGAAGGTGGTGCCGGGCAGCATGCCGCCGGTGATCAGCAGGTCGGAGTGGCAGACACCGCACGCCTCGACGGCGATGCGGACCGTACCGGGGCCGGGCTCGCGCAGCGGGACCTCGACCAGCTTCGGCTCCCCTCCCGGAGCGGCGACCTGGACGGCGCGCACGCCGCCGTCGGTGGGGGTGGGGGCGGGGGTGGTGGCAGCCATGGGGATCCTTCGTCACGGGGGAGCCGGCGCGGGACGCGCCCGCACACGCTGACCACACCAGCTTGCGGCGTCCCCCGGGGGTTGGCCACGCGCCGCCGGCCGGGCGGATCGATGGCCAGGCGCTATCGGCCGGGGCAGGCCGTTGGCCAGGCGCCGCCGGCCGGGGCGGATCACGGAAACGGCGACTTCTTCACCTCGACATCCGATCGCCCGCGGTCCTCCTCGTCCCCGCCCCGGCGCGCGCGGGCCCGTTCGCGCCGTGGACGCGGACGCTCCGGACTGATATCCAAGCCACTGGCAACCGGCCCGGAGCGGGCGGCCCCGGTCGGACGGACCACCAGGAGAGCAGGGACGATGCGCAGGATTCTGATCGTCGGTGCCGGGCAGGCCGGCCTCCAACTGGCCCTCGGGCTGCAGTCCCACGGCTACGACGTCACACTGCTGACCGACCGTGACGCCCAGGAGGTGCGGGACGGGAGAGTGCTGTCCAGCCAGTGCATGTTCGACTCGGCGCTGCGCACCGAACGCGCCCTTGGTCTGGACCTGTGGGCCGAACGGGCGCCGCGGATCGAGGGCCTCGGGGTGTCGGTCGGCACACCGGACGGGACCAGAGTGATCGACTGGGTCGGGCGGCTGGACGCCTACGCGCAGTCCGTCGACCAGCGACTGAAGATGTCCACCTGGCTGGAGACCTTCGCCGAGCGCGGCGGCCGGGTGGAGCTGCGGCAGGTGAGCCCCGCCGACCTCGAACACCTCGCCGGCTCCTACGACCTGGTGCTGGTCGCCAGCGGCAAGGGCAAGCTGGCCGCGCTGTTCGAACGCGACGAGGAACGGTCCCCGTACCAGCGTCCGCAGCGGGCGCTGGCCGTGAGCTATGTGTACGGGCTCGCGCCGCGCCCCGAGCACGACTTCCCGGCGGTGCGCTGCAACCTGGTGCCCGGCGTCGGCGAGTTCTTCACCCTGCCGGCGCTGACCGCCGACGGGCCGTGCGACATCCTGCTCTGGGAGGCCCTCCCGGGCGGCCCGGCGGACGCCTTCGACGGGCTCCGCGACCCGGCCGAACACCTGCGGGTGATGCTGGAGTTGATGAGGACGTTCACGCCTTGGGAGTACGACCGCACCCGGGCCGGCGTCGAACTCACCGACGCCGGAGGCATCCTGGCCGGGCGCTTCACCCCGGTGGTGCGCCGCCCGGTCGGTGAACTGCCGGGTGGCGGCGCCGTGCTGGGTGTCGCCGACGTCGTCGTCACCAATGACCCGGTCACCGGCCAGGGCGCCAACAACGCCGCCAAGTGCGCCGCCTTCTACCTGGAGGCGATCCTCGCCCACGGCGACAAGCCCTTCGACCGGGACTTCCAGCAGGCCGCCTTCGACCGCTTCTGGGCCGGCACCGCGCGGGTCGTCACCGCCTGGACGAACGCGATGCTCCTCCCGGCGCCCCCGCACGCGGTGGAGCTGTTCGGTGCGGCCGGGCGACTGCGGGCCGTGGCCGACCGGTTCGCCAACTCCTTCGACGATCCGGCGGACGTCGAGAACTGGCTCCTCGACCCCGGGAAGGCCGCCGACTACCTCGCGTCACTCACGCACCGGAGCTGAGCGTCGGTCGGGTCACGGTGAGGTCAAGGTCTCACCAAGTCCCGGCCGACAGCCCCCTGATCATGGTGGGTTCGTGTCAACTCCGGTCCGCCGGGGGCATCGAGGTACCGAACGCGAACAACAGGAGACACGTGGTGGCGGTCGACGGCAGCAACATGGCGCACGCTGTGATAGAGACGGCGGTGAAGGAGCGCACGCGCCTGCAGACCGGCCGAAGCCGGGCGACGACGCTGGTGGTCCTGGTGCTCCTGGCCGGACTCGGCCTCTTCCTGGCGCTGGTCGTCGGCAAGGCCGACCCGACCACCCCTCCGGACTGCGACGGCAAGACCATGGCCCGGAGCGACGAGTGCCGGATCTGGTCCAACCACGGCGGCGGAGGCACCTTCGGTTACGACGAGATGATCGACCGCCGGGAGTCCGGCAAGGGCGTGTGGCAGGTGGTCGGCTTCGTCGGCACCGGCCTGTCCGTGGTGCTGATGGGGGTGGCGATCACCAAGCTCGACCCCAAGCGGCCCTGGGGCAAGCCGGTCGAGGCCGTGTGCCCGCGCTGCCACCAGCCCACCCTGCGGGAGAAGTTGACGGTGCACACGATCTCGCGGGGGCGGACCAACTACCGCTACAGCGGCATCGTCACGCTCTGCACACCGGTGTGCGGCTTCACGGGCGTCCGCCAGCGCTGACGGCGGCGCTCCGAGAAGGGCCCGGGTCGGGGTACGGCAGCCCCCCGACCCGGGCCCTCGGGCGTCCCTGAAATGTCCCTGATCCGGTGGGACGGCTGGATCGCCGGGCGCACCGCGCCCTACGGTGGCCGGCATGAGCGATCACCAGGAAGCGCCCGCCACGGCCGTCACGCCCGTCCAGGCCTTCGAACCCCCGTACTACGTCGCCGTGTTCAGTGCGGTGCGGACCCCGGACCAGACCGGCTACCGGGAGACCAACGAGCGGATGGAGGACCTGGTCAAGGACATCCCCGGGTACCTGGGCATGGACTACGCGCAGTCCCCCGGCGGACTGGCCATCACCGTCGGGTACTTCCGCGACGCCGACGCGCTCGGTGAATGGCAGCGCGACGCCGAGCACCGGGCGGCGCAGCGGCGCGGGCGGGCCGAGTGGTACCGGAGCTACACGCTGCACGTGGCGAAGGTGGAGCGCAGCCACGGGTTCACGCGGGCGTAGACCCCGTAGCGACCCCGACGCCGTGGCGCCCGGCTCAGCGGGAGTGGGCGGCCAGGCTGAGCAACAGGTGGGCGGACTCCGGGTGCTGGAAGTCGGAGTGGGCGCCGGAGGGGTGCAGCCGGGTGGCGAGCCCGCCCCGGTAGACGTGGCCGGCGTCGATGTTGACGATCGGATGGTCGAGTTCGGCGTGCGGGTACGGCGAGTCGGCCGGGCGGAGCCGGGTGCTGAACTGGGCGACCGGGGCGGAACCGGTGCCGGAGTGGCCGATGCCCGGGAGGCCCTCGGCACGCAGGTGCCAGAAGCCGGTGGCGCGGTCCCAGCGGGAGTGGGTGAGGACCAGCGGACCGCGCAGCGGGGCGCCGGCGCGCCCGGGGCCGAGGAACAGCCGGGGGAACAGCCGGTCGAAGGCGTCGCGCGGCGCGGCCATCTGGAACACCAGGGCGCTGTCGACGGTGAACGGGCGGGCCGGGTCGCCGGGCCGGGACGACCAGCTCAGCACCGGCGGACCGGCCGGGCGGTCGGCGGCGTACTGGACGGCCTCGCAGAGGAAGCGGCCGCCGAAGGAGTGCCCGAGCAGGTGGAGGTACTGGCCGTGGCGGTTGGCCAGGACGCGCGGGGCGTCCGGGCGGCCCCGGCCGGAGTCGAGGTAGCCGAGCAGGTGCCCGAGGATGCGCCCGGCCTGGCCGCGGGCGCTCATCGCGTGCGCCCGCTCCCGGATGCGCCGGTAGCCGGGCAGACCCGGCAGGCTGGAGGAGGGCCAGCGCACCACCACGCACCAGGGGCGGAACCCGGCGGTGAGCCCCGGGTAGGCCGCCGGGGCGGCGCGGTGCAGTGCCGCCGCCCGGTCGATCAGCGTGGCGGCCGTCCGGTCGGCGGCGTCGGGGCTGGTCTGCCAGCCGTGGACGTAGACGAACAGGTCGGTCGCCCACTCGGGGATCCGCAGGTGCCGGGCGAGGTGCTCGGCGACCCGGGCGTCGGGGACGGGCGTCCTCGTCCCGGGGACGAGCAGCCGGCCGTGCTCGTCCAGGTCCACCGTGACGGGTCGTACGGATGTCGATGGCGTGGGGTTCACGGGTTGAGCTCCAGGATGCTGTCGATGCCGCAGTGCAGGGAGTAGGCGAGCGCCAGCGGGTTGCGGTACTCGCGGGCGAACCAGCGGACCAGTTGCTGGGTGATCTCGCCGGCCGTGAACTCGCCGGTCAGGTAGTGGTCGAGGAAGGCGAAGGCGTACTCGGCGGCGAACTCCTGCGGGATCTGCAGCTGCGGCCCGAGCACGCCGTCCGCGCCGAGGTCGACCAACGCCCGCCCCAGGTGGTCGAGTTCGGCCGCCGCCGACTGTCCGGTGTGACAGGCGTTCAGCAGCACGAACGGCCGGAAGACGGCGCCGGGCCGGTCCAGGTGGCGGCGGCGGTGGCGGCGCACCAGCTCGGCGTCGATGTGCCGGTCGTCGGAGAGCCGGACGGCGAGCTGCTCGTACGGGGAGTCGTTGGCGACGAACTGGCCGTGGCACCAGAAGTACATGACGTCCTCGTCCAGCACGGCCGTGGACAGCGCCTCCAGCAGCAGGTCCGACTCGGTGCGCACGGTCAGCTGGGAGCGGTCCTCCAGCAGCTTGCGGACCTCGGGCGCCCGGCCGATACCGGTCAGCTGGTCGTCGGTGTTGAGGCTGGTGACGGGCTTGGCGCGGGCGGAGTTGGGCGGCTGGATCGGCGGATAGGCGGCGCCGGTCTGCTCGACCTGGTGCCGGTGGCCGAGGAAGTCCGCCCATGGGTCCGGCTGGTCGCCGTCCACGGCGAGCATCGGCCAGGGCAGGTGGAGGTCGGAGTCGAAGCTGATCCGCAGCGAGCCGTGCTCGGTGAGGGTGGTGGTGAGGTACTCGCGGAAGCGGGTCAGGCTGCGGTCGGATCCGTCGAACATCGTCTCCAGGAAGTACCGTCCCTCCTCGGCGAGTTCGGCGACCTTGCGCTCGGCGACGGCGGCGTGCGGGGAGAAGTCGACGGCGGTCGCGAAGGGGTAGGGGTTGAGCGGGTCGGGGTCGTAGCCGATCAGCCGGTCCCGCCAGACGGCGCGCAGCCGGGCCGCCTTGGCGAGCAGCACGGGTGCGGGGACGGCCAGTTGGGCCCGGTGCGGGCGGGTGCTGGGAGCGCGCTCGCCCGGGCGGAAGGCGCTGATGTGCAGTTCGTCGCCGTGGCGGCGGAGCGAGACGACCAGGTCCAGCGGGGCCGGGCCCTTCGGCGGGAGGTCGGCGGCGGGACCGGTCTGCCGGGGCAGCCGGGTGTAGTCGGCGGACGGGTTCTGCCGGACGAGGACTTGGAGGTCCCGGGGCACGTCGATTACTCCTGCTCCTGGGGTGCGGCTGTGGCGGGGACGTCCACGACGGCGGAGAGGTCCTGGAGGACGGCGCCGTGGCCCCGGTCGAAGACGGTGATCCGGACGGTGTGCGGGCCGGGCGAGGCCGGGGTGAGCGCGAACCGGGCGGGCGGGCCGGCCGGGCTGTGGTCGGCGACCGGCGGGTCGAGCCGAGCGTCGGGGGAGACGGCGGCGACCAGGCGCAGCTCGGGCAGGGCGGCCGGGTCGGCGGCCTCCTCGACGGACTCCAGGCGCAGTTCGAGGTGGGTGGTGGCGCCCACGGCCGGGTCCGCGGTGAGGGTGAGGCGGGGGCGCCAGGCGGGGCGGGGCGTCGGCGGTTCGACGGCGCGGTGCATCGCGCCGCGGGAGCGGCGGGGGAACGGGGCGGGGGTGGTGCGGCGAGGGCTGAGCTGCGCGCGGTCGGATTCGAGGGTGTCGGGGAGCTGGGTGAGCGCGCTGCGGGCCTCTGTCGCCAGCGGGTGGCCGGGGTCCATCAGCGCCTCGCGGCCGACCCGGACCGCCGCCAGCAGCTGGTGGGCGGTGTCGCGGCGGCCGTCCGCGGCAAGGGCCTGGGCCAGGCCGACGGCGAGGGAGGGGAAAAGCGGCAACGGGCCGGGGCGCTGGGCGCCGACGCTGACGGTGACGTCGTCGGCCTCCCGGTGGCCGGTCCGGAGGGCGGCGGTCGGCGAGGCGTGCCCGGACGGGATCCGGTCGGCGATGATCCGCTCGTGGACCCGGACGGCGCCGTCGGCGTCCCCGGCGCGCAGCCGGGCGTGGGCGAGGGCCTGCCGGACCTCCAGGGTGAGGGTGCTGCGTACGCCCCGGCTCTCGGCGCAGGCCTCGGCGAGTTCCTCCAGCCGGACGACGGCCCGCAGCGGGCGAGCGCCCTCGGCCAGCAGGAGCGCCTGGGTCAGCCGGGCGGTGACCGTGGCGTCGTCCGGGCC
Organism: Streptomyces sp. CBMA123; assembly: GCF_014596465.1. Taxonomy (GTDB): domain Bacteria; phylum Actinomycetota; class Actinomycetes; order Streptomycetales; family Streptomycetaceae; genus Kitasatospora. Next base: position 4,782 of record NZ_MECK01000642.1, on the reverse strand, counting down.
GCCGAGGGCCTCGGTGGCAGCGGTGACCAGGTCGGCGGCCAGGCGCAGGGCCGTCTCGGGCTGCCCGCTCAGGTGGTGGGCGAAAGCGAGGACACATCCGGTGTGGACCAGCTCGGGCAGGCCGGGGCCGGTGGGGCGCGTCCAGTCCTCCGCCGTCCGGGAGAGCTCGGCGATGGCGGCGGCAGACTCACCGTCGAGGATCAGGGCCTTGGCGAGGTCGCACCGGAGTTCCCGTACGACGGAGTGCTCGGGTCCGCGCGCGTCGACGGCGATGGCCAGGGCCTCGCGGTAGTGGGCTGCCGACTCGCCGAAGCGGCCGGCCTGGAAGAGGTTCAGCGCAATGCTGTCCCGGACGTCGAAGGTGTCCGGATGGTCGACTCCCAGGACGCGGCCGCGTTCGGCCAGGACTGCTCGGTAGAGCGCGTCGGCGTGGTCGTGGTGCCACCCGTGGCGAAGGGCGTGGGCCGTGCTGTTCCTGGCGACGAGGGTGGCGGGGTGGTCGGGGCCGTGCACCCGCTCGTGGTCGGAGACCTGGGCCTGCCGTTCGGTGACCTCCTGGCGATGGCGTCCGGCAAGGCGGTGGGTGTAGGCGAGCTCGGACCGGTCGTCGAGGGTGTCCGGATGGTCCGGGCCCTGACACCGGGTCCGGACGGCGATCAGTTCCGCGAAGAGGTCGGCGGCACGGTCGAGTTCGCCGGTGGTGCGGATGTTCTGCGCCAGCATGGAACGTGTGAGGAGGCTGTCGCGGTGCTCCGGCCCACGGACCCGGGTGCAGTCCGCCACCAGCAGTTCCCGGTCGATGACGGCCTGACGGTGCAGGCCGGCGAACCCCCGGCTGGTGGCGAGGATGCTCCGGTCCGTGAGCACGGTCGGGTGGTCCGGGCCATGGATCCGGGCCCGGTCGTCCACCAGGGCTTCGTCGAGTCGGATGCCCAGCAGGTGGTTGCCGGAGGTCCGGTGGATCCAGGAGAGGAGGAGGCGGGCGTGGAGGGTGTCCGGGTGGTCCGGGCCCTGGATCCGGGTGCGGTCGGCGACCAGGGCCTCGCCCAGCTGCAGAGCCGGCCGGAGGTCACCGGCCGCCCGGCAGGAGGAGACCTGTGACTGTCGGGCGAGCAGAGTGTCCGGGTGGTCGGCTCCGAGTATCCGCGCGCGGTCGGCGGCCAGGGTGCCGAAGAGCTCGCTCGCGAGGCTGTGGTCCCCGGCTTCGTCATGGGCGAAGGCGTGCCACCAGCGGGCGTGGAGGGTGTCCGGGTGGTCCGGGCTCTGGATCCTGACGCGGTCGGCGACCAGGTTCAGGTACGACTCCACAGCACTTCGGTAGTGGCCCGCTTGGGAGAGTGCTTGTGCCAACTCCTCGCGGAGGTCCAGCGTTTGCGGGTGGTCCGGCCCGTCGACGCGGGTGTGGTCGGCCACCAGGGACGCGAATTCGGCGAGGGCACGGGCGTGCTCGTCGCAGGCCCGCCAAGCCGAGGCGCGCTGACGACGGCATCGCAACGTGCTCGGGTGGTCCGACCCGAACACCCGGGTGTGATCGGCGAGGAGTCCTTCGAACAGCGCTGCTGTCCGGCGGTGGTCACCGGCGATCTGGCAGGTGGACGCGTGCCAGACGCGGATGTCGAGGGTGTCGGGATGGTCGGGGCCGAGTGTCCGGGCGTAGTCGTGGGTGAGGGCTTCGAACAGGGACACCGCGTGCCGGTGATCTTCGGCGTTCCGAAGGGAGAGCGCGAGCGAAAGGCGGGTGAGGAGCGTCTCGGGGTGGTCGGCTCCCTGGACGCGGGCGCGGTCGGCGATGATCGGTTCGAGGAGGTCGGCCGCGCGCCGGTGGTCGCCCGCGCTTCCGTGGGCGGTGGTCAGCCAGAGGCGTGCGTTGAGGGTCTCGGGGTGGTCCGGCCCGTATACCCGGACGTGGTCGGCCACCAGCGCCTCGTGGATCGCCAGGGCGCGGCGGTGGTCGCCCAGCGCCTGGTGGCTGTGGCCCAGCCAGAACCGGGTGTGGAGGACGTCCGGGTGGTCGGCTCCCTGGATCCGCGTGCGGTCGGCGAGCAGTGCCTCGTACTGCGCCAGCGCCTCGCGGTGCCGGCCGAGGTTGCGAAGGGATGTCGCCAGCCACCACCGGGTGTTGAGCACTGCCGGGTGGTCCGGCCCCTGGATCCGGGTGCGGTCGGCGAGCAGCGCCTCGAAGAGCGTCAGGGCCTCGCCGTAGTCGCAGGCGTTGGTGTGGATCGACGCCTGCCACCACCGGGTGGTGAGGACGTCCGGGTGGTCCGGGCCCAGGACCCGTTGCCGTTCGGTGACCAACCGGTCGCACAGTTCCGCCGCGCGCCGGTGCTCTCCCGCCTCGTCGACGGACCGGGCCAGTCGCAGCCGGGCGTCGAAGGTCTCGAAGTGCTCGGGGCCGTGGACGCGCAGCCGGTCGGCGAGGAGCTGCTCCCGTACGGCGAGCGCCTCGCGCGGTCGGCCGGCGGCCTGCAGGGCGCGGGCGAGGCCGGAGCGCTCCTCCAGGGTGTCGGGGTGGTCCGGGCCCTGGATCCGGGCCCGGTCGGCCACCAGGCGCTCCAGTTCCTCGACTTCGAGGGCGGGCAGCCCGGCGATGCGCAGCGCGTACCCGAGGAAGCTGCGCTCCTCCAGGGTGTCGGGGTGGCCCTCGCCCTGGATGCGCGCGCGGTCGCGGACCAGGGCGCGGTGCTGTTCGACCGCGTGGCCGGGGGTGCCCGCCTCCCGGTGGGCGCGGGCCAGGCCGCTGCGCGCGTTGAGGGTGTGGGGGTGGTCGGGGCCGAGCACCCGGGTGTAGTCGGGGACGAGTGCGCTGAACTCGGCGACGGCGAGGGCGGCTCGGCCGGCCTTGCGGTGGAGGGAGGCCAGGCGCTTGCGCGCGTAGAGGGTCTGCGGGTGCTCCGGGCCCTGGGCCCGGGTGCGGTCCACGACGAGGGCCTCGAAGGCGGCGATCGCCGCGAGGTGGTCGCCGGCGTCGGAGTGAGCGGCCGCGAGCCAGCTGCGGCTGTTCAGGGTGTCCGGGTGGTCGGCGCCCAGGATGCGGGTGCGGTCGGCGACCACCTGCTGGTACCGGCTGATCGCCAACCCGTGCAGCCCTGCCGCGAGTTGGGCGAAGGCGAGGCCGCTGTGGCGGGTCACCACGTCCGGGTGGTCGGCGCCGAGCACCTGCTCCACGTCCGCCACCAGCCGCTCGTACTCGGCCACCGACTCCCGGTGCTGCCCCGCCACCTGGAGGGCGTACGCCAGGCTGGCCCGGCTGTTCAGGGTGTCGGCGTGGTCCGGCCCCAGCACCCGGGCCCGGTCGGCGATGACGGCGCGGAACTCCGCCGCGGCGAGCTCGTGTCGGCCGGCCCTGCGGTGGCCCTGGGCGAGCGTGTGCCGGTCGGCCAGGGTGGCGGGGTGGTCGGTGCCCTGGACGCGGGTCCGCCGGGCGACCACGTCCCGGCACAGCTCCACGGCCCGGGCCGGGTCGCCGGTCTTGGCCTGCAGCCGGCCGAGCCGGCCGAGGGTGGTGAGGGTGTCCGGGTGGTCCTCGCCGAGCAGCCGCCGCTGCCCGTCCGCCATCGCCTCCACCAGCCGGACGGCGTACACCCGCTGGGCCCGGTCGGTGAGTTCGCCCGCGGCCAGCCCGTACAGCGCGACGGTCTCGGCCGTCGGATCCTGGGACGGACCGCTGTCGGCCAGTTCCCGGATGTGCGGCAGCAGCGCCCGCCGGAGCTCCGGCCGGGCGTCCGGCCAGAGCCGGGCCGCCGCCCGGGCCAGGTGTCGCTCGGCGCGTGCGCGGAAGTCGGAGGTGCGCAGCACCGCCTGGAGCAGCCGGTGCACGGTGACGGTGTCGCCGAGGGTGATCAGGTGGTAGTCGGCGAGCAGCCGCAGTGCCCGGTCCACTTCCTCCGGGCGGCGCTCCCCGAAGGGGGTGAGCGCCTCGCGCGGCAGGGCCTCGGGGGCGTACCAGGCGAGGGTGCGCAGCAGCTCGACGGCGAAGGGCGCGGTGTGCTGGACGGTCCGCAGCGTGGTCCGCCACAGCCGGGCGACGGTGTCCTCGGCGCCGGGCCCCACCGGGCCGGTGGCGCGCAGCAGTTCGCGGTACGCGGCGAAGGTGGTGCCGGTCTGCTGGACGTAGGCGCCGGCCTGGGCGAGGGCGATCGGCAGGTGGCCCAGTTCGTCGGCGAGGGCGCGGGCCTGGTCCTGCTCGGCCGGATCCACCGCCGAGTCGGTGTACGCCGCCCCGCACAGCAGCCGGGCGGCCTCGGGGGCGTCGAGGACGTCGATGCGGACCGGTCTGATGCCCGGGTGCCAGCCGCTCGCGCGGCGGCTGGTGACCAACTGGTGGCCGCAGCCGAGGAGTCGGCCGACGTACGGGGTGAGGTGGGCCGGGTCCTCGGCGTTGTCGTAGACGAGCAGCCAGCGGTCGTGGGCGCGCAGCCAGGCGATGGCCCACTCCACCTGCTGGCCGGGCGGGGCGGTGAGGGCCCAGGTGGGGTGGAGGTGGACGGCGAGCCCGGCGAAGCCCTCGGCGAGCTGTTCCGCGGACTCGGCGGTGAGCCACCAGATCAGCCGGTAGTGGTCGGCGCGGGCGTAGGCGTGGTGCAGGGCGAGGCTGGTCTTTCCGACGCCGCCCAGGCCGTGCAGGGTGGTGGCCTGGGTGACGAGTCCGCCCCCGTCGTCGTGGGCCAGGGCCTCGGCGACGGCGCGCGACTCGCCCTCCCGGCCGATGAGCGGGCCGGCGGAGCGGGGCGGCAGATTGGGCGTCGGGGTGGTGGCCTCGACGGCCTGCGCGGCGCGCGC
>NZ_MECK01000641.1 GCF_014596465.1 Streptomyces sp. CBMA123 | reverse complement strand
CTGCTGACGGGCCGTCGGCGGCACCCGCAGCTCGGCGGCCAGGCTGGCCTGCCGGACGCGCTGCGGCAGCGGGGGCTGCCCGCCCTCGACCGGGCTCACCGGTACGGCGGAGGGGTACTCCCGGCCCCGGCGCCGCTCGGCCAGCCGGTAGTGGTCGGCCGGGCGGTACTGCTCGTCGGCGTACGGGGCCTCGGCCTCGGTGACCCGGGCGTAGGCGATGTCCGGGTAGGCCGGGGCCTCCGGGGCGGGGGTGGCGGTGGGCGCGCCGTCGTGGGCTTCGGCCGGGGTGGCGGCGTAGGCCGGCGGCGGGTCGGCGGGGGAGCTGTGCTGGATCGGCTGCTCGGCGGGGCCGGGCTGGTACGGCTGGGCCGGGACCGGCTGCACCGGGAACGAGGGTTCCGGGAACGCCGGCTCCTGGAACGCCGCGGCCACGCACTGGGCATGCGCGGCCTGCCCGATCGCCTCGGCCTGTCCGGTGGGCGAGCCCGCCCCGAAGGAGTCCACCGGTGCGACCGGCGGCCCCACCGGCCCGACCGGCTGCGGCGCCTCGTCGGAGGCGGAGCGCAGCGCCCGGCGCGAGCGGCGGACCAGCGGGATGGGTTCGACGGGTGCGGCGTCCGGCAGGCCGGTGTCGCCGTCGATGACCAGCTCGTCCGGGACGAGCACGACCACCCGGGTGCCGCCGAAGGCCGACGGCCGGAACTCGATCTTCAGCCCGGTCAGCGCGGCCAGCCGGGCGACCACGTAGAAGCCGAGCCGGATGTCGTCGGCCCGGGCCAGCACGTCGGTGCGCGGCGGGCGGCTCATCAGCTCGTTGGCCGCGTCGTACTGCTGCGGGTCCATGCCGAGGCCGCGGTCCTCGATCTCGACGGCGAGTCCGCGCCCGACCATGGCGGCCCGGACCTCCACCGGGGTCGGCGGCTTGGAGAAGGTGGTGGCGTTCTCCATCAGCTCGGCGAGCACGTGGGCGACCGGCCCGACGGCCCGCTCGGAGAGCCACGGGTGGCCCTCGACGTCGATCATGATCCGGCGGTAGTCCTGCACCTCGCCCTGGGCGGAGCGCAGCACGTCCAGCAGCGGTACGGGCTTGCGCCAGCGCCGCTGCGGCTGGCCGCCGGCCATGATGACGAGGTTCTCCTCGTAGCGGCGCAGGCGGGCGGTGAGGTGGTCGAGGTCGAACAGGCCCTCCAGGACCTCCGGGTCCTCGTGCTTGCGCTCCAGTTCGTCGAGCTTGCGCAGCTGGCGGCCGATCAGCAGCTGGGTGCGGCGGGCGATGCGCTGGAGCAGGCGCTCGAAGCCGCGGTGCTGGTCGGCCTGCCGGACGGCGGCCTCCAGGGCGGCGGAGCGGGCCAGGTTGAGGGTCTGGCCGAGGCGGGCGAGTTCGTCGGTGCCGTTGCCGTGTTCGCCGGTGGTGACGGCGCGGCTCTCGGCCTCGGGGTCGACCTGTTCGCCGCGGCCGAGGCGGTCGACCACCTCGGGCAGGGTGCGCTCCATCTCCTCGGCCTGGGTCTGGAGGTCCTTGATCCGGCGGCGCAGCGAGCGGCTGATCCGCCAGGAGGCGATGACGACGGCGATGACGGTGATCAGGCCGATGACGGCGGTGAGCACGACGCGGGTGAGCAGGCCGAGGATGGTCCCCTTGCCGACCTCGACGATGGCGCTGGTGCGGGCCTCGATGGCCTTGACCAGCTGCGGGTTGAGCTGGTCGACGGCCTGGCGCCACTGGTCCTGGGCGGCGGGCAGTCTGACGGTGCCGTTGGAGTCGGCGGAGACCGGCCGGGTGAGCTGCTGCTCGACGGCGGCCTTGGCCTGCCAGGCGGGGCTGTTCATCAGGTCGTGCCAGCCGGCCGCCTCGCCGTCGGGGACGTACGGGACGACCTGGACGGTGAACAGGTGGTCCTGGGCGCCGATCAGCTGCTGGACCTGCTGGTAGTCGGCGGTGCTGAGCCGCCCGGCGGGCCAGCCGCGGGCCAGCACGGCGTCCTCGCGGGCCAGCATCTCCTTGGCCCAGAAGGAGTTGACCAGGGTCTTGGACACCCAGGTGACCTCGCCCGCGTCGACGTGGCTGAGCGCGGTGAACAGCCGCAGGTCGACGGCGATCAGGTCGGTGTAGTAGGTGAAGACGCTCTGCTGGTCGACCGAGCCCTTGTCGACGGCGGCGCGTTCCTCGGCCAGTTTGGCCATGGCCTGCCGGGCTTCGGCGACGGCGTTGCGGACGTCGTCCGGAGCGCCGTCGGCGGTCTCGCCGGACAGGGCCTGGAACTGGTGGACCGCGTCATCGGTCAACTGCCGCTGGTGGCGCAGTTGGTCGGTGTTGCCGCCGGGCCGGGCGAGCGCGTCGGCGCTGAGCCGGCGCTCCTCCTGGAGGTTGTAGTAGACGATGTTGGACGGCTGGCCGGCCTTCTGGGCGAGCATGCCCTGGGCGGCCTGGCGCTGGAAGTCGAAGACGGTCTCACCGCTGGTGACCGCCCAGAGGGCGACCAGGGCGAGGCTGGGGACGACGGCCAGGACGAGTAGTGCCGCCCGCAGGGACAGGCGTGGACGCCTGCGGGGGGCCTTCGGCGTCGGGGGCCGCCGATTCGCACGCGCGCGCAGAGCAGTCTCCTTGGGGCTGGCGGCCGACCGGTGAGGGGCGGGCCGTCCGGGCACGGGCTTTTTGACGAAGCGATACTAGTCATATCGTGTGATTGGAGTGAAAGCCCGTTCGCTTTCTGGGTGGTGCTTGTGCACCAGCTGGACACAATGTCACCCGCACGTTGACCGTTTGTGCTCGAAGCAGCCGCGTCTGGCACTGCCTGACACAGTGTCGACCCCGTCCGAGACCGCTGGATGGCCGATGTGTGAAAACTGTGTGACGCCCCCTCCGGTGAGCTCCTCGGCGACCGGGCAGCCGCGAACGCGTCGACGCCGGCTCCGCCGCCGGCACCCGCCCGGCGATGGGCCGTTGCGGTGCGGAGCATCCCTGGGACGACCGCCCGCCCGGCCCCGGTGGCCGCCCCCGGGGCCGGGCGTCGTCCCAGGGACGGGACGCGCTAGCGGGACGCCGCCGGCGGCTCCTAGCGTCTCTCGGCGGTGGCCCGGTCGCGGCCGACGAGCCGTTCGGTGCCGCCGCCCCCGCCCGCGCGCTTCCGCGCTCAGCCAGTCAGTGAGGAACCGTCATGAAACGCATCCCGGCAGTCGTCGCCGCGATGTTCGCCGCGCTTCTCGCGGCGGTGCTCGTCGCCCCCGCCGCCCAGGCCGCCGGCTGGCCCCTCGTCCGCAACGGTGACCACGGCGACAACGTGACCACGGTCCAGTACCTGCTGTCCGCCCGCGGCTTCGCGACCGGCGCCGACGGTGCCTTCGGCCCCGGCACCGAGGGCAAGGTCAAGAGCTTCCAGAGCGCCAACGGCCTGTCCCCGGTGGACGGCATCGTCGGTGGCGACACCTGGTCCAAGCTGATCGTCACCGTCCGCAGCGGCGACAACGGCGACGCCGTCAAGGCGCTCCAGGTCCAGCTGAACGCCCACGGCGCCGGCCTCGGCGTCGACGGTGCCTTCGGCCCCGGCACCGACGCCAAGGTGCGCGGATTCCAGCAGTCGGCCGGCCTGAACCCGGTCGACGGCATCGTCGGCCCGGCGACCTGGGCCGCCCTGCTCGGCGGTGGCGGCAGCACCGGTGGCGGTGGCGGCGGCGGTGACACGCTCAGCCAGTCGCAGGCCGCCTCGATGTTCTCGGCCGCCGGCATCACCTGGTCCTCCTCGGGCAACTGCTCCGACCGCACCAACAGCAGCTGCACCTCCTTCGACGGCCTGCGTCGCGCCTCGGCCGACGGCGCCGTCAACCTCAAGCACGCCATCGGCGGCTGCGCGCTGAACATCACCGGCGGCACCGAGACCGGCCACGCCGGCGGCACCTACAGCCACGGCACCGGCTACAAGCTGGACTTCGCCATGTCGAGCTGCCTCACCGACCACATCCACGGCACCTTCGCCCACAGCGGCACCCGCGGTGACGGCGCCGACCTGTGGACCGCCCCCTCCGGCAACATCTACGCCAACGAGGGCAGCCACTGGGACGTCACCTTCATGAACTGACGCCCGCGGCGCACGCGCACCACGAGGGGCAGGGCCACCGGACACCTCCGGTGGCCCTGCCCCGTCGTGTGCCCAGGGGGCAGGGCGTGGCATCCTGCGCCCCGGGTGTCGGCGAGCCGCTCCGCGCTGCCCCGAGGACCGTCCGAGCCGACGAGGAGTCACCGTTGAACTACGACGTCACCGACCAGCGGCGGCTGGACGCCTACCGGGAGGCCGCCGCCCCCGTCCTTGCTGGGCCCGGGGGAGCTGGTCGCCAGCACCGACCGGACCGGTCCACCTGGGCGAGGGCGGCCGCCCGCCCGGCGGCACCCACACCGTCGTGCTGCGCTTCGCCGACGCAGAACAGGCCTGTTCCAGGGTGGTGACCCGGCCGCCCTCGCCGACGGCGCGGGGTGTCAGGGCGCGGGGGCCGGATCCGCTTCCTGGTCGGTGGCCTGCTCGCTGGCCTGGTCGGTGTGCGGCGCCGGACTTGGCGCCGGGCGCGCGGCCGGCCGCAGCAGGACGGCGCAGGCCAGGGCGGCCAGCAGGGCGAGCGAGGCCGAGACGATCAGGCAGAGCCGCAGGCCGTCCAGGAAGGAGTCGCCGAGGGCGGTCAGGGCCTGGCCGGTGGCGGGCCCGAGGTCGAGTCCCGCCACGGCACCGAGGCCCTGCTCCCGGGCGACGTCGAGGACGTGGCCGCCGGTCGCCGCCGGCACCCCGGCGTCCGTCAGCCGGCCGGGCAGGGCGTCGAGCGTCCGGGTGGTCAGCAGGGCGCCGAGCACGGCGGGGCCGAGGGCGCCGCCGACCTGCCGGAACGCGTTGTTGCCGGCCGCGGCCATGCCGGCCAGGTGGTGCGGGACGGCGGAGACGGCGGAGGCGGTCATCGGGGTGAGGACGGCCCCCAGGCCGAGGCCGAGCAGCAGCAGCCGCCAGGCGATCGAGCCGAAGGAGGTGTGGGCGTCGAGGTCGGTCAGCGACAGCAGCGAGCCGGCCGTGACGACCAGGCCGGTGGTGATCAGCACCCGGGCGGACACCCGGTGCATCAGGCGCCCGACGGGCAGGCTGGCGGCCAGCGAGGCCCCCGTCACCATGACCATCCGCAGGGCCGCCTGGAGGGTGCTCAGGTGCTGCACCAGGCCGAAGTACAGGCTCAGCACGAAGAAGAAGCCGATCAGCCCCAGGAAACTGATCATGGCGACCAGCGAGGTGGCGGTGAACGCGGGGCTGCGGAACAGGGCGAGGTCGATCATCGGGCCGGCGCTGCGGCGCTCCACGACGACGAACACCACCGCGGCGACCGCGCCCAGCGCCAGGGCCGCCACCGTCGCGGGCTCGCCGAAGCCGTTCGCGCCGCCCTCGATCACGCCGTAGACCACGGCGGTGACGGCCGCGGCCGCGCTGAGCTGACCAGGCCAGTCCAGCCGACGGGCGTGCGGTGCCCGCGAGTCGGACAGCAGGAAGGCGGCGACGACCAGCACGATCAGCGACACCGGGACGGGCAGCAGGAAGATCCAGCGCCACGCGACGTGCTCCAGCAGCACGCCCGCGATCAGCGGGCCCACGGCGAGCGAGGCCAGCAGGGACATCGCCCACAGCCCGATGAACCTGCCCCGCTCCCGGTGGTCCGGCACCGCGTGGCTGATCAGCGCCAGCGTGGTGGGCAGCAGCGCCGCCGCCCCCAGCCCGGAGGCCGCCTGCCCGGCCCACAGGGCCCGCACCGAGTCGGAGCTCAGCGAGACCGCCGCGCCGATCGCGCACAGGGCCATGCCCGCCTGGAACACCCGCTTGCGGCCGTGGACGTCGCCCACCACACCGGTGGTCAGGATCAGCGCGGCCATCGGCAGCACGAACGCGTCCGACACCCAGGACAGTTGGGCGGTGGAGGCGCCGAGCGCCCGTTGGATCGCCGGCAGGCTCACCGACACGGTGGTCACCGGCAGGTAGGCGACGAAGACGCCCAGGCAGGCCATGACGAGGGTGGTGCCCCGTCCGGCCGGGGGGCGCTGCGCCCGTCGGCCCTGTGCCCGGGGGCCATGGGGTCCCTGGGTCCGGGGGCCCTGCATCGTTGCGGAGTTCACGAGGGGTTCCTTCGACTGCGGAGGTGCCGCGGCGGGCACCGGCTGCGGTGAGAGCGCCGCCGTCCGGCGCGCGCCCGCTCACGGGCCGGGCGCGCCGGCCGGACCCGCGGTCCGCGCCGGCCGCCCACCGCCCGCGGAGCCGCCGACCAGCTTCGCCCCGATGGGCGACGGATCCCCAGGCCGAGCCGGGCGGACGGCACAGAACCTCCACCGCTGCCGGTCCGCGTGTGACGATTCATCCATGGTTGACGAACTGGACCGCAAAATCATCCACGGACTCCACTTCGCCCCGCGGGTCTCCTTCCGCCGCCTCAGCGAGGTCATCGGGGTGTCCGAACAGACTGCGGCGCGCCGCTACAACGCCCTGCGCCGCAGCGGGGTCCTGCGCGTCGTCGGCCTCAGCAGCCCGGCCGCCCACGGCCAGTCCGAGTGGATCGCCCGCCTGCGCTGCCGCCCCGACGCCGTCGGACCGCTCGCCGACTCGCTCGCCCGCCGCCCCGAGGTCGCCTACGCGAACATCGCCTCCGGCGGCTCGGAGATCAACTGCATCATCCGCTCACCCGCCGGCACCGCCCGCGACGACGTCCTCCTACGGCAGCTCCCCAGGGCCGCCTCCGTCCTCGACATGAGCGTCGACCTGCTGATCCACCCCTTCGGCCCGGAGAGCGCGGCCGGCTGGACCGGTGGGGAGGGCTCCCTCACCGACGACCAGGTCCGGCAGCTCGTCGCGGAACGCCCCAGCCCCGTCGGCGCCCCGCTCACCCCCGGCGACGAGGACCTTCCCCTGCTGGCCGCCCTCGCCGAGGACGGCCGCGCCTCCCACACCCACCTCGCCGAGGTCACCGGCTGGTCCAAACCCCGCGTCGCCCGCCGCCTGGAGGCCCTGGAGGCCACCGGCTCCCTCGTCTTCGACGTCGACACCCTCCCCGAGCGCCTCGGCTACGAACTCAACGCCACCCTCTGGCTCCAGGTCGAACTGCCCCGGCTGCACCACATCGGCGAGGAGATCAGCCGGCACGAGGAGTGCGCCTTCGCCGCGGCCGTCAGCGGCCGGCACAACATCATGGCCGTCGTCATGTGCAGGGACACCCCCGACTTCTACCGCTACCTCAGCACCCGCTTCGCGCGGATCGAGGGCATCCGCGGCTACGAGATCAGCGTCCGCGTCCGCCGCCTCAAGCAGGCGGCCTCCCTCATCCACCACGGCCGGCTCATCCACCCGGCACTCGCCTGACGCCGCGGGAGGAGACGGGTGAACGCTCGCGGTCAAGATCCGCCGGGTCACGGGTCTGTCCCAGCGGACGGCGACCGTGGCCGGGAGCGGTACGGCGGTGGGAACCGCCGTGTCGGCCGGTCCTGCGGCGGGTCGGGCGGGGGTGCGGGCGGCGGCGGGGTGCGGGGTGCCCGGTCGTTCGTGTAACAGCACTGTATTGGCGGCCGGTTGGGCGGAACGGTTCGCCCGGCCGGGCTGTCCTGCTCACCAGTACCGGCCGCCACACGACCCTGAGGAAGACACGATGCGCGTTCACAAGCTCACCTTCGCCGCCCTGGCCGTTGCCGCGGGTCTCTCGCTGACGGCCTGTCAGAACGACGACCTCGACGGCGGAACGGCGGCGAACAAGCCCTCCTCCGCGCCGCCGGCGGCCACCGGGGCCACCGGCGGCGCGACGGCCTCCGGAGCGCCGACGGCCGGGGGGAAGGGCACGACGGCCGGGACCGGCTCCACCGGCTCCACCGGCTCCACCGGCTCCACGGGTTCCACGGATGGTGGCAAGGGCGGCAAGTGCCGGACCGACGACCTCACCATCACGGCTGCGGACCGCACCATCGACGGTGACGCCACCCGCACCGTCGTGGTCGAGCTGAAGAACCGCAGTGGCCACGACTGCTCGCTCTCCGGCTATGCGGGCGTCGACCTGAAGACCAACGCGGGGTCGCTGTCGGCGCAGCGCTCCGGCGAGCCGGTCGTCGCGGGCGTCGTCAAGCCCGGCAAGTCGACGTTCTTCGGCATCAGTTACCCGAGCAACGACACCGGCGGCACCGGTGTCCGGATCACCGGCCTGGTCGTGACCCCGCCGGACGAGACCAAGTCCGTCACCCTGCAGTGGCCGGGTGCCGGCTCCCTCCCCGCCGCCGACGGCTCCAGCCCGGTGAAGATCGGCCCCATGGGCAGCGCCGGCCAGGGCGGCCAGTGACCGGACGCGCCGCAACGGCGTTGCGGCAGACATGATGTGGCGGACGATCACGGGGGACCGTCGCCCGGGGTGGGTCCCGGTCGCCGGGCGGTCTCACGGCCCCGCGCTCGGCAGCCCGCCCGGTGTCGGTTGGAGGAGGACCTCGCCCATCGGGCCCGGACACCGGCCACTGGGCCCGGACACCGGCCCCGGTCCGACGGTGCACGCCCTGCCCGGAGTGACCCGGGCGCGGCTGCTGTCCGTCCTCCGCATCGCCCGCACCACCTCGGAGTTGGGCGAGCGGCACTTCCTCGCCGCCGGCACGGTCTCCTGCCGCCTCGGCATCCTGCACCGCACCGGACTGCTCACCCGCACCCGCACCGGACAGCACGTCCGGTACGAGCAGGCCTCCCGCGCGCTCCTCCCCTTCGCGCCGCCCGCCGGGGTCTGCCTCCGCGCTGCCCGCCGCCCCAACCACCCCCGTTCGCCGACCACTTCACCTGACACGGTCGCCCCGTCACGCGTGAGGAGTGGGAAGTCGGCCCCGTCGACTTCCCACTCCCCGCGCCCCCGCAGTAGGGCGTGGACGCGGAGCGCGACCCGGGCCCGTCACCGCCGCCGCAGTGCCCGCCGGACTACTGCCGCAGTGTCGCCAGCTCCGCCGCCGACAGCGCCAGCCCCGCCGCAGCCGCGGAGTCGCGGATGGAAGCCGGGCGGCGGGCGCCCGGGATGGGCAGGGCGGCGGGGGTCTGGGCCAGGTGCCAGGCGAGGCAGACCTGTTGGGGGCTGACGCCCCGGGCGCGGGCGAGGGTGTGGAAGGGGGTGTCCGAGCCCGGGGTGCCGGTTGCCGGGTCGTCGACGGCGCTGCGGGAGATGCCGCCGAGGGGGCTCCAGGGGAGGAAGGTGAGGCCGAGTTCGGTGCACAGGTCGAGGGTGTCGCGGGTGGCCTGGTGCGCCGGGGAGAAACGGTTCTGCACGGAGACCAGGCGCGGGCCGAGGATCTCTTGGGCGGTGCGGATCTGCGCGCAGTCCACGTTGGAGAGGCCGACCAGCCGGATGGTGCCCGCGTCGGCCAGCTCGCGCAGCGCGCCGACCGAGTCGGTGAAGGGCACGGCCGGGTCGGGCTTGTGCAGTTGGTAGAGGCCGATGGCCTCGACGCCGAGCCGCGCGGCCGAGGCCTGGGCGGCCTGGCGCAGGTGGCGCGGATCGCCGTCGACCGTCCAGCTGCCGTCCCCGGGGCGGCCCCGGCCGCCCTTGCTCGCCACCAGGACGCCATCCGCCCCGCTGCCGTAAGCGGCCAGCGCGCGGGCGATCAGCCGCTCGTTGTGGCCGACTTCGTCGGCGTGCCAGTGGTAGGAGTCGGCGGTGTCGATCAGCGTCACCCCCGCGTCGAGTGCGGCGTGGATCGTGGCGATCGCCTGCTGCTCGTCGGGCCGGCCCTCGACGGACAGCGGCATCGCGCCGAGGCCGACGGCGCCGACGGTCACGTCACCGATCGTGCGAGTGGCGGGAGTTGCCTGAACGGTGGTCATGCGCGTGCCTCCTTGACGGCCTGCGGCAGCCAGTCGCTGACGGGGGAGAAACGGAAGCCCTGGTGGGCCGACCGGCCGGTGTCCATCGCGTAGCAGCGGTCGAAGGAGAACGGCGAGAGCGGCTCGCCCGCACCGCCGACCGTCAACTCGGCCTCGGTGCCGACCACCTGGCCGACGACCTCGCACAACTGCCGTACGTCAACGCCGCCTTCGGAGGCCGCGTTGACCGGCCCGGTGAAGTCCGCCAGTGCGGCCCAGGCCAGGAAGCGGGCGATCTCCGGCGCGTGGACGAAGGACGCGGGCTGCGGCGCCGGGTGGACGGCCACCGGCAGGCCGGCGCCGATCCGCTCCACGTAGTGGGCCAGCCGCCCGGTGAAGTCGGCGCCGCCGAGGACGTGGGCCGTGCGGACGGTGACGACGTCGAAGGACGCCTGCCGGGAGAGCAGCGCCTCCGCCTGACGCTTGCCCTCGGCGTAGTGGTCGTCCCGGAACCCCCGGTCGGTCCAGGGGAGTCGCAGGTCGACGGCCTCGGCGGAAAGGTCCAGTGCCGCCTCCGCGAGCGGCGGTCCGCCGGGCCGGCCGAGGTGGGCGTAGACCTCGACGGTGGAGGTGAGCAGGTAGCGCGGGGTGAGGTCGGCGAACACCCGGGCGGCGGCGGCCGCCTGGACGGGCGTGTAGCAGACCTGGTCCACGACGGCGTCGAAGCGCCGGCCGGCGAGCGCGGTGCGCAGCGCGGCCTCGTCGTCGCGGTCGGCGCGCAGGTGGGTCACTCCGGGCGGGGTGGGGGCCGAACCGCGGTTGAGCACGGTCACCGCCGCGCCCGCGTCCCGGAGTTCCGCGACCAGTCGCCTCCCGAAGTGGCGGTTCCCGCCGATCACGCACACGTCCATGCCGTCGATCCCTTCCCCGCTGTGCCCGGTCCCGCCCCTGTCGTGCGGTTCCGGTGATCAGTCTGCCGAGCCCTGGACAACAGCGGTAGTGTCGAGATCGAGGACCAGTCGTTAGGAGAACTGTTGATCGACGTCCAGCGCCTCGCGGTGCTGCGGGAAGTCGCCCGCCGAGGCAGCTTCAACCAGGCGGCCCGGACGCTGCGCTGCACCCCTTCGGCCGTCTCCCAGCAGGTCGCCGCACTCGAACGCGGCCTCGGCGCACCCGTGGTGGAGCGCTCCACCCGGGGCGTCACGCTCACCGACGCGGGCCGGCTGCTGGTCGAGGCCGCCGACGCGATCGCCGCCGAACTCACCGACACCCAGCAGCGCATCGCCCGGCTGACCGCCGAACGGACCGCCCTGACCGTCGCCACCTTCGCCAGCGGCGGGCGACGGCTGCTGCCCGCGGCCCTGGCCGGCTTCACCGCCGACCACCCGGAGGTGGAACTGACCATCCTGGAGGCGGAACCGGAGGAGAGCCTGCCCGCCGTCCGCGAAGGGCGGGCCGACCTCGCGCTCGCCTACCACCTCGAAGGTCCGCCGCCCGTCCGGCCCGGCGACCGCTCGGGCCTGGACTGGACCGCGCTCGGCGAGGATCCGCTGCGCGTCGTGCTGCCCGTCCACCACCCGGCAGCGGCCCGCTACCGGGACCGGCCCGAGGCGCTCCACCTGGCCGAACTCGCTGACCAGCGCTGGATCCTGGGCTGCCGCAAGTCCGCCGGCCAGCTCGCCCGGTACGCCGCCCTGGCCGGCGTCGAACTGCGGATCTCGTGCACCGCGACGGACTACGAGTTCGCCCAGTCCCTGGTCCACGCGGGGATCGGCATCGCCCTGATCCCCGAGATCGGCCTCGCCCGGCACCCGCAGCTGGTCGCCCTCCCGCTGGCCGAACCCGGCCCGCGCCGCCACCTCGGCCTGGCCCTCGCCCGCCGCCGGCGCGGACGGGCCGCGCGCCTGGCGGAGGACCTGGCCGCCCGGCTGGTGGGAACAGGGGAGGCGGAAGGGGAGCGGGAGGCGCCGGCCGGTACCGCACGGGGGTGAGCAGCGCGGCCCTTCTGACGGCCGGGGAGCCACCGGCCGATCGGACCCCGGCCGCCCAGCCCCGGCCGCCCAGCCCCAGCCCCGGCCAACGAGCCCCGGCCGCCGAGACCCGGCCACCGAGCCCCACCCCCCGGCAGAATCCGCTGGCCCCGCCTCCCACTCGCCCGCCAGAATGCCCGTCATGCACTCGATCACCGAACACATCGAGAACATGGCGGCCCGACTGGCCGACGTGCCGGGCGTGGTGGGGGTGATGCTCGGCGGGAGCCGGGCGCGCGGTGAGCACCGGCCGGAGTCGGACTGGGACCTCGGTGTCTACTACCGCGGCGCACTCGACCTCGCCGCACTGCGGGAGTTGGCCGGCCCGGGGGTGGAGGTGGCCGGGCCCGGCGGCTGGGGGCCCTGGGTGAACGGCGGGGCGTGGCTGCGCGTCGACGGTGTCGCCGTGGACTGGATCCTGCGGGACCTCGACCGGGTCTATCGGGTGTGGGCGGACTGCCGCGCGGGCCGCTACGAGGTCGGGGTGCAGGCCGGGCACCCGCTGGGGTTCTGGTCGCCGTGCTACCCCGGCGAGGTCGCGCTCGGACGCGTGCTCGCCGACCCGGCAGGGGAGTTGGCCGCACTCCAGGCCGAGACCGCCGACTACCCCGAGCCGCTGCGTGAGGCCCTGACGGCCGGGGCGTGGGAGGCGGAGTTCCTGGTCGGCGTCGCGGTGAAGGGCGCGGCGCGCGGCGACGTCCTGTACGTCTCGCTCTGCCTCTCCCGGGCGGTGGGCGTACTGGTGCAGGCGCTGTACGCACGCGACCGGCGCTGGTGCCTCAACGAGAAGGGCGCGCTCGCCGTCGCCGCTCAACTCCCGGGAGTGTCGCACGACTTCAGGGCGAGAGTGCATGCGTTGCTGGGAGCCGCCGGGGAGACGCCCGAGGCGCTGACCGCGACGGTGGAGCGGGCGCGGGCCCTGGTCGGGGAGGTGAGGGCGGTCCTGCGCGGATGACGAGCCGGTGATCGCCCGCGCTCCCCGCCGCTCACAACTGCTGCCGGGCTGAACGAGAGTGGGAGTGGGAAGTCGCTAGAGCCGACTTCCCACTCCCACTTCCGCCCTTGCCGTCGAACCGCCCACCGCGCGGCGCAGGACGAGGTGGGTCAACCAGGCCAGGCCGAACGTGAAGGGGCGGCGGTGTCACCGGCCGGGCCGGGAACGACGTGCAGACCGGCACGACGGCCAGGGGCGACCAGGCGCCCGGCAGCAGGTGCCCGTTCACGGAACAGCGGGGCCGGGTGGCGGTGCGTCAGACCACAGGGGAGGTCTGACGGGCTCAGCGCGTCAGGAACTGCTCCCCGGAGTCCGGGAGCTTGGTGCCGGCCTTGTCGAAGTACTCCCAGAGCTTCGCCGTCTTGCCCTCCGGACGGGCCAGCACGACGGAGCGCAGCGGTGAGTCGGCCACGGTGACGATCTGCGGCTCGGTCGTGGTGCCGTCCGTCCAGGTCACCTTCACCCGGGCGATGTCCGGGCCCAGGCTCAGCCCGATGATCTCCCCCGGCGCCACGGTGTCGTCCTTGCCCCGGGCGCCCAGCAGACCGCCCGAGATGTACGCCCCCTCGCGGGGGTCGAGCTTGCCCGGCGCCGGCGTGGTGCCCTCGGAGTCGTGGCTCAGGCGAACGCCGTCCACCGTGAAGTAGGTGTTGGCGATGTCGGAGTCGGCGTCGTAGTACTGGTCCACGAACTCCTTCGTCGGCTTGGTGAGCGCCGAGTCGTACGGGCTCCGCTCCTGCCACATCGCCAGCGCCTGCTCGTACGCGCGGTCCTTCGGTGCCGTCGGCCACACGGCCCGCCACAGCTTCCACTGCTTGCCGTCGGGCGTGGTGCCCTGCCCGACCACCACCCGTACCGGGGTGAACGGATCCCGCGGCGCCGGGGTCGTCGTCGCGCCCGGGGTGGCCGTCGGCGGGCCACCGGTGCCCGCGCCGTGGCCGGTACCCGCCGCGACCAGCGGCTGGGAGGCCGTCGGCACCGGGCGCAGCTCGGAGATCGCCCCGCCTGCCAGCACCACCGCGGAGGCCAGTGCCAACGCGCCCACCACCGTCCGCCGCCGGCGCCGGATCCGCCGGCCGCCGGCCATGATGTCCACCACCGGCACCGGCCCGATCCGAGCCGTCGACGCCGCCTCGGCCAGTCCCAGCCCGACCCACAGATCGGTGTCCTCGCCGGTTCCCGCGTTCCCCATGGTCATACCGCCCCTCCGATCTCAGTCCTGTCCTTCAGTTCCACCAGCGCCGACACCTGCCGCAACCGCCCGATGCCCTTCGCCGCGTGACTGCGCACCGCGCCCACGGAGCAGCCCATCGCCACCGCCGTCTGGCTGTCGCTGAGGTCCTCCCAGTGGCGCAGCACCACCGCCTCGCGCTGGCGCGGAGGCAACGTGGCGAGCGCCGCCAGCAGCGCCCCGCGCTGGTCGGAGCGGGCGAAGCCGTCCTCCGTCCCCGCCGCGTCCGGCACCGCGTCGACCAGCAGCTCCGGCGGCCGGCGGCGCCAGCGGCGGGCGTGCTGGTTCACCAGGATCCGCCGCACGTAGGCGTACGGATCGTCCGCCCGACGCACCTTCGACCACGCCGCGCACGCCTTCTCCGCCGCGGACTGCACCAAGTCCTCCGCCGCGTACTGCTCCCCGGCCAGTAGGAACGCCGTCCGTACCAGCCGCGGCCAGGCCGCCACGATGAACGACTGGAACTCCTCGTCCCGCCCGCTCTTCGGTTCTCCCATGAGCACCTCCTCACCCCCCTAGAGCCCACCCGGGGCCGGAAGCGCTTACTCCCCACCGGAGAGATCCGGACCGCACCGACGGGCCCCCACCCCGAAACGCCTGGTGCCCGACCAGCGCCGATGGCTGGCATCCGCCGAATGATCCTCTCCGATGACGACTCGGGCACCGGACCCGCCGTCGCCTGAGGGTCCACGCCGCCCTCGTGGACGGTGCCGGGGCGCCCCGGGCCGCCGTCCGGGAGTTCCACGCCGAGACCGGCGAAGTGGTCCTCGCCGGGGGTGAGTTCGTATCGGGCCGGACGATGGAACCCGGTCGGCCCAGGCTCGAACGGACCGGCTCCGGTGACTATCGGCCACGGGGTGGAAAGACCGGACTCGAACGTGTGTCGGGCGCCATCATGGGTGGGTGCACTTCACCTCGGAGACCAGCTCGGACGGCGTCGTGGAACGACGCTTCGTCCTCGACGGCGTTCCCGGCATGCTCTGGCATCCGGACGGATCGGGCCTCGGCGGCAGGCCGTTGGTGCTGTTGGGGCACGGCGGCGGGCAGGACAAGCTGGGGCCGCGGGAGCGGGCCCGGCGGTGCGCGGCGCGGTTCGGGTGGGCGGCGGTGGCGATCGACGCGCCCGGGCACGGCGAGCGGGCGCGAACCGCGCAGGACGAGCGGTTCGCCACCGAGACCGGGCAGTTGCTGGCGGCCGGGCGGCCGATCAGCGCCTGGGTGGCCCGGCACACGGCGGCGCTCGCGGAGCGGGCCGTGCCGGAGTGGCGGGCGGTGCTGGACGCGCTGGAGGGTGCGGGCGGGGAGGGCCTCGGGCCGGTCGGCTACTGGGGGTTGTCGCTCGGGACGGTGATCGGCATTCCGCTCGCGGCGGTCGAGCCGCGCATCGTGGCGGCGGTGTTCGGGCTGGCGGGCCACGCCGCGCTGGTAGAGCCGGCCCGGCAGGTGACGGTTCCGGTGGAGTTCGTGCTGCAGTGGGACGACGAACTCCAACCGCGCGAGGGCGCGTTGGCGCTGTACGGCGCGCTGGGTTCGGGGGAGCGGTCGCTGCACGCCAACCCCGGGGGTCACCTGGCGGTGCCCGAGTTCGAGGTGGCGGCCTCGGAGGGTTTCCTGCGCCGGCACCTCGGCTGCGCGGCACCCGTGGCGGACTGAGGGCGGCCGCTTACGGTGGCCGACTGACGGTGGCCGACTGACGGTGGCCGGCTGAGGGTGGCCGATTGACGGGGCGAACGGCAGGGGCTGGCGCCGGGGGCGCGGTGCCCGTCGCCGGATCCGTGCGTCCCCGCCCCCGATCCGCTCACACTTCCGCCACACCGACCCCGTCCTTCACAGCTTTCCCGCAGCTTTCCCCCAGCTTTGCGTGTCCGTATTGCCGGGATGAATCGAATTTGTCGAGGATTACTCGACATGGTCATATTCCGGCGCTTGTCGAGGGCGAGTAAAACTTCGCAAAGAATTGCTCTCTCCAGCGACCCGCCCGGGCGCCTATTTCAACAGAATGTTGCAGCTCAGTGGCCTGATGGTGACTCGGCGTCGATTTGGCGTGACGCACCGTGTCCGCCCCGTTCCGCAATCCACAGGAGTACGGTTCCCAACGAATCGCCGAACGGGCTCCCGAGTAATCTCCCGAGCCCCTCGGCCGTACCGGGGAATTGGTGCGCCGTATGGGTCAACGAAAGGGTGGGGAAGGGGTCGCGGAAGAGGCTCCGCCGGTTGTCCGTCCGTCACACGTCACGTTGGTCGTCACGTTGGTCGTCACGTTGGTCGTCGAAGTCCTGCGCGGTGTCGCCCAGGTGGATTTCCTGCCGTCCGCCGTGTGCGGACTCTTCTTCGCCGCCGCACTGTTCGCCGCCGGGTGGCAGTACGGCCGCTACGGCCTGCTGGGCAGCGCCGTCTCCACGGCCGTCGGCTACGGCCTCGGGCTGCGGCGGGAGACCGTCGAGGCCGGGCTGACCGGGTACAGCGGGTGCCTGGTGGCGACCGCCGTCACGGTCGCCGCGCCCGGGTTCCGGCGGCTGTGGCCGCAGGGTGTCGGACCGGCAGCGCCGCCGGTGCCGGCCACCGGGGGTAGCGGGCTGAGCGGGGAACGGCTCTGGCGCGGGTTCTTCGCCGACATCGGCCAGATCTCCTTCATGCCCCAGTGGTACGTCGGCCTGTTGTTCCTGGCCGGGCTGTTCGCGGCCAGTCGGGTCCTGGCGGCGGTGCCGGCGATTCCCCGGCTGCGCCGGGTCTGATCCGGCGGGCGTCGGAGACCGCGGTCGCCGGACCCCGCGCGGCGCCGGGATCGTGGGCGTCGGATCCAGCAGGCGCCCTAATCTGGTATTCCGTCGGCCAACTCCCTTGCATTTCTTCTGACTTGCATTTCGTCGGATTCTCGGAAAGGAGAAGTGGTTCCCATGAACCTCTCCCCGCGTGAGATGGACAAGCTCTACATCTACGTCGTGGCCGATCTGGCCCGCAAACGCCGCGACCGCGGCGTCAAGCTCAACTACAGCGAGGCCTGCGCACTGATCAGCGAGGCCATCATGGAGGGCGCCCGGGACGGCCGCACCGTCGCCGAGTGCATGGAGATCGGCAAGCAGGTCGTCAGCAACGCCGAGGTCATGCCGGGCGTCCGCGAGATGCTGCCGCTGCTCCAGGTCGAGGCCGCGTTCCTGGACGGCACCAAGCTGGTCTCCTGCCACGACCCCGTCGGCGCCTGACCGATGACCGCACGTCAGCCCGTCAAGGTCGTGCTGGCCGGCGGGCACGAGAGCGACGATGGGCGCCACCTCGCCGCCGTGGCCGCGCACGAACCCGCCGTACACGCCGTGGCGGCCCCCGGCCGAGCACTCGCCGAAGCCGTCCGTTCCGCCCTGGCGGCCGACGACGCACCGATGTGCGTCGTCCCGATGACCCTCGGCCGCGACCCGAGACTGATCGCCGACACCGCCCGCGCCCTGCGCTGGCTCGCCGCCGACCAGGGCTGCGGACGGCTCGCCCTCACCGCACCCTTCGGCGCCGCCGAACACCTGATCGGCTGGCTCCGCGCCGCCGCGGCCTCGGCCGGAGGCGAGGACGCCGTACTCGTCACCGCCCCGGCGGCCGGCCCCTTCGAGGACGCCGAACTGTTCCGGATCGCCCGGCTGGTCCGCCAGTACGGGCGGCACCGCTGGGTCGAGGTGGCCTTCGCGGGCGGCGACCCCGACCCGGCCGAGGGCGTGGGACGCTGCCGTCTGCTCGGCGCGGCCCAGGTCACGGCCGTCCCCGCCTCCTTCGGCCCCGCACTGCCCCCCGGCCCGGCCGGCGAGGGCGTACGGGACGGCGGACCGCTGCTGCGTCCGTCCGCGATCGCCGGGGTGATCGCGGCCCGCACGGCGGCGGCCCTGCACCTGCTCGGCCACGGCGAGGACGGCATCCTGGCCGGCCTCGACGCCGAGCACGGGCACGGCTACGCCCACAGCCACGGACCGGGCTCGGCGCACCACGGCCACGGACCGGGCTCGGCGCACCACGGTCACGCCCACCGGCACGGCCACCCCCACGCACCCACCGCCCACGCACCCGCGCCCGCACACACCCCCCACGCACACACCCCCCACTGAACCGGCAGAGAGGAAGGCCCGCCATGTCCGGCAGCGCCGCATACCTGTACGGCGACGACCCGGTGGAGATCAACGCCGGCCGAGCCAAGGCCACCATCACGGTCAGCAACACGGGCGACCGCGCGATCCAGGTCGGTTCGCACTACCACTTCTTCGAGGCCAACCGCGGCCTCGACTTCGACCGCAACGCGGCCTTCGGCAAGCACCTCGACATCCCGGCCGGCACCGCCGTGCGCTTCGAGCCCGGCGACACCAAGGACGTCACGCTCGCCGAGTTCGCCGGGCACCGCCGGCTGGTCGGCTTCAGCAACCTCGTGGACGGCGGCGTCACCGCCCGCGACACCCGGGCCCGTGCCATCGACCGGGCCATCGCCCTCGGCTTCAAGGGCACCAACCTCGACCACAAGGACCACCTGTACGGCGGGGACTCCCACACGCACACCCACGAGGAGGGCGACCACTGATGGCCATCCTGTCCCGCAAGCAGTACACGGACCTGTTCGGCCCCACCGTCGGCGACCGGTTCCACCTCGCCGACACCAACCTCGTGGTCGAGGTCGAGCAGGACTTCAACCAGGGCCACTACGGCGACGAGGCCGTCTACGGCGGCGGCAAGGGCATCCGCGACGGCATGGCCCAGGACCCGGCCGCCACCTCCGTGCAGGGCGCGCTCGACCTGGTCATCACCAACGTGGTCGTCATGGACCCGGTGCTCGGCGTGGTCAAGGGCGACATCGGCGTCAAGGACGGCTTCATCACCGCCGTGGGCAAGGCCGGCAACCCGCACACCCAGAGCGGGGTGCACCCCAAGCTGGTGATCGGCCCCGGGACCGACGTGATCTCCGGCGAGCACCTGATCGCCACCGCCGGCGGCGTCGACACCCACATCCACTTCATCGCCCCGCAGCAGGCGCAGGAGGCGCTGAGCAACGGCATCACCACCCTGATCGGCGGCGGCACCGGCCCGTCCGACGGCACCAACGGCACCACCTGTACGCCCGGCCCGTGGAACATCGGCCGGATGTACCAGGCGGTCGAGGACCTCCCGGTCAACGTCGGGCTGCTCGGCAAGGGCAACGGCTCGCTGCCGGGCGCGCTGCGCGAGCAGGTCGAGGCCGGGGTGTGCGGGCTCAAGGTGCACGAGGACTGGGGCAGCACCCCGGCCGCGATCGACAGCGCGCTGCGCGTCGCCGACGAGTACGACGTGCAGGTGGCCATCCACACCGACACCCTCAACGAGGGCGGCTTCTTCGAGGACACCCTGTCCGCGATCGACGGCCGCACCATCCACACCTTCCACACCGAGGGCGCGGGCGGCGGCCACGCCCCCGACATCATGCGGATCGCCGGCGAGCCCAACGTGCTGCCGTCCTCGACCAATCCGACCCTGCCCTACACCGTCAACTCGGTCGACGAACTGCTGGACATGGTGATGGTCTGCCACCACCTCAGCCACGACATCCCCGAGGACGTCTCCTTCGCCGACTCCCGGGTGCGCGCCGAGACCATCGCCGCCGAGACCGTGCTGCACGACGAGGGCGTCATCTCGATCTTCTCCTCCGACTCGCAGGCCATGGGCCGGATCGGGGAGACCTTCACCCGCGCCTTCCAGACCGCCCACCACTGCAAGGCCCAGCGCGGCAAGCTGGCCGGCGACAGCGAGCGCAACGACAACTTCCGGGTGCTGCGCTACCTCGCCAAGCTCACCATCAACCCGGCGATCGCCTCCGGCACCGCCGAGCACATCGGCTCGCTGGAGCCCGGCAAGCTGGCCGACATCGTGCTGTGGCCGATCAACTCCTTCGGTGCCAAGCCCAAGTTGGTCATCAAGGGCGGCATCATCAACTGGGCGCTGATGGGCGACCCCAACGCCTCGCTGCCCACCCCGCAGCCGGTCTACTACCGGCCGATGTTCGGCGCGTTCGGGCGGGCCAAGCAGGCCACCCGGATCACGTTCATGTCCCAGGCCGCCGTCGACCTCGGGGTGCCCGCCCGACTCGGGCTGGACAGCCGGGTGTTGCCGGTGCGGCACTGCCGCTCGGTCGGCAAGCAGCACATGGTGCGCAACGACGCCTTGCCGAAGATCGCGGTCGATCCGGAGACGTACAAGGTCACCCTGGACGGCGAGCCCGCCACCATCGAGCCGGCCCGCGAACTGCCGCTCAACCACCTGTTCTACCTCGCTTGAGCACCCCGGATCCGGGGTTGGACGCCCTGCTGGTCAGCCTCCAGCTGACCGACTCCGCCTTCCCCAGCGGCTTCTACACCCTCTCGCACGGGCTGGAGGGCTACGCCCAGGCGAAGGCCGTCACCGCCGACACCATGCCCGCGCTGCTCGCCGACCTGCTGCGGCACAGCGTCGGGCCGGCCGACGCCACCGCCCTGGCACTGGCCCACCGGGCCGCCTCGGCCGGGGACTGGGAGCTGCTGGCCGAGACCGACCAGCGGCTGCACGCCACCAAGCTCAACCGTGAGCTGCGGCTCGCCGCCACCCGCACCGGGCGCCAACTCCTGGACATCGCCCGGGAGTCGGTGGGTGGCGAGCCGCTGGACAGGTACGCCGGCCTGGTCGCCGACAAGCGCGCCCCCGGCTGCCAGGCGGTGGCCGCCGGGGTCGCCTACGCCTCGGCCGCCGTACCGGTCGAACAGGCCGTCGCCGGCGACCTGTTCGCCTTCTGCACCAGCTTCGTCGGCGCCGCGCTGCGCCTGCGGCTGACCGACCACCGCAAGGCGCAGGTGGTGCTGCGGGCCGCCGCCCCGGTCATCCGGGAGGTGGTGGCGGCCGCGCTGGTACGGGAGTTGGCGGACCTCGGCGGCTGCGTACCGGTCGCGGACGCGATGTCCGGGCGGCACGAACGGGCCGAGGCCCGGCTGTTCGCGAGCTGAACTCACTCACTCACTCATCAGGGAGATCGCATGACCGAGAACGTGCTCCGGGTGGGCATCGGTGGCCCGGTCGGCTCCGGCAAGACGGCGCTGATCGAGGCGCTGGTGCCGGTGCTGATCGCGCGCGGCCACCGCCCGGCGGTCATCACCAACGACATCTACACCCAGGAGGACGCCCAGCACGTCCGCCGCACCCTGGCCGGGGTGCTGGACCCCGAGCGGGTGGTCGGCGTGGAGACCGGCGCCTGCCCGCACACCGCCGTCCGGGACGACCCGACCATGAACCTCGCCGCCGGGGCCGAGATGCTGGAGCGCTTCCCCGACGTCGACACCCTGCTGTACGAGTCCGGCGGCGACAACCTGACGCTGACCTTCAGCCCGGTGCTGGTCGACCTCTTCCTCTTCGTGCTGGACACCGCCGAGGGCGAGAAGATGCCCCGCAAGCGAGGCCCGGGCATCACCGAGTCGGAGCTGCTGGTCATCAACAAGATCGACATCGCCCAGTACGTCCGCGCCGACCTCGGCATCATGGAGTCCGACGCCCGGCGGGTGCGTGAGGGCGGGCCGGTGGTGCTCACCAACTGCCTGACGGGGGAGGGGCTGGAGGAGATCGCGACCTTCCTGGAGACCTTCCGGAAGGTCCCGGCGTGACGGCTCCCGTGGCGGCCGGTTCGGGGGCCGGTCCGGTGGATGATCCCGGGGCCGGTGCGGCGGCCGGTTCGGTGGCCGATCCGGTGGCCGATCCGGTGGCCGATCCGGTGGCTGGCCGGGTGGCCGCCCCCGCGGCCCCGCCCCGGCTCGACCCCCGGCACTACGAGCCCGCCCGCGTCCCGTACGAGGTCCGCCGGCACGCCGGGACGCCCGACACCCTCGCGGTCGGGCGCCCCGGCAAGGTCGGGCTGCTGGAACTGGCCTTCGAGAGGATCGGCGGACGCACCGAACTCACCGGCCACTACCAGAAGTCGCCGTTGCAGATCATGCGCCCGCTGTACTTCGACCCGGCCCGCCCCGACCTCGCCGTCACCCTCCTGATGTCCACCGGCGGCGGCATCCTGCAGGCCGACCGGCTGCGCACCGACATCCGCTGCGGGGCCGACGCGGCGGTCCACCTGACCACCCAGGCGGCCACCAAGGTCTACCGGATGGAGTACGACTACGCGACGCAGCTGGTCAACCTGGAGGCCGGGCCGGGCGCGTACGTGGAGTACCTGCCCGAGCCGGTGATCCCCTTCGT
This sequence comes from Streptomyces sp. CBMA123, assembly GCF_014596465.1. Lineage (GTDB taxonomy): Bacteria > Actinomycetota > Actinomycetes > Streptomycetales > Streptomycetaceae > Kitasatospora. The sequence goes on along the minus strand of NZ_MECK01000641.1, from coordinate 8,084 downwards.
CGACTCGCGCCTCTACCAGCGCACGGTGCTGACCGTCGACGCCGGGGCGACGGTGCTGGCCGGTGAGACCGTGCTGGCCGGCCGCCTCGCCCGGGGCGAGCGCAACGCCTACCAGGTGTTCGCCTCCGACCTCGAAGTGCGGCGTCCGGGAGGTGAGTTGGTGGCCCTGGACACCGTACGGCTGGAGCCCGCCGGCGGCGGAGTGGCCGGCCCGGCCGTGCTCGGCGGGCACGATGTGATGTCCAGCCTGTACGTGCTCAGCCCGCTCGCCCCGGCCGCGCGGATCGCCGACGTGCTGCACGAGGCGCTGGCGGAGCGCGGACTGCTGTACGGGGTCAGCGTGCTGCCGCAGGACAGCGGGGCCTGGCTGCGGCTGCTCGACTCCGACACCCGGGCCTGCGCGGCCGCGCTGCGGGCGGCCTGGGACGCGGTGCGGCGGCTGCTGATCGGGGTCCCGGCGCCGGACCTGCGGAAGACCTGAGGGCCTCCGGGGCCAGCGGCCGCGGGGTCAGGGGCTCTCGGGATCCTTGTGCGCCAGGCGGGCGATCTGCCGGTGGCTGAGCTCGACCGTGCGGTCCATGTGCCGGAGCAGGAAAGCGAGTTCGGCCTCGCTGTCCTCGGCGAAGGCGGCCGCCCAGTCGCCGCCGAGGTCCCGCCACACCTCCCCGAAGCGCCGCAGTGCGTCGGGGAGGACGGCGACCAGGACCCGGCGGCGGTCCGCCTCGTCCCGCCGCCGGGTGACCAGGCCCGCCTTCTCCAGCCGGTCGACCAGCCGGGTCGCCGAGCCGCTGGTGAGCCCGGTCAGCTCGGCGATCCGGCCGGTGGTGACCGGGCCGTCCTCGAGGGTGAGCAGGTTGAGGCACTGGACGTCGGTCGGGTGCATGCCGAGGTGGTCGGCGACGGCCTGGTTGAACAGCACGTAGGAGGCCAGGTAGCGGCGTGAGACCGGCCAGAGCCGGGCCATCAGTTCGTCGCGGGAGGGCGTCATGGGGTCAGGGTAACCGGCGGCCCGATGGAAAGTTGTGCCGCGCAGGGATCTGTCCGGATGTTGCCTGCATGGCGCAGTTAACTGGCGAGCCGCCCGTCGCCGTCACCGGCGCCACCGCCGTCGCCGCTGCCATCGCCGCGGCCAGTGGACGCCCGATCCGCTGCGAGGGGGTGCCGCGGAGAGAGTGGCGGAGCGGCAGCGAAGCGAACGGCGTGACAAGCGGCGGAGTGAACGGCGGAGTGAACGGCGTACGGGCGCCGGGCAGTGCGCCCGGTGAGCCGGGCGGGTTCGCGCCAGGCCGGCGGCCCCGGCATCAGTGCAGCTCAGGGCCCATGCCGGGAGGTCCGGGGCGGGCCCGGCGGTGGGCGGTGGGTGGCCGGTTCCGTACGGGCCGGTCGTCCGTGTGCCGATGATCCGCCCGCGGGCGGCCACCCCCGCTGCTACACCCGTTGGGCGGGCAGTGGCGCACCGGGCGCCCGGGCCCGACTCGGGAGGCACAGTGGGGAACCGGAGCGGAGACGACCGGATCTGGGTGCGCGGACACTACCGCCGCAGGTCCGCCCCTGGTGGCGCCGCCGTCAAGGGCGGCGGCTGGCTGATCGCGGGTGCGCTGGCCGCCGTCTGGCTCTGGGGCCACTTCGTCGGCTTCGCCGACACCCCGCCGCAGCCCGCCCCGCAGCACACCCCGGCCCCGACCGCGATCGGCGCCCCCTGATGGCCCGCCCGGGGGCCCGGCTGATCCGCCGCCCGCGCGGCGCGCGGGAGCAACTCGCGGCGGGTGTGGTGGGGTTGGCCGTCGCCGTGCTGGTCGTCGGGGTGGCCCAGGCCCTGCTGCGGTCCTGGGTGTTCCTCGCGGTGGTCTCGGCGCTCGCCCTCGCCTCCGCCGCCCGCGCGCCCGTCCTCGGCCGCGCCCGCACCCGGCGCCTCGCCGCCCTGCGGATACCGCTCGCCACCGTGGACGTCATGGACGACCGGAGCTTCGAGTACGCGCTGCGCGACCTGCTGGTCCGCGACGGCTGGAGCGCCGAGCGGGTCGGCGGGCAGTTCGACCAGGCGGCCGACGTGATCGGCCACCACCCGGACCTCGGCCGCATCGTCGTCCAGGCGAAGCACACCAGGGTCGCGGCGAAGGTCGGTGTGAAAGTGATGTACGAGGTGAAGGGCGCCGCGGGCCCCGCCCACGGCGCGGACGTGGCGGTGGTGGTGACCAACGGCGGGCTCACCCGGGGCGCCATGGCCTGGGGCGACCGGCACGCCGTCCACTGGCTGGACCGGGCGCGGCTGGAGGTGTGGGCGGCGGCCGGGGTCCCGCTGGAGGAGGTGCTGGGCCTCAGGAGGAGGCTTCCCGGCAAAGCCGCCTGACGGTCCGTCAGTTCAGAGTGGATGGCGCGCGGCAGGTCGGATTCGAAGGGGTGGCACGATTCGTCAGATCTGGCGGGAGCTGCCCCAGCGTTCCACGAACTTCCGCTGCCAGGGCGTCTCCACCGCGTGCCGGCTGTAGTGCTCCCGCACGTACCCGACCGCCTCCTTTGCCGGGACGCCGTCCAGCACCGCGATGCAGGCGAGCGCCGTGCCGGTGCGCCCCCGGCCGCCCGCGCAGGCGAGTTCGACCCGCTCGCCCCCGCAGCGCTCCCACGCCTCGCGGAAGGCCTCGGCCGCGTCCGCGCGGTCCGCGGGCAGCCGGAAGTCGGGCCAGCGCACCCAGCGGCTCTCCCAGGGGAGCGGCGTCGGTTCGCGGTCCAGCAGGTAGAAGCCGACGTCGGGCCGGGGGCCGGGCGGCAACGGGTTGCGGACGCCCCGGCCGCGCAGCAGCCGCCCGGAGGGCAGGCGCAGCACGCCGGGGGCCGCTGGGTCCCAACCGGTCCGCGCTGAAGGGTCGGTCATGTCGTCTCGCCGCTCTCAGACGCCGGCGTGGCCGACGAGCTTCAGGCTGTGCTCCCACAACTCCGCGCGGGCCCGCAGGTCGTAGGCCTGGCGGTTGGCGCGGGCCTCGCGCAGCCGGTCGTAGTAGCGGCCGGTGGTGCCCACGAGGCCGGGGTCGGTGACCAGCCGGTGGGTGGCGGTGACGCCGTCCTCCAGGGTGTCGATGCTGTAGCCGATCTCCCGCAGGACCATCTTGGTGGGCATGTACGTCGACGGGTGGAGGCTGTTGACGGTCACCTCGGCGGCGGGCACCCGGGCGGCGAGTTCGAAGCCGCAGGCGACCTGGGCGAGCTTGCTGCGGCAGTACGCGCTCATCCCGCTGTAGTCGTGCTCCAGCATCAGGTCGTCGAAGTCGACCTCCTCCTGCCCGGCGGAAGCGACGTTGACGATCCGGGCGGGGGCGCTGGCGCGGAGCAGCGGCAGCAGCTCGAGGCTGAGCAGGAAGCCGGCCAAGTGGTTGACGGCGAAGCGCAGTTCGTGGCCGTCGGCGCTGGTACGACGGGTGCGGCCGTCGGGTTCGCCGCCGCCGACGCCCGCGTTGTTGACCAGGACGTCGAGCCGGTCGGTGGTGGCGCGGACCTCGGCGGCGAGGGCGCGGACCTGGTCCAGCTCGGCGAGGTCGGCCAGCAGGGTGGCCGGGCGGTCGACGCCGTGGGCCGCGGCGATCTCCTCGGCGGTGCGGTCCAGTCGGCCCTGGTCGCGCCCGTGCAGCAGGACGGTGCCGCCCTCGGCGGCGAGGCGGTGGGCGAGGGCGCGGCCGAGGCCGTCGGTGGAGCCGGTGATGAGGACGGTCCGCGGCGGGGTGGGCGGGGTCATCGGGGTTCCTGTCATCGGACGGGGCGGCGGTGGCGGCCGACACCGCCCGGGGCGGTTGTCGTCGGTCGGGGCGGTTGTCGTCGGTCGGGGTGGCGGAGCCGGATCAGGATGCCACGTGCAGCCGGGCGGTGCCGGGCATTCCGGCCCGGTGGGCCAGCGCGGCCGCCTCGCCGCGCGAGCTGACGCCCAACTTGGCCAGGATGTTGGCGACATGGAACTTCACCGTGGACTCGCTGATGTGCAGCGCCTCGGCGATGTCCCGGTTGCGCCGGCCCTGGGCCAGCTGGTCGAGCACCTCCAGTTCGCGCGGCTGGAGCCCGTCGAGCGGGTCGGTGGCGGCGGCCGCCGCCGGTAGTCCGAGCGGCAGGTCGACCGTCACCGTGGTCCCCCAGCCGGGGACCGACTCGACGCCGTAGTGCCCGCCGAGGGCGGCGATCCGGTCGGCGGTGCGGTGGACGGCGAGGGCGTCGGCGGCGAGCAGGCCGAGGCCGTCGTCGCGCACCACCGCGCGCAGCGCGCCGTCCGCCGTGAACTGCCAGCCCAGGTGCAGCTTGGTCGGCTTCTCCTGTTCCAGCATCAGCATCACGGCGACCCGGACGGCGTCCCGAGCGGTGTGCGCGGTGTCCGCCGGGACGGACCGGGTGGCGTCGGACGGCGGGGCGAGGTCGAGCCGCACCCGGGTGTGCCGCAGCAGCGGGCGCAGCTCGCGGGCCAGCCGGGCGAAGGCGGCGTCGGCGGGCTCCTCGCTGAGCGCCCGGTCGAGGTCGGCGGCGCGGCGCAGGTCCAGCAGGGCGGTGACGGCCAGCTCGGTGGCGGCCCGGCGGGCGGCGGTGTCGTCCAGGTCGGCGGAGCGCAGCGGCGCCAGGACGGCGGTCAGGGCCGCGCTGTGGGTGCCGGTGAACTCGGCGATGGCCCGGGCGCGGGTGTCGGCGGCGGTACGGGAGATCATCGCGTTGGTGGGGGCGGCGTCGGTGGCGCGGTGCGCGGAGTGGGCGATCACCAGCTCGCACAGCTGCTGGAGGACGGCGAGCGCGCCGGGGGCCACCGGCCGGGCGTCGGCCCGGACGAGCACCAGCAGCACCCCCTTGTCGTCACCCGGCGCGGCGACCGCCACCACCGGCCTGGTGCGGCCCGCGAGTTCGGCCTCGCCCTGCCAGGGGCGGCCGGTCGAGGTCGTCGCGGCGGCGCGGTCGGCCAGCCGGGACAGCTCCAGGCCGGTGACGCCCTCGGTGACTTCGCGCGGGCCGTGGGTGTGGGCGGGGGCGTAGGTGCAGACGCCGCTGAGGTGGGCGATCGCGGTGTGCGGGACGAGTGTGCCGAGCACCTCGGACAGCCGCGGCACCAGCTCGGGCCGGGGCGCGCGCAGCACCTCGACGGCCCGCGCCAGCGCGTCCTCGGGGCGGCCCCAGTGCTGCTGCCAGGCGTCGTCCGTGCCGTCCGTGCTCTCGATGCCGTTCACGTCCATGCCTCTCACCCTAGCTTCGGAGCGGCTGCCGACCGCCCCTCCCTTCGGCCAGCTCGAACTGTCCGAACGGCCGGGCCGAGGGGCGGTGCGGGCGCCGCAGGATGGATCCGTCGGAACGAACAACTCCCGGACGAACCGAGGATCTTCCATGAGCAAGGCGATCGCCTTCCCCCAGTACGGCGGCGCGGACGTGCTGCGCCCGATCGAGATCGAGCTGCCCGCCCCCGGGCCCGGCCAGGTGCGGGTCGCGGTCCGCGCGGTGGGCGTCAACCCGCTGGACCACAAGCTGCGCAGCGGCGAGCTGGACGGGTTCTTCCCGGTCACCTTCCCCGCCGTGCCCGGCTACGAGCTGTCCGGGGTGGTGGAGGCGGTCGGCGCGGAGGTGACCGGCTTCGCGCCCGGCGACGAGGTGTTCGGCGCCCTGATGGGCGGCGGCTACGCCGAGCACGCGCTGCTGGCCGCCGACGAGCTGGTGCTCAAGCCGGCCACGCTGAGCTGGGAGGAGGCCGCGGCGATCCCGGTCGCCGCCGAGACCTCCGAGCGGGCCCTGGCCGTCCTCGGCGTCCGCTCCGGCGAGACGCTGCTGGTGCACGGCGCGGCCGGCGGGGTCGGCACCCTGCTGCTGCAGATCGCCCGGGCCCGCGGGATCACCGTCGTCGGCACCGCGAGCGAGACCAACCACGACTACCTGCGCGAACTCGGCGCCATTCCGGTGACGTACGGCGAGGGCCTGGCCGAGCGGGTGCGGGCCGCCGCGCCGGGCGGGGTGGACCGGGTGCTGGACGCGGCCGGCAAGGGCGGGGTGCTGCCGCTGTCCATCGAGCTGACGGGCAGCGCGGAGCGGGTGCTGACGATCGCCGACATCGCGGGCTCGCAGCAGCACGGCGTCCGCTTCTCCGGCGGCGCCGAGAACGGCGAGTCGTACCACCGGCGCGCCTTCGCGGCCGCCCTCGCCCTGCACGAGGCGGGCACCCTGCGGCTGCCGGTGCACCAGGTGCTCCCGCTCGCGGAGGCGGCGCGGGCGCAGCGGATCAGCGAGGAGGGGCACGTGCGCGGGAAGATCGTCCTCACGGTCTGAGTGGTCCTCACGGTCCGGGCGGTCCGGGCGGTCTGAGTGGTCCAGGTGGTCCGGGCTGGCCGGGCTGGCCGGGCTGGCCGGGCCGGCTGAGCGGCCGGAACTGTCTGACCAGGCTGAGCTACCGAGCCCGGCGGCGCGGGACCGGTCATCTCGCGGAAGCCCGGTCCCGCGCCGCCGCGCTCGGTAGAGTCCCGCCATGGTGACTCTGAACGCGGGGGGGCGGTTGGCCGGCCGTTCCTGCGTGGTGACGGGCGCGGCCGGCGGCATCGGCCGGGCCGTCGCGGAACGGTTCGTCGGCGAGGGTGCGTCGGTGATCGCCACCGACGTGGACGCCGAGGGGCTGGCCCGGCTGGCCGGGCGGTTCCCGGGGGCCGTCAGCACGGTGGTCGGTGACGTGGCCCGCGACGAGGACGCCCGCCGGATGGTCGGGGCGGCCGTCGAGCGGCACGGGCGGCTCGACGTGCTGGTGGCCAACGCCGGGGTGATCCCGCTGATGGACATCACCGAGGCGACCGCCGAGGACTGGGACCAGGTGATGGCCGTCGACGGCCGCGGCATGTTCCTGACCTGCAAGTACGCGATCGAGGCGATGCTCGCCCAGGAGCGGCCCGGCGGCTCCATCGTCTGCCTGTCCTCCATCTCCGGCGAGGCCGGCCAGCGCGGCCAGGCGGTCTACGGGCCCGCCAAGTTCGTCGCCTCCGGGCTGACCAAGCACCTCGCCGTCGAATGGGCGGACCGCGGCATCCGGGTCAACGCCGTCGCCCCCGGAACCATCGGCACCGAGCGGGTCGCCCGGCTGCGGGACGAGCCCGGCGGGCCCGAGTACCTCGCGGCGATCGAGAAGCTGCACCCGATGGGCCGCCTCGGGTACCCCGCCGAGGTCGCCGCCGCCGTCCTCTTCCTCGCCTCCGACGAGGCCTCCTTCATCACCGGGGCGGTCCTGCCGGTCGACGGCGGCTACCTGGCGCAGTAGGGGCGTACGGGCGCTCGGCCACCAGGTGTTGGTCTCCCACTTCCACCGGACGGTCGTCCGGCTCCAGGGCCAGCGGGTCGTCGGCCAGTTCGGCGATCCAGGTCAGCAGCATCGGAGCAGTGTCCCAGCGCGGGTTCGTCCTGCGCCGGGAGCGGCGCTAGCGGGCGAACAGCTCGACCAGCGCCGACACCCCGTCCGACCCGTGCCCGGCGTCGACGGCCCGCCCGGTCACCGCGAGCGCGGCGTCCAGGACGGAGGTGTCCAGGCCGCGGGCGCGGGCGGTGTGGGCGACGTGGGCGAGCCCGGCCGCCGCGGAGGCCACGCTGCTGCGGTCGCCCGGGTGGTGGCGCTCGTCCGCGCGCCGGGCGAAGTCCTCGATCAGCGGGCCCAGCAGTGGGGGCAGGCCCTGGGCGTACGGGGCGAGTTCGCCGCCGCCGATGCCCTCGGCGCGGGCCAGGGCCAGGGCGTGGGCCAGGCCGTGCACGGTGGTCCAGAACAGGTCCAGCAGGGCCGCGTCGAAGGCGGCCGCCCGTCCGGGGTCGGTGCCGACGTGCCGGACGGTGCCCAGCGCCCGGAGGGCCGGCTCGTGCGCGGCGAAGGCCTCGGGGTCACCGCTCAGCAGGACGGTGCCCGCCGGGGTGCCGATGGTCGGGGTGGGGGTGAGGATCGCCGCGTCGAGGTGGCGGTGGCCCCGGGTGGCGGTCTCGGCGGCGTTGGCGCGGGCGTCCGCCGGGGCGATCGAGGTGGCGTTGACGACGGTCCGGCCGCGCAGCGCCGCCCCGGCGGCGTCCAGTACCGCCCGGGCGGCCGGCTGGTCGCGGACGCAGAGCAGCACGAGCGG
>NZ_MECK01000640.1 GCF_014596465.1 Streptomyces sp. CBMA123 | reverse complement strand
CCGTTGGCAGTCTGAAAATCACCCGTCACGCCCCTCTCCGCAGCCACCCCCTGCGCCGCCCCCTTCCGCAGCGCGTCCCTCTCGCCTGGTGGGGAGGGGGTGGGTGGGTGGGGGAGGTGGGTGGGGGAGGTGGGTGGGTGGGGGAGGTGGGTGGAGGGTGGAGGTGGGTGGAGGGGTGCGGGGGGTGGGTGGGTGTGGGTGGGTGTGGGTGGGTGTGGGTGGGGGGTGCCGGGGGTGGGTGGGTGCGGGTGAGGGTGAGGGGGTCTTGCGGGTGCGTGGGCTTCGCTCTGGCGGGCCCGCTGGGGTGGGGGTGGCGGCCGGGGGACCGGGCAGCGGTCCCCCGACCGCCGGATCGGGGTGCGGCCCGCCCTGACTGCGGGAGGGCGGGCCGCACGTTCCGGGCCGGCCGGGCCGGAGGCGCGTCCGGGGTGAGCGCCTGCCGGTCCGGCCGGGAGCCGGCCGGGTGGACGGTGGGCACGGGGGAGCCGACCGGCCACCCGGAGTCTTCGGGTGGTTGTGCGTCCTGCGGGTGGTGCGGGGTGGTGCGGTCCGGGTGGGCGGCGAGCCCGGGGGGAGTCGCTCGCCGCCCACCCGGAGTTCTGGGGGTCATCTCCGGGCCGACTGGTCGTCCTCGGAGGGGCCGGTTCTGCTCGGACGGATGTCCGGCAGGGTGGGGGCGCCCGTCGGGGGCGGGATCACACTGCCCTTGCCGGGCTTGGCGCCGTTGCCGCCGCCGTTCTGGCTGTTGCCGTTGCCCTTGCCGGAATCGCCGCCGGAACCGCTTCGGCCGGGGGCGCTCGGCTGGGTGCCGGCGCCCTGGTGGTCGCCGTCCTGGTGGTCTCCGTCCCGGTGGCCGAGGGCGCCCTCGCAGTAGTCCTGGACGCCGTCGGCTCCGCCGGCCGCCGCGATCAGCGGGGCGAAGAGCGGGTCGGCGGCCAGCCTGCCGGGGTGTTCGCCCTTGCCCGTACGGTCCGCGAAGTTCTGGCAGAGCGGGAGCAGCGCGGTGGGCGGGGCGGGGTGCTCGGCGTGCCCGCCGGTGGTGGGAACGGCGGGCGAGGCGGGGCCGGACGGGACGGCTCCGTGCGGGTCCGCGGTGCCACCGGGGGACGGCCGGGCACTGCCGGACGGGGGCGCGGAGGAGGCGGTGCCGGTGTCGGCGGAGGCGCCGAGCGGGGTGCCCGGGGTGGCCACCGCGTGCTCGGGTTCGGACGGGCCGCCGCCGAGGCCGGACGGCAGGTTGCCGGTGCCGGCGGCGACCGCGACCCCGCACAGCGCGGTGGCGCCGAGCACGGCGGCAGCGGCCTTCGTGCTGAAGGCCCTGGCCAGCGCGGCGGTTGCCATCGATCGTCTCCGGACGGGGGTCACTACGGGGTCGGGCGTGAGACTCGCCGCCCGGAACGCGGCCAGGGCGGTCTCCTCCCCAGCCAGTTCCGCGGGCGTCGCCGGGGCGGCGGCCGCGGCCAGTACCCGGGCGAGCTGCCCGGGACCGTCCGGTCCGGTGAGCGAGGCGTCCTGCCCGGCCGACGGGCCGCCCACGGCACCGCCGAGCAGTTGCTCGGCGGCATCACGGTCGATCCGACGGGATCGGTTGGTGCTCATCTCATGTCCTTCAGCGTCGCGGCCCGGCGTTCTGTCACACCCTGGGGAGAAGTTTTTTTCGCGGGCTGTTCCGCGGGTCGTCCGGCGGCGGTCCCGGTGCCCGGTTCGGCCGGGCGGGCGGCCGGGATCCCGGCTCCGGCGGAGAAGGGCTGGTCCAGGAGCTTGGCTAGTCGGCGCAGGCCCCGGTGGGCGGCCATCCGGACGCTGCCGGCCCGCTTGCCGAGCACCCGGGCGGCGCTCTCGGCGTCCAGTTCCATGACCACTCTCAGCAGCACCGCCTCGGCCTGGTCGCGGGGCAGCCGGGAGATCAGCGCCAGGGCGTCGGCGGTGCCGACGGTGGCGAGTGCGGCGCGGGCGGTGTCGTCCCCGGCGGCCTGTTCGACCAGGTACTCGAAGGGGAGGTCGGCGACCGGGCGCCGGCGCCTGGCGCGCAGGTGGTCCATCGCCCGGTTGCGGGCGACGGTGGCCGCCCAGCCGCGGAAGCCGTCGCCGTCGCCGGAGAAGCCGCGCAGGTCGCGGGCGATCTGCAGCCAGGTCTCGGAGGCGATGTCCTCGGCGTCCTGCACGTCCTCGGGCCGGCCTCCGACGAGCACTCTCAGGTAGCGCAGCAGGCCCGGCTGGACGGTCCGGAACAGCAGCCGGAACGCCTGTTCGTCCCCCTCCTGGGCGGCGCGGACCGCCTCGGTCAGGTCGGTGGGAGCGGGGCCCCCGCCCGGGGGTGGGCCGGCGGGAGGTACTGGTCCGGACCGGCCGAGGGGGCTGCCGGTGCCCGCTCCGGGGCGTTCTGCACTCTGCACCCGCCACATGATGCGCCATCCGGGGGAACGGGTCGGCGCCGGTCGAAGGACCGGACCGGACGGGGCCAAGGTCCCGCCGACGGCTGCCGTTCGCCCGCAGCCCCGGGAGGCCGCCCCCGCCTACGTTGTCGGTAGGCGAATCGATCCGGGCCCCGACCCGCCCGGACGCCGGGCCCGCCGACGCGCCCGACCACGCCGCCGTGACCCCGCGACCCCGCCGCGCCCGTTTGTTCCGACGCCCGCCCGAGCCCGTTCGGGCGGGCGTCGGTCCGGGCCGCCCCGGCCGGAGCGGGACCGGGGCCAGATCCGGGACCGGGATCGGGGCGGAGCCGGAGCGACCGTATGACCAGCAGGGAAGACCGCGATGACCACTGCCCACGAGCTCCACGCCAAGGGCCTGCGCGAGCACCTCGCGCCCGCCCTGCGCGGCCTGGGCCTCACCGGGCGGCACCCGGCCTTCCTGCTGCCGGACGAGGACCACTGGATGCTGCTGGGCCTGGTCGAGCGGCCCGCCGCCGACCGGGTCGCGTTCACCTTCGGGCTCAGCCTGGTCCGCCGCGCCGACTGGGCTGCCCCGGCCCCGCCCGACCCGCACACCCGGTACGGCTTCGAGGTCTGGCGGGCCCGGATCGGCGAGGTGCTGCCGGTCGGCGAGGACGTCTGGTGGGAGGTGTTGCCCGGGCCGCGCTGGCAGCTGACGCCGTCGCGGCCGTCCGGGACTACGGCCTGCCGGAGCTGCGGCGCCGGGCCGGGGCGGACCGCTCGCCCACCGGCGGGGCGCACCTCTGGTACCTCTCCCCCGCCGAGCTGGAGGACGTCAACGCCGCGCTGCTGACCGCCTCGGTGGCCCGGGTGCAGCGTACCGAGCTGGTCGACGGGGCGCTGGTGCTGACCGGCGCCTGGACCCGGGGCGACGGCGTGGCCCGGACGGTGCTGGCCGGGGCCGCCCGGGGGTTCCTGTCCGCCGGGGACGACCGGTTCCGGACGGTGCGCTGCCTGGACACCCTGGGGCGGGAACTGTGGGTCCTCGGTTAGACCGGCGCCGGGCTGGATCGGTGCGGATCGGCGCAGGTCTGGATAAGGCCAGGTGGGCGGGGGTGTCACGGGCCGCACAGTGACAGCTGTCATGCGGATCCGGCAACGGACGGCACTGCTCTGACGGAGGGTCGGACCGAAAAACTGGAGGCACGACGCGGGCAGTGGCCCGCGGCCACCAGCCGGGAGGAACCCACCATGAGCAGCCGGACCGTCACCGCCGTCACCGCCGCCGTTCCCGCCCAGGACGTCCAGGACGACCGGGCAGCCGGGGCGCCGAACCCGCTGCTCACCGGGCTGCGCCCGCTCGCCCTCGATGTGGCCGCCCCGCTGGTCGGCTACTACCTGCTGCACTCGGCCTGCGGCCTGAGCGAGTTCGCCGCGCTGGCCTGGAGCAGCGTCTTCCCGGCCGGGCGGACCGTCCTCGGCCTGCTGAAGGAGCGCACGCTCAACCTGTGGGCCTCGCTGATGCTGGTGGTCAACCTGGCGGGCCTGGCGCTCACCTTCGTCACCGGCGACGCCCGGATGATGATCGCCAAGGACGGCGGGCTGAGCGGCACCGTGGCGCTGGCGATCCTGGTCTCGGCCGCGGTCGGCCGGCCGGTGATGACCCCGATGCTGATGCCCTTCGTCACCAAGGGCGACCGGGGCCGGGCCGCCGCCTGGCAGCGGCTGGTCGAGGGGCGGGCGGCGGCCTCGCGGGCCTTCCGCCGTCACGAGCGGGTGTTCGCGGGCATCTGGGGCACCGCGCTGCTGGCCGAGTGCGCGGCCCGGGTGGTCGGTGCCTTAACCCTGCCGGTGTCGACCATGGCCTGGCTGTCCACCGTGTTCCTGATCGGCGCGATCGTGGCCGGTTCGATGCTCGGTCAGATCGCGGTCGACCCGATCGAGAAGCTGGTCGCCACCGAGGTCGAAGCCCCGACCGCCGCCTGATCCCCCGCCGGCCCGGTACGAACCGTCGGTCTTCCGTACGAACTGCCGGTGACCTGGGTTCTAACGATCAGGAACCATCGGGATCGCCCGGGAGTCCTGATAACGAGGGGGTAACGGTACCCCCGACCGAGGAAACGGGGAGCCCCACCATGCGGACCGACGCGCTGACCACCACCGAGGACCGCACCCTCGTCTGGGACGGCTGTCTGAACGTCCGCGACCTGGGCGGACTGCCCACCGCCTCCGGCAAGCCGACCGCCCGCGGCGCGATAGCCCGGGCGGACAACCTGGACCGCCTGACCCGCGAGGGCTGGGACGCCCTCCTCGACCACGGTGTCCGCACCGTGGTCGATCTGCGCGACGCCGAGGAGTACAGGCCGCTCCTCCCGCTCCCCGAGGAGGTCGAACTGGTCCGCGTCCCGCTGGACGAACTGGCCGGCCCCGCCTGGTGGGAGGCCCACGGCCGGCTGGACGGCACCCCGCTGGCCTTCCGCCCGTACCTGGAGCACTGCCCGCACGCCGCCGCCGCGCTGGTCACCGCGATCGCCGAGGCCCGCCCCGGCGGACTGGTGGTGCACTGCGGCGCCGGCCGTGACCGCACCGGCCTGGCCGCCCTGCTGCTGCTCGCCCTGGCCGGGGTCGACCGGGCCGCGATCGCCGAGGACTACCTGCTGAGCGGCCCCAACGTCCGCCCGCTGTACGGGATGCTCGGCCTGCCGGACCCGTACCACCGGATCGACGCGGCGCTGGCCGAGGCCGGGACCACCGCGGAGGCCGCTCTGGCAGCCACCCTCGACGGGCTCGACCCGGCGGGCTACCTGCTCGCGGCGGGGGTCGCGCCCGCCCAGATCGCCGCCGTGCGGGACCGGCTGCTGACGGGGGCGTAGGGCCCCCGGCCGGGGGCCGCCGCGGTCGGGCGGGTGCCGCAGTCGGGCGGATGTGTTCGAGCGGATGCGGACGCAACCTACCTGCCGGTAAGCGTCAACTTGTGGTTGACGATCCTCGGATCGACAACCTACGGTTGACGCATGGAGAATCCCGTTGTTCCCAACACCACTCCGCTGCGCCTCGACGACCTGATCGCCGCGATCAAGAAGGTCCACGTCGACGCGCTCGACCAGCTCTCCGACGCGGTCATCGCCGCCGACCACCTCGGCGAACTCGCCGACCACCTCATCGGCCACTTCGTGGACCAGGCCCGCCGCTCCGGCGCCTCCTGGACCGACATCGGACGCAGCATGGGCGTCAGCAAGCAGGCCGCCCAGAAGCGCTTCGTCCCCAAGGACCCGGGTGCCGTGAACGACCTCGACCCCAGCCAGGGGTTCGCCCGGTTCACGCCCCGGGCGCGCAAGGTCGTGGTGGCCTCGCAGGAGGAGGCCCGACAGGCGAACAACGCCGAGATCGGCCCCGAGCACATCCTGCTCGGCCTGCTCGCCGAGCCCGAGGGCATCGCCGTCAAGGCGCTCGCCGCCCAGGGCGTCACCCCGGAGGCCGTCCGGACGGCGACCAGCGCCGCGCTGCCGACCGCCGTCGAGCAGACGGTGCCCGCGCTGATCCCGTACAGCGCGCAGGGCAAGAAGGTGCTGGAGCTGACCTTCCGCGAGGCGCTCAAGCTCGGACACAACTACGTCGGCACCGAGCACATCCTGCTCGCACTGCTGGAGTTGGAGAACGGCGAGGGCGTGCTCGCCGGGCTCAAGGTCGACAAGCCCGAGACCGAGACCTTCGTCTCGGAGGCCATCGCCGCCATCATCGCCGCCCGGGACGCCGCGCCCGAGCAGCGGTGAGGCGCTCCGCACCGACCGTGCCCCGGGTGGAACTACCGCCCGGGGCACGGCACTTGCGGATGGCGGCCTAGGGCGTGTCAGACACGCCCTAGAAGCCGGAGATGTGGGTGGTGACGATCCGGACCCGGCCGTCGACCACCGCCTCCAACGCCGCCCGCAGCCGGGCCGAACGGGCCGGGCCGAGCAGCTCCAGGGCCTCGTCCAGCTCGGCCCAGCGGTGGGTGTCCAGCTCGCCGGCCGGGACGGTCACCGGGGTGCCGTCCGGGACGGTGCCGAAGTCGAACATGAAGTGCTGGGCCGGGTGGTCGAGTTCGTTCGACGGGTGGGTCCAGGAGATGGCCAGCAGGTCGCCGGTCTCCCGGACGATGCCGGTCTCCTCCTCCAACTCCCGCTTGGCGCACTCGACCGGGCCCTCACCGAGGTCGATCGTCCCGCCCGGGAACTGCCAGTGCTCGCGGTACCCGGCCTTCACGATCAGGATCCGGCCGGACTCGTCGCGCAGCAGGCAGCCCGCCGCCGCGTAGATCCGGGGCAGGGACGCCAGCCACTCCTCGCGGGATCTCAAGGGTTCGGCCGTCACGGTGTTCCTCCTGGGGCAGGGCGGTTCGGTCGGCCCCACTCTGCCACCGCGCCACCGCGCCGCCGACCGGACCGATGAGTCCGGCGGCCGGGAACGGTCCAACCCGCATGGAGAGCACAGCGAACGAAGCCGTCCTGACCTGTGACCTGGGCGCCCTGACCGCCCCCGACCTGGCCGTCGTCGACGCCCTCGCCCGGCTGCGGCTGGCCGCCGCCCGGCACCGGGTGCGGGTGGTGCTGCTGAACACCGGCGGCCCGCTGCGCGAACTGCTCGCGTTCAGCGGGCTCGCGGCGCTGCTGCCCGGAGCGGCCGATCCGCTCGATCCGCTTGATTCGCTCGACCTGTTCGACCCGCTCGGGTCACTCGCGTCACTCGGCGGGGAGCCGGGCCGGAAGGCCGAACAGCGGGAAGAGCACGTCGGTGTCGAGGAAGTTGGTGAGCCCGGTGATCCGGCCCCCTGACACCTCCGGCACGATCAGCGCCCACGGCGCGTGCCCGCCCTCCGGGCTCGGCCGGTACTGGGCGAGGGCCGGGCCGCCGTTGGCCGTCACCGGGAGCAGCCGGGAACCCCGGCAGCCGTGCCCCGGGCCCAGCATCCACGCCCGGACCTCCTCCAGCCCTCGCAGCCACATCGAGAACGGCGGCATGTTGAGCGTGACGTCCTCGTGCAGCAGTTCGGCCAGGCCGTCCATGTCGTACGCCTCGAAGGCGTGGACGTAGCGGTCCAGCAGCGCCCGGTGGGCCTCGTCCAGCACGGGGGCCGGGCGGGCGGCCGACGTGTCCGAGGCGAGCGCCGCGCGGGCGCGCTGCAGCGCGCTGTTGACGGAGGCGACCGTGACACCCAGCAGTTCGGCCACCTCGGCGGCCTTCCAGCCGAGCACCTCGCGCAGGATCAGCACCGCCCGCTGCCGGGGTGCGAGCCGCTGCAGCACGGCGACGAAGGCCAGCTTCACGGACTCGCGCTGGGCGGCCACCTCCGCCGGATCCCCCGTCTCGGGGAGCACCCGGCCGTCCGGCGCCGGGCCGATCCACGTCACCTCGGGCAGCTGGGTGCCGTGCGCGGTGGCCACCGTCACCGGGCCGGCGAGGTCCATCGGACGGGCCCGGTTGTTGCGGCCGTTCAGCGCGTCCAGGCAGACGTTGGTGGCTATTCGGTACAGCCAGGAACGCAGCGCGGCCCGCCCCTCGAAGCCCTGGTGCCCGCGCCAGGCCCGGACCATGGTCTCCTGCACCGCGTCCTCGGCCTCGAAGACCGAGCCGAGCATCCGGTAGCAGTAGCCGGTGAGTTCGGTGCGGTACCGCTCCAGCTGGAGCTCGACCGGCTCCGCCGTGATCACATCGGCCATGGTGTACCCCCGTCGTCCCGCCGCGTGCTGGTGAACGGGACGAACGTAACGCACGCCACCGACAGTTCCCTCGGGGGTTGCCGGGAGCGCTGGTTGAACACGCGTCAGGGGCGGGCGCCGGGTCGGTCGGCGCCCGTCCCCACGTGGTCGCGCGGGTCAGTGGGCGGAGTGCTTCTCCGCGCCGCGGTGCCGGTGGCCCTTGAGTTCCGCGTGCATCGCCGGGGCGGAGTGCGGCGCCGCGGACGCCGCGTCGCGCCCGCCGTGGCGGAAGGCGTCGGCGGAGGGGTTCCCGGCGGCGGACACCGGGCCGAAGCTGGGCTTCGGTCCGAGCCGGCTCGGCGCAGTCGCCATGCCGCGGCGTTCCAGCAGTTCCTGGGTGCCCTGGCGGAGCTGGGCGGTGCTGCCCGCCGTTCGCTTGGTCATCGTCGGCCTCCCTTCGGCGACCGCGGCCGGGCGGATGCCGGCCGGAGGGGCCGCTCGGGTGTGTATGTCCGGATTTTATCGGGGTTGGGGATCGGCGCCACTGCGGAGGCCGGCGAGACCGGGCGGAAGGGCGGGGCCGGGGCGAAGGGCGGGGCCGGGGCGAAGGGCGGGTTCAGCCCATGACCTCGTGGACGTAGCACCAGCGCCAGTCCTCCCCCGGCTCGTAGGAGCGGATCACCGGGTGCGAGGAGTTGTGGAAGTGCGCGGTGGCGTGCCGCTGCGGCGAGTTGTCGCAGCAGCCGATGTGGCCGCAGTCCAGGCAGACCCGCAGGTGGACCCAGTCCCGGCGGCCGTGGGCCAGGCAGTCCGCGCAGCCGTCGGTGGGCGGGGCGGGCTCGATGTCCCGGGGGGCCATGGCGAGGTCTTCGCACGCGCTCATGGTGGAAGGCTATGACGCCCCGGGCCGGGCCGCCCGCTCAGAACGTCTCCGAGGCCTCCGCAGCCTCCGCGGCCCCCGCAGCCCCTGCGGCCCCTGCGGCCCCCGGAGCCGTGCCGGAGGCCGTCCAACTCGCCAGCAGGGCCAGCTTCTGGGCGGTGGGCGAGCCCGGCGGGGCGGTGTAGACGACCAGCACCTGGTCCGGCGAGCCGTTGACGGCCAGGGTCTCGTAACCGAAGTCGAGTTCGCCGACCAGCGGGTGCCGCAGCAGCTTCACCCCGCTGGTCTTCTCCCGCACCAGGTGGTCCGCCCAGAGCCGCCGGAACTCCTCGCTGCGCACCGACAGTTCGCCCACCAGGGTGGCCAGGGCGGGATCGTCCGGGTGCAGCCCGGCGTCCCGGCGCAGTTGGGCGACGGTCTCGGCGGCGACCGCGTCCCACTGGCGGTAGAAGGTGCGGGCCTCGGGGTCGAGGAAGCCGTCCCGGGCCTGGTTGGGCGGTGTGCCCGGCTTGCGGCCCGCGCGCCCGGAGAAGCCGTTCACCGCGTCGGCCAGGGCGTTCCAGGCCAGCACGTCCATCCGGCGGCCCACCACGAAGGCCGGCACCCCGGTCATCAGGTCCAGCAGCAGCCGCGTCCCCGGGCGGACCTGCCGGTCGCCCCGGGCCCGGGCGGGCGCCGCCTTCGGCGGGCGGTTCAGCGACCGCAGGTGCGCCGCCTCCACCTCGTCCAGCCGCAGCACCCGGGCCACCGCGTCCAGCACCGCGTCCGAGGCGCTGCCGCCGCGGCCCTGCTCCAACCGGATGTAGTAGTCGACGCTGACCCCGGAGAGCTGCGCCACCTCCTCCCGCCGCAGGCCCTGCACCCGCCGGCGGCCGTGCGCGGGCAGGCCCACCTCCTCGGGCTGGATCCGGGCCCGGCGCGAGCGGAGGAAGTCCCCCAGGGTGTTCTCCATGCCAGGCAGGGTAGCCCCGGGGCAGCAGCCCCAGGGTGGTACTGCCTTTCCCGGGAAAGGAGTTCCGGGGTGGGGCCTTCCCGGGTAGAACTCGGCCCTGGGTGGGCGCGCGGAACCGCCGCAGAGTGGTCGACGTCAAGCCGCCGCCCCCCTCCAGGAGCCCCCGATGAGCTACCCCGCCCTCGCCACCCGCACCGCCGTCGTCACCGGAGCCGCCAGCGGCATGGGCGCCGCCACCGCCCGGCTGCTCGCCGCGAACGGCGCCCGGGTCGCCCTGCTCGCCCGCCGCACCGACCGGCTCGACGCGCTCGCCGCCGAGATCACCGCGGCCGGCGGACAGGCCCTCGCCGTCACCGCCGACATCACCGACCAGGCCTCCGTGGACGCCGCCGCCGAGGCCGTCCACGACGCCTACGGCCCGGTCGACCTGGTGGTCAACAACGCCGGGGTGATGCTCGCCAACCCGCTCACCGACGGGCGGATCGACGAGTGGACCCGGATGATCGACACCAACCTCACCGGCGCCCTGCGGATCGTGCGCGCCTTCACCGCCGACCTCACCTCGGCCGCCGCCGACGGCCGCACCGCCGACCTGGTCAACGTCTCCTCCATCGCCTCGCACGTCTCCTTCCCCGCCTTCGCCGTGTACGGCGCCACCAAGGCCGCCCTCACCCAGCTGTCCACCGCCCTGCGCACCGAACTCGGCCCGCAGGACGTCCGGGTCAGCGCGATCGAGCCCGGCCTCACCGACACCGAACTCGGCGGGCACATCGACAACCCGGCACTGCGCGAGGGGCTCGGCGACATGTTCGCCGCGATCCCGTCGCTCGGCGCCGGCGACATCGCGGACCTGATCGCCTACACCGTCAGCCGCCCCCGGCACGTCAACCTGCGCCACCAGGTGGTGCTGCCGACCCGGCAGGCGTGACCCGGCGGACGTGACGCGGCAGCGCCGGATCCGGGCCCTTGGTGTACGGGTGGCATGGGAGCATGCCATCCGTGGCGATCGTGACGGGGAGAACGAACGGCGACACCGGCGGGGGCCGCGGTACGGCCCCGGCCGGGCAGCCGGGCAGCGGCAGGGGCATATCCGGGCGGACCGGCACCGGCGGGGGTGTACCCGGGCAGCCGGGTGGTCCGCACCGGCGGGCCAGGCCGCTGTCCGAGGCCGGCCGGGTCCGGCAGCCGGTCGCCCTGATCCGGCTGCTCACCGGCCTGACCGCGATCGTCCTCACCCTGCTGCTCGCCGACTACGCCCGCGCCACCACCGGCGGCTTCGCCGCCGACGTCGCCGAGGCCGCCGCCCTGGTGCCCCGCCCGCTGGCGAGTCTGGCCGGCGGGCTCACCACCGCCGCCGTCCTGCTGCTGCCGGTCGGGCTCGCCGCCCACCGCCTGCTCGGCCCGGACCGGCGGCGCGCCCTCCAACAGGTCTCCGACGGGCTGCTCGCCGCCGTCACCGCGTACGGCGCCACCCTCGCCCTCGACCTGTGGGCCGACGACCTCGCCCCGACCTCACTGCTCACCGCACTCACCCAGCGGCTGCCCGCCGACGCGCTCGGACACACCGAACCCGTCTACGGCTACCTGGCACCCGTCCTCGCCTTCATGACCGCCTCCGGCAGCCGCGAACGGCGCCTGCCCTGGGCCGTCCTCGCGCTCTCCGGCCTCGCCGGACTGGCCGGCGGGTACGCCACCCCCACCGCGCTGCTGCTCGGCGTGCTCATCGGCTGGACCGGCGCCCACGGCACCCTGTACGCCGTCGGCACCCCGGACCCGCGACCCCGGCCCGGGGAGGTCCTGCGGGCCCTGCGGGACAGCGGACTGCGGCCCGTCGAAGCCCTCCCCGCCGGGTTGGACCGCTACCGCGTCCGGCAGGCCGACGGCCGGCCCGAACTCGACGTCCAGGTCCTCGACCGGCAGGCCGTCACCGCCGCCGCCGTCCAGCGCGCCTGGCGCCGCCTGCGGCTGCGCACCGCCCCGCACCCCCGCGCCCTGCGCTCACCGCGCACCGGGCTGGAGCACGAGGCCCTGGTCACCTACGCGGCCCTCGCCGCCGGAGTCCGCACCCGCCGGATCGCCGCCACCGCGGGCCTGGGCCACGACACCGCCCTCATCGCCTACGAACACCTCGCCGGACGGCCCCTGGACCGGCTCGACGACGCGGAGGTCACCGACGAACTGCTCGCCGACGCCTGGCAGCAGCTCGCCCTGCTCCAGCGCCGCGAGATCGCCCACCGCGCCCTCGTACCCGGCTCCCTGCTGGTCGACGACACCGGCGCGGTCCACCTGGTCGACTTCGCCGACGGCGACATCGCGGCGAGCGAACTCGTCCTGCGCTGCGACATCGCCCAGCTCCTCACCACCCTCGCCCTCCGGGCCGGCGCCGCCCGCGCCGTCCGCACCGCCACCACCGTCCTCGGCCCCGACGTCCTCGGCGCCGCCCTCCCCCTCCTCCAGCCGATCGCCCTCGCCCGCTCCACCCGCCAGTCGCTCAAGCGCCGGCCGGGCGGGAATACGGCGGAGGCGGGCGGCGGCGCGGAGGCGGGCGCCTCGGGCGGCGGTGAGGACGGCGGCACGGGCAGCGCCGCCGTCCTCACCGCCACCGCCACCGCGCCGCAGGCCCAGGGCCCCGATGGCGGCCCCGGCCCGGCCGGTGGGTTGCTGGAGGAGATCCGGGCGGAGGTGCTGCGGGGCCGGCCGGAGGTGGTGGGGCGGCCGGTGCGGCTGGAGCGGGTGCGGCCGCGGACGCTGCTGGCCGTGGTGGGCGGGGTGGTGGCCGGGTGGCTGCTGATCCCGCAGTTCTTCGCGACCGAGGACAACCCGGTCGCGGCGCTGGCGGACGCCGATCCGTGGTGGCTGGTGCTGGCGCTGGTGGCGGCCGGGTGCAGTCATGTGGCGGCGGCGATGGGCTTCGTCGGGTTCGTGCCGGAGCGGCTGGAGTTCCGCAACGTGGTGCTGGCGCAGGTGGCCGGGGCGTTCGTGAAGCTGGTGTCGCCCGGGGGCGTGGGCGGGATCGCGCTGAACACCCGGCTGTTGCAGCGGGCGAACATCCCCACCGCGCAGGCGCTGTCCAGCGTCGGGGTCGGGCAGTTGATCGGACTGGTGCTGCACCTGCTGCAGCTGGGGGCCTTCGTCTACCTGCTGGACCTGCAGCCCGGCGGTTCGGAGTTGGACGCGCTGCCCGCGGTGGTGGGCGGGCTGGCGGTGGCGGCGGTGCTGCTGGCGGTGGTGTGGGCGATCCCGCCGGCCCGGCGGTGGCTGGCGGCGCGGCTGCGGCCGTTGACGGCCGAGGTGCTGCCACGGCTGCTGGACCTGCTGCGCAACCCGGGCCGGCTGGCGGTGGGGGTGGCCGGGCAGTTGCTGGTGTCGCTGTGCCTGATCGCCTGCCTGTACTGCTGCATCCGCGCGCTCGGCCGGGAGCCGTCGTTCGCGCCGGTGGCGGTGGTGTTCCTGGTGGGCAACGCGGCGGGCAACGCGGCGCCGACCCCGGGCGGGGCCGGCGCGGTGGACACGGCGCTGGTGTTCGGGCTGGAGCAGACCGCGTCGATGGAGAAGGGCGGGGCACTGGCGGCGGTGGCGCTGTTCCGGCTGCTGACGCTGATCCTGCCGGTGCTGCCGGGCTGGGCCGCGATGACCTGGTTGCAACGGCGCAAGGCGCTGTAGCCGTAGGAGGCGGGCGGTCCGGGCGGTCCGGGCGGTCCGGCTAGCGGTAGTCGTCCTCGTCGAGCTTGACGACCCGGCTCTGCTCGGCGGCGTCGGCGACGTCGGTGGCCGGGTCGGCGCCGACGGCCCGGCGCTCGGCGACCTCGTCGTACTCGTCGCCGGTGGGGGCGTCCTCGTCGGGCTCGACGGCCTCGACGGCCTCGTCGATCAGGTAGTCCTCGTGATTCTGCGGCATGGCGTCCGTCCTCACTGTCGGGAGGCTCCCAGGGCCCGGATGGCGTACTGGCAGTATCCGCCGCCGGGCGCGCGGACGCGATGTGCCGGGGCCGCTCCGGCGTGTTGTCCGGGGCGGAATTGACCCATGGATCCGGCATCTCAATGACCCATGGGAGGGGTTCATTCCGCGCCTAGAGTCATTCCCATGACGACGAACGACACCACCGCCACCCCCGCCCGCCTCGACTACGCCCGCACCGTCCCCCAGGTGTTCCGCGCGATGATCGCCCTGGACGCCGCCGCCCGCGCGGGCCTGGACCCGGCCCTGGTCGAGCTGGTGCAGATGCGCACCTCGCAGCTCAACAACTGCGCGTACTGCCTGGACATGCACGCCAAGGACGCCCGCAAGGCCGGCGAGACCGACGAGCGGATCTACCTGCTGCCGGTCTGGCACGAGGCCCCGGCCGGGGTGTACAGCGAGCGGGAGCGGGCCGCGCTGGCGCTGGCCGAGGAGATCACCCGGATCAGCGGCGGCGTCTCGGACGCGGTGTACGCCCGGGCGGCCGCGCACTTCGCCGAGGCGGAGCTGGCGCAGCTGATCTCGGTGTGCTTCACGATCAACACCTGGAACCGGATCAACATCGCCACCCGCAAGACCCCGGGCACGCTCTGACCAGCGGGCATGCGCTGACCGCCCGGCCTGTGCGGAACGGGCCCCGGGCCACCGGGGGTACGATCGGTGCCGTACCCAGGGCTCGACCGCACCCACCCGGTGGCCCCCGTGGCCCCGGGGCCGCACGAACGACGGCCCGCACGAACGACAGGGAAATCATGTCCGGCTCGCACTACTTCTCCAGTGCACCCGAGGTCGCCAGCGAGCGCCGGCCGATCACGGTCTCGCTCCCGGACCTGACCCTCGAACTGACCACCGACGCCGGGGTGTTCTCGCACGGCCGGCTCGACCAGGGCACCCGGATCCTGCTGGAGCACGCCCCGCCGCCGCGGGTGCGCGGCCCGATCCTGGACGTCGGCTGCGGCTACGGGCCGATCGCGCTGACCTGGGCGACCCGGCGCAAGCGGCTGCCGGTGTGGGCGGTGGACGTCAACGAGCGCGCGCTGGAGCTGGTCCGGCTGAACGCCGGGGCGCTGCGGCTGGGCAACGTCCAGGCCGCGCTGCCGGACGACGTCCCCGAGGACCTCCGGTTCGCCACCATCTACTCCAACCCGCCGATCCGGATCGGCAAGGCCGAACTGCGCGGGCTGTTGACGCACTGGCTCGGCCGGCTGACCCCGGACGGTTCGGCGTTCCTCGTGGTGCAGAAGCACCTGGGCTCGGACTCGCTGCAGAAGTGGCTCAACGAGCAGGGCCACCCGACCACCCGGGTCGCGTCGGTCAACGGGTTCCGGATTCTGGAAGCACGGCCCCGCCCGGAAGCGGGCGAGGGCACCGAGAGTGGACGGGGAACGACGTCGTGAAGCAGCTGCGCGGGACCGAACTGAAGCGACTGCACCGCTCGTGGCGGCGCAGCAACGAGTTCCGGCTCGCGATGATCCTGGAGAACCTGCAGTCGCCGTTCAACGTCGGCTCGGTGGTCCGGACCGGCGCGGCGATGGGCGCCGAGAAGCTGTACCTGGCCGGGGACACCCCGTCGGTGCGCTCCTCCGGCGCGCAGAAGGCCGCGATGGGCACCGACAAGTACCTGAAGGTGGAGCACTTCCCGACCGTCGCCGAGGCGGTGGCGGCGGCCAAGGCCGACGGCTTCAAGGTGGTCGGGCTGGAACTGGCGGACGACGCGGTGCCGATGTTCGCCGCCGAACTGACCCCGGCGGTGGCCTTCGTGCTCGGGCACGAGGACCGCGGGATCACGCCCGAGGCGCTGGCGCTCTGCGACCAGGTGGTGTTCGTGCCGCAGTTGGGCCGGGTCGGCTCGCTGAACGTGTCGGCGGCGGCCACGGTGGCCTGCTACGAGGCGCGCCGCCAGGGGTACGCGATCAGCGGCACCCCGGACGGGAGCGACGCCGGGGGCGACCTCGGGGGCGACTTCGGCGACGAGGACTGACGCGCGGCCTCGGCGACGAGGACTGACGCGCGATCAGATGATCTGAAGGGGTGTGCCGAAAGGCCCACCCCTTCCGCGTGTTCCGCCGGGATACGCCCGGATGAGCCCTCGGATATCCGCCGAACGGCAGATGTGCGCCGGCCGCCCCCGCGACAAGCGGAACCGCCACGGGGCGGTCACTGTCACCGGTGACGGCGGGCCCCGGAGACGGTCAGCCCGGCGTCAGCTGAGCGTCAGCGCCGCGCGCGACCGTAGTGGGCATGACGTCGATCACGGCGGTCTCCAGCTACCTTCCCGACACCATCCCGATCGCCCGCTTCCAGGAGCGACTCCAACTGACG
This sequence comes from Streptomyces sp. CBMA123, assembly GCF_014596465.1. Classification (GTDB taxonomy): domain Bacteria; phylum Actinomycetota; class Actinomycetes; order Streptomycetales; family Streptomycetaceae; genus Kitasatospora. Next base: position 14,286 of record NZ_MECK01000640.1, on the reverse strand, counting down.
GACGTTCAGTTGCGCCGCTACCAGCGCTTCTACGGGCTCGCCGACGTGTGCCGCGACCCGGCGGCCACCGAGACCGAACTGCTACTGCGCGCCGCCACCAAGCTGGTCGAGCTGCGCGGCCAGGAACAGCGCGTCAAGTACGTCCTCCAGGCGCGCACCATGCCGTCGCCGCTGCCGTACCCGATGACCTCGCTCGGTCCGCTCCAGGCCGAACTCGGCCTGGAGCACGCCGCGGCGTTCGTCGTCTCGCACCACGCCTGTGCCTCCGGCCTGCTCGCCCTGGACCTGGCCGGCACCCTGCTCGCCGCCGACCCGGACCCGGACGCGCTGGCCCTGGTCGTGGCCGGGGAGAAGGCCTGCACCGCCCAGACCCAGTCCATCCCGGACGTCACCGTCATGGGCGAGGGCACCGCGGCCTTCCTGGTGAGCGCGGACCGCTCCGGCCCGGACCGGATGATCGGCTACGCGGCCCGCACCTACCCGCAGTTCGGCGACGAGTTCATCATGAGCGGGACCGCCGCCAAGGAGTTCCAGGAACTGTACGGACCGGGCCTGTGCGAGGTGATCGACGCGGCGCTCGCCGAAGCCGGCTGCGGGCTGCAGGAGTTGGCGCTGGTGCTGCCGCACAACGTCAACCGGCTGTCCTGGATCGGCGTCTGCAAGGAGCTCGGACTGCCGCTGGACAAGGTCTACCTCGACCTGGTCGGCGAGACCGGCCACTGCTTCTGCGCCGACCCCTTCATCAACCTGCAGAAGGCCACCGAGCTGGGGCGGCTGCGTCCCGGCGACCGCTACCTGATGACCAGCGTGGGGCTCGGGGCGACCTTCGCCGCCATGGTGTTCGAGCACTGACGAGACCGTCCGGCACGAACGGGGCCGTCGCACACCGACGGCCCCCTGCCGGACCGAGCGCACACGAGAAATGGACGAGGTCGACATGCACCTTCCCTCCGCCGGCTTCGGCGCGCGGCTCAAGCGCGCGGTGACCGGATCACCGGACACCCCGCTGGTGTTCCTGGGCAACTTCGAGGTGGAGAACCACTGGGCGCTCGGCGAGCCCGCCCTGCCCCGGGTCGCCTCGCACGCGGGCAGCGCGGTGGTCAACCGGATGGACGAGTTCACCCTGCTGCTCGGCGGCAAGGACGACCACGTCGTACTGAAGACCGCGCCGGACGACGGCTACCGCGGCTACCTGGAGGGCCTCGGCCTCCAGCTGCCCACCGTGCACGTGGTGGCCGGCCAGGACCCGCAGCGCACCGTCAGCGAGGACGCCCTCGCCGACCCGGCCCTGCTCGACGCCCTGGCCGGCCTCACCGCCGGCGGTGCCCGGCTGACCGCGCACGGCATCTCCGCCGTCGAGGAGGAGCTGGCCGCCCGGACCGGGCTCCCGCTGGGCGCGCCCTCCGCGGCCGTCTGCAAGCGGGTCAACAGCAAGGTGTACAGCCGCCGCCTGGCCGACGAGCTGGGCATCCGCCAGGCCCGCGGCTGGGCCTGCGAGACCCTGGAGGAGCTGGCGGAGGCGGTGGCGGCCGCCGGTGAACTGCTCGACGCCGGGCGGAAGGTGGTGCTCAAGGACGCCTTCGGGGTGTCCGGCAAGGGCATCGTGGTGCTGGACTCCGCGGCCCGGCTGGGCCGGCTGCACCGGATGGCCGTCCAACAGGCCGAGAAGGCCGCCCGGGCCGCCCAGGACGGGGCCGGGGCGCCGCGCACGGCGCTGGTGGTGGAGGAGTGGGTCGCCAAGCGCTGCGACCTCAACTACCAGTTCACCGTGGGCCGGGACGGCTCCGTGCACTTCGACTTCGTCAAGGAGCTGCTCACCGAGGGCGGGGTGCACAAGGGCCACCGCATCCCGGCCCGGCTGTCCGACCGGCAGGTCGCGGAGATCGCCGCGACCGCGCTGCGGCTCGGCGAGCGGCTCGCCGCGGACGGCTACTACGGCGTGGTCGGGGTGGACGCGATGGTCGACCCGGACGAGGGCCTGTACCCGGTGATCGAGATCAACGCCCGCAACAACATGTCCACCTACCAGAACGTGGTGCACGAGGGCGGGCTGGCCGGCCCCGAGGACGTCGCCGTCGCCCGGCACTACCCGCTGCGGCTGACCCGCCCGCTGCCCTTCGCCGAGCTGGCCGAACGGCTGGACGGCCTGCTGCTGGACGGGCCGGTACGGGACGAGCCGGCACCGGACGCCACCCGGCCCGACGGCACCCGGCCCGACGGTCGGGGCGCGCGGCCCCGAGGCCTGTTCGTCAACAACTACGCCACCGTTAACGCCGCGCACGGCACGGCCGCGGACAGCCCGGAGGGCTTCGAGGGCCGGCTGTACGGCGTGCTGGTCGGTGCCTCCGACGAGGAGATCGCGGCACTCGACACCGACATCACCCGCCGCCTCGCGGCCTTCCCGGAACGGAGCTGATCGTGAGCGTCGCATTCGAGGTGCAGGGCCTCGGGATCACCGAGCTGGCCGAGGAGTTCGGCACCCCGCTGTACCTGTACGACGGCGAGGAGATCACCACCCGCTTCCGGGGCCTGCGCGCGGCGCTGCACCCCGCGCTGGAGGTCTTCTACTCGCTGAAGGCGAACCCCAACATCTCGGTCTGCGCCCTGCTGCACAGCTGCGGCGCCCGCGCCGAGGTGTCCTCGCTGACCGAGCTGGTCACCGCCCAGCGGGCCGGGGTGCGCCCGCAGGACACCATCTTCCTCGGCCCCGGCAAGAGCCGCGCCGAGGTGGCCGCCTGCCTGGACCAGGACATCCACGCGATCGTCTGCGAGTCGGTGGAGGAGCTGGGCCTGATCGACGAGCTGGCGGCGGAGCGCGGGGTCACCGCGCGGGTCGCGCTGCGGGTCAACCCGAGCTTCCAGGTGAAGGGTTCGGGCCTGACCATGGGCGGCAAGCCGCGCCAGTTCGGCACCGACGAGGAGCAGCTGCTGGCCGAGGGCCGCGGGCTGGCCGCCCGGTACCCGCACCTGCGGCTGATGGGCGTCCAGGTCTACCTGGGCACCCGGATCCTGTCCGAGGAGTCGGTCGTCGAGAACACCCGGCGGATCTTCGACCTGGCCGAACGGCTCTCCGCCGAGCTGGACTTCCCGTTGGAGACCGTGGACGTCGGCGGCGGCCTCGGCATCGCCTACTTCGACAACGAGAAGGACCTCGACCTCGCCGTGCTGGCCGCCGGGATCAACCCGCTGGTCGAGGACTTCACCGAGCGGCACCCCGACACCCGGCTGATCATGGAGCTGGGCCGCTTCCTGGTCGCCGCCTCCGGCACCTACGTGACCAGGGTGCGCTACACCAAGACCTCGATGGGCGAGAACTTCGCGGTCACCGACGGCGGCACCAACCACCACATGGCGGCGGTCGGCATCGGCTCGTACGTCAAGCGCAACTTCCCGATGGCCGCGCTGGAGCGGATGGACGAGCCCGCCACCGAGCCGTGGCACATCACCGGGCCGCTGTGCACGCCCAACGACGTGATCGGCAAGAAGGTCCCGATGCCGCCGCTGCGCGCCGGCGAGCTGATCGGCGTGCAGCGCTCCGGCGCGTACGGGCCGACGGCCTCCCCGGTGCACTTCCTGAGCCACGGCTACCCGGCCGAGGTGCTCGTCCTGGACGGGCGGGCGCACCTGGTCCGCGAGCGCGACGACGTGGGCGCGCTGCTGGCCGGGCAACGGCTGTACCGGCCGGTCCCGCAGGACGACTGAGCCGCCCGGAACCACCCGGCACCCCGCACGGCCGGCAGGCAGGCACAGCGGGCCCGGCACCACACCGCACCACACCACACCACACCGAACGACCGCATCCGCCCGCCGACCGGCGGCCGGGACCACAGCGAGGAGCACTCCGTGAGCGACACCACGACCGACCCCAGATTCGTCGACGCCGTCCGCAAGGGCCTCTCGGAGGTCCTCAACAAGGACGTCTCCGGCGCCGACGAGAACGTCCGCCTCTTCGACGAGCTGGGCCTGGACTCCAGCAGCGCGCTCGAACTCCTCATCACCATCGAGGAGATCCTCGACCTCCAGTTCGACGCCGACGAACTGGACATGACCCACTTCGAGACGGTCGGCTCGCTGGCCGGCTTCGTCGCCGGGGAAGCGGGCGCCTGAGCATGTTCCGCGCGACCGCAGCGGTCCGGCGCCCGCACCCGGCCGGCCCGGCGGCCCTGCCCCGGCTGGTCCGGGCGGCCGGGTACGCCCCGGCGGGCCGGGGCACCCCGTACCAGCCGGGGGACGCGCGGGAGGAGTTCTACGCGGAGCTCGGGGCGCCGTACCGGGCCTCCTTCGACCGCGCCCAGTTCGCCGCCGCCGGGCGGCGCACCTCGGTGGAGCTGGCCTACGGCGCCCTGGACGCGCTGGGGCCACTGGACGCCGAGGACGCCCCCGAGATGGCGGTGATCGCCTACGCCGCCCCGGACTTCGAGCACACCGAGCTGGTCGCCTCCTGCGTCCGGCGGCGGCTGCCGGGCGATCCGCTCGCCTTCGCGCTGTCCGACCAGGGCCGGCTGGCGCCGTTCAGCGCGCTGCGGGTGGCCGTGGAGTACGCCCGGCGGTGCGGCTGGTCGCGGTTGCTGCTGCTGGCCGTGGACCAGGGCACCCAGCCGTTCCCGCTGCCCACCGACTCCCCGGCCGGCCTGCGCGGCGACGCCGCCGTGGCGCTGCTGCTGCGCTGGGACGGCGGCGACCGCCCGCTGGGCGGCCAGGCCCTCGGGCGGCCCGGGCCCGGCCTGTTCGCGCACTGGCCGGCGGACGCCGCCCTGGTGGCCGGCGCCGGTCTCGCCGAGGGACCTGAACTTCCGCCCCACCAGGGCACGTTGGCCAGGGGGGCGGCCGGTCGTCCGGCCACCGGGAGCTGGTCCGCGCTGCTCGACGCCGTCCGCGGCACCGACGACGCACCGGGCACGGACGACACCCCGGACACCGACGCCGGACCGGGCACCGACGACGCAACAAGAAGCAACGCCACAACAGGAAGCAACGCCGGACCGGGCACCGGCGCCGGCAACCGCCCGGTGGTGGTCGCCGACTACGACCGGGACCGCGACGCCCTGGCCTACTGCACGCTCGACACGGGGGAGTGGAGACACAGATGACCGTTCCGGCCGAGGTACGGGAGCACTGGCGCGAGGCGAGGGCCGGTGCGCGCACCGACGGCCTCGTGCCGGCCCTCACCCTGCTGTCCCGCGCGCTCTCCCCGGGCGCGCCACCGCGCGGCCCCCGCGGACACGCGGTGGTACCGCGCGAACTCCTCGACGGCTACGGCGACCTGCCGGACGAGGAGGCACTGGGCCCGCTGCCGGACCTCGCCGTCCTGCACCCCGCTCCCCGTACCCCGGCGGCCCCCATTCCCACTCCCCGTACCCCGGCCGACTCCGATCCCCCTCCCCGCACCCCGGCCGATCCCGGCCCCCGGCCCTGGGACACCGGACTGGCCTGGCTGCGACTCGGACACTCCGAGCGGCTGCGCGAGGCCTGCGTCGCCTACCTCGCCGCCCGCCGGGTCGAGGGCACCTCGCTGCTGCTGCAGCAGCTGGTCAAGGGTGCGCTCGCGGACGCCCTGATCGAGCAACTGGAGATCGCGGGCGTGCTCGACGGCCTGGCCGAGGCCGACGAGGAGTGCGACCCCTGCACCCCCGCCCACCCGCTGGACGCCCGCTCCCTCGCCCGGCTGCAGGCGCAGATCACCGAGGTCGACCGCGCCCTGCTGCGGCTGCTCGGCGCCCACGGCTTCACCGCCGAGGGACCCGGCCGGGACGCCTACGCCTCCGAGCTGCTCGCCGACGTCTACTGCGGCCGGCCCGGCCCCGTCGCCCACCACCACGACACTCCGGTCGCCCACCTCGCCGACGTCCCCGTGCCCCACCTCCACGACGCTTCCCCGGCCCAGCGCCTCGACGCGCCTGGAGGCGTCGGATGACCACCCTGCCGAGCCCGCTCCGGAGCACCCGCCGCCACGTCCGCGCGTGGGCCGACGACCTGCGCGCGGGCGCCCTCGAACTGGACCGCGACCCCGAGGCCGTCCACCGCTACCTGGACCTGCCCGCCGTCCGCTTCCTGGCCGGCCACCTGACGCCCCCGGGCTGGGACCGCGCGAGCGGCGAGCCCGGCAGCGGCCCCGCCCACGGCCTGGCCACCCTGGAGCGGGCCGTGGTGAGCGAGGAACTGGCCCGCGGCGACGCCGGGATGGTGCTCGGCTCCCCCGGCGCGTCGATGACCGGGGTGCTGCTGGGCGTGCTCGGCAGCCCGGCCCAGCGGGACTGGGTCTACGGCCACCTGGCCGAACGCCCGCGCTGGACCTCCTTCGCCCTCACCGAACCGGACCGCGGCTCCGCCATCGGCGAGATGAGCACCACGCTGACCCCGCTGGGCGACGGCTCCTACCTGCTGGACGGCGAGAAGCGCTACGTCGGCAACGCCGCCCGGGCGGACCTGGGCGCCGTCTTCGCCCGGGTCGCGGGCACCGAGCGGCTCGGCGTGCTGGCCGTCCTGGTGGACACCGCCGACCCCGGCTACCGGGCCGAGCCGATCCCCACCCTGGGCCTGCGCGGGGTGCAGCTGTGCCGGGTCACCTTCGACCGGGTGCACGTCCCGGCCGAGCGGGTGCTCGGTGCCCACCTGCCGCCGACCCGGCGCGGGATGTGGGGCATCGTCTCGGTCTTCAACCGGCTGCGGCCGAGCGTCGCGGCGATCGCCCTGGGGATCGCCCGGGCCGCGCACGACTACATCGGCGAGAACCGCAAGGGGCTGTGCGGCGCGGAACGGGACGCGTACGAGGAGCTGGGCCGACGGATCGACGCGGCCCGGCAGTTGACCTACCGGGCCGCCCTCGCGGTGGACCGCCGGCCCTCCGACGGGTACCTCGCCTCGGCGGCCAAGGCGCGGGCCTGCCAGGTGGCCGAGGAGGTCACCCTGCGCGCGCCCGGCTTCTTCGGCCCCGGCGCCCGGCTGGACCACCCCCTGCTGGACAAACTCGCCCGGGACGCCCGGGGCGTGGAGTTCATGGAGGGGACCAGGAACATCCAGAAGCTCACCCTCTTCCAGGGGCTGCACACCGGGAAGGTGGACCGGCTCTGAACAGGACGGGACAAGCGGTCGAGATCTGGCGCATCCCGCTGACCGGAGGACCGCCCGACGAGGGCGGGCCGCCGGGCGCCGCGACGGAATCCGAACCACCGGGCGCCGCGACGGAGTCGGACCTCGCGGCGCTGGAGCGGCTGCTCGACCCGGAGGAGCGGGCCCGCGCCCGCAGCGGCCGGCTGCCCGGACTGCGGCGCCGCTTCGTGATCGCGCACGCCGCCACCCGGATCCTGCTCGGCGAGCGGCTGGGCCGTCCGCCGGAGCTGCTGCGCTTCAGCCGCGGGCGCTGGGGCAAGCCGGCCGTGGCGGACGCGCCCGGCCTGCACTTCAGCCTCTCCCACTCGGGGGAGCTGGCCCTGCTCGCGGTGGCCCCGCGGCCGGTCGGCGTGGACGTCGAGACGGTCCGCTCCGGCCGGGACGTGGACCGGCTGTCCCGGCGCTTCTTCCCCGCCCAGGAGCGGGAGTTGGTGGCCAGGGGCGGCCGTCCGGCGTTCGCCCGGCTGTGGACCAGGAAGGAGGCCTGCGTGAAGGCCTCGGGCGGTCGGCTCACCGAGGGCCTGGCCCTCCCGGTCGCCCACACCGCCGGCCAGGCCACGGTGCGGCTCCCGGACGCCCCCGCCCCGGCGGGACTGGCCGGTCCCTGGCGGGTCGCCGACCTGCCGCTGTCGGAGGAGTACGCGGGGTCCGTCGCGCTGTTGGGCGACGGACCCTTCGCCATGTCGTGGGGCCTGTGGTATCCAGGAGCACCCGCGCACTCCGGTCCAGCGCGGCAACCGCGGGACGACGAGTCGCGACAGGGTGTCAAGTAGAAGAAACTCCCCCTCGGATCGGCGTAGTTGTACCCGTGGTCGCGGGTCGGATCGTCATTAGATTTCTCGGTACGAACGCACACCGCACCGCACGGCCGGACCCCTGGTCCGGCCCGTGCCCGCGCCTGGGCGACTGCGCCGAGAAGGAGGGGAACGTGATCGTGGAAGGCAGGAACGTGATCACCAGGGCGGCCCGGTGGAGCGCGGTCCACCCCTGGTGGGCGATCGCGCTCTGGGTGGCGTTCGTGGTCGGCGCACTGGTGGTCGGCGGCCTCACCGGCACCCGGCAGGCGACCAACTCCGACCTCGCGATCGGCCAGTCCGGCCGGGCCGCCGCGATCGCCCGGGCCGGCGGCCTCCAGGAGCGGGCCGTGGAGAACCTGCTGGTCAGTTCCTGGGGCGGCGGGCAGCTCGATCCGGTCCGGGCCCAGGCGGCCGTGGACGACGCCACCCGGGGCCTGCGCGGCCTCACCGGGGTCGCCTCGATCGGCGAGCCGCAGCCCGCCCCGGACGGCACCTCCCTGCTCGTGCCGGTCACCCTCGACGGGGATCCGGAGACCGCCGCCGACCGGGTGCAGCCGCTGCTGGACGCCGTCGACGACGCCCGGCCGGGCCACGGCGACGTACGGATGGAACTGGTCGGCTCCGGTTCGATCAAGGCCGGACTGAACGAGATGCTCAGCCGGGACCTCGGCAAGGCGACCGTGCTCAGCCTGCCGGTCACCCTGCTGGTGATGGTCTTCGTCTTCGGCGCGATCGTCGCCGCGAGCGTGCCGGTGGTGCTCGGCCTGTCCTCGGTGCTGGCCGGGCTCGGGCTGTGGGGCATCGCCTCGCAGGTCGTCCCCGACCCCGGTCCGGTGACCCCGTTCATCGTCCTGATGGGCATGGCGATCGGCGTGGACTACTCGCTGTTCTACCTCAAACGCCAGCGCGAGGAACGGGCGTTGGGGACCGACAACATCGACGCGATCGAGATCGCGGCCGCCACCTCCGGACACTCGGTGCTGGTCTCCGGGGTGGTGGTGCTGGTCTCGATGGGCGCGCTCTACCTGGCCGGGCACATCGCCTTCGAGTCGATGGCGACCGGCGCGGTGATCGTGGTGTCGATCGCCATCATCTCCTCGCTGACAGTGCTGCCGGCCATGCTGTCCCGCTTCGGCCGCTACCTGGACGCCCCCCGGGTGCCGCTGGTGTGGCGGCTCACCCAGAAGGGCGGGGTCAAGCCCCGACTCTGGTCGACCATGCTCAAGCCCTCGCTGCGCCACCCGGTGATCGCCCTGGCGGCCTCGGTATCGGCGCTGCTGGTGCTCGCGCTGCCCGCGCTCGGGCTCAAGCTCAAGGCCACCGGGATCGACGACCTGCCCCGGTCGATCCCGGCGATGCAGTCCTACCAGCGGTTGACCGAGTCCTTCCCGAGCCAGTGCGACACCCACCTGGTGGCGGTGCGGGTGCCGCCCGGCGAGCGCGCCGAACTCGTTTCGGCCGTCGACGCGTTGGTCCGGCGCACGCTGACCGACGACCTCTTCGTCCACGACCCGGCGCCGGTGGTGCGGACCTCGGCGGACGGCACGGTCGCCACCGTGGCGATCGGCACCCGGTTCGACAGCGGCTCGGACCAGGCCCGCGCCTCGCTGGCCCGGCTGCGCGAGGACCTCGCCCCGCGGACCCTCGGCAGCGTCGAGGGTGCCCAGTTCGCGGTGGGCGGCAGCGACGTGGCCTATGACGTGGACTACCGGGCGAACGTGATGGACAAGATGCCCTGGGTGCTCGGGGTGGCGCTGGCGCTGACCTTCCTGGTGATGGCGCTGGCCTTCCGCTCGGTCGTCCTGGCACTGATCACCGTGGCGCTCAACCTGCTCTCCACCGCGGCCTCGTTCGGCGTGCTCGCGTTGATCTTCCAGCACACCTGGGCCGAGGACCTGCTGCACTTCGAGTCCACCGGCCGGGTGGTGGCCTGGATGCCGCTGATGCTGTTCGTGATCCTGCTCGGGCTCTCGATGGACTACCACGTCTTCGTGGTCAGCCGGATCCGGGAGGCGGCGCGCGGCGGGCTGTCGCTGCGGGAGGCGGTCGAGCAGGGCATCACCCGCACCGCCGGGGTGGTCACCAGCGCGGCGGCGGTGATGGTCTGCGTGTTCGCGCTGCTGGCCTCGCTCAACTACATCGAGATGAAGCAGATGGGCGTGGGCATGGCCTGCGCCGTGCTGCTGGACGCGACGGTGATCCGGATCGTGGTGCTGCCGGCGATGATCACCCTGCTCGGCTGGAAGACCTGGTGGCCCTCCCGGCTGGCCCGCCAGTCGGTCGCCCGGCCCCCTCGGCTGCCCTCGATCGTGGCCGCGGCGGCGGCCTCCGCGGCGGCCCGCACGACCCTTTCGTAACAACCTGTCACAACCGGCCGGACGGCCGGGGCGGGGGCCCTCCCCCCGCCCCGGCCGCTTCGTCCGTATGCGCAGTGAACCCGCTGCCGCCTTAAGGGGTTTGACGCCGCCCGTCCCGCGATGGTTTGTTACGGGAGTTGTAGAATCGCTTACGCGTTCGTCGATGCGCGTAGCCTTCGGGCGGAGGCCGCATCGGCGACGGAACGCGCCACGGAAGCGGGGGCGGTGTGGTGGTGGGCCGGCACGGTGACGGTGGCCTCGCCTCGACGCGCTGGCGCGATGAACTCGCCCGGGTGGGCACACTCTCGGGGCGGGAGCGGCAGGTCTTCGACCTGATCGGGACGGGGCACTCCAATCGCGGCATCGCCGACCGGCTGCACGTCACGGAACGCACGGTGAAGGCACATGTCGCCAGCGTGATGGCGAAGTTGGGAGTGGAGTCCCGGCTCCAGGCCGGCCTGGTGGCCCAGGTCCACCAACTCATGTACGAAGGTACATGGCAGGACCAGCCACCCGTGTCCGATACTTGACCGGCGCGAATGATACCCGGGCTTTTCCCCTTTTTCAGTCCCCTTCAAACAAGTTGACCCCTGATGGTAGTGGCTCCTAGAGGACTCAACGGAAAAGCTCGTGGTTGGAGTTCATCGCTAAGAACGGGGAAATTTTGTGCACATCTCCATACTGGGCCCGCTACTCATCGGCGACGGTCAACGCACCGTGGGGTTACGGGCGAAGAAGAACCGCGTCATGCTCACCATGCTCGCCCTGAACGCCGGTCAGGTGGTCGCCTTCGACGAACTGATCGACGAACTGTGGGGTGAGGCGCCGTTGAAGAACGCGCGCAACGCCCTCCAGGCCAACGTCAAGCGCATGCGGAAGTCACTGGCCGAACTGGGTCTGGAGAGACCGGACCAGGAGATCATCAGAACCGTCGACAACGGTTACATGCTGACCGTCCAGGAGGAAGCGATCGACGCGTACCGCTTCCTGCGGACGGCGGAGAAGGGCGCGGGGCTGGTCGAACACCGGCCGTACGAAGCGATGGACACCCTCCGGTCGGCGCTGGCGATGTGGCGCGGACCGGCCCTGCTCGACACCAGCGACGGGCCGTGGTGCCGGGCCGTCGCCCTACGGCTGGACGAGCAGCGCAAGACCGCCCGCGAGGACCTGATCGCGGCGCAGCTCCAGGCGGGCGAGGCGGGCACGGTGGTCGCCGAACTCAAGCAGCTGCTCGCCCAGTACCCCGAACGGGAGCGTTTCAGCGAGCAGTTGATGATCGCGCTGTACCGCTGCGGCCGCCAGTCGGAGGCCGTGGACATCTTCCACCGCACCCGCAAGTGGCTGGACGACGAGCTGGGGCTCAAGCCGAGCCGGCGGCTCCACCACCTGTACCAGGCCATCCTGATGCAGGACCCTTCCCTCTGATCCCGGGGTGAGGGCAGCTCACCCCGCACCCGACGAACGGCGACGGGCAGGCATCCGGCCTGCCCGTCGCCGCGCGTCAGCCGAGGCGGCGCAGGGCGGCGTCGGTGATCGCACCGATCCGCCCGGCCGCCTCCCGGTTCAGCATCTCCTCGTGGTCGCAGGGCACCCGGTGCACCGTGAGCGGGCCGCCGAGGTGAGGCCGCCAGCGCTCGGCCGCCAGGCCGCTCCCGGCGCCGTCCGCGACGAACAGCAGCAGCTCCCCGTCGAACCGTCCGGGGGTGAACTCCCGGGCGATGTCGGTGTGGTGTCGCATCACGGTCATCAGCCGGGACAGCTCCGCCCCGTCCACCCCCGCCCCGGCGGCGTGGTGCTTCAGGAAGGCGGACCGGATCTCCTGATCGGTGGGGTTCGGGTCCCCCGGCCGCACCGGCTGGACGTCCAGCGCCGCCAGGAAGGCCACCGGCTCGCCCGCCACCCGGAGCTGCACGGCCATCTCGTGGGCGACCAGCCCGCCGAAGGACCAGCCCAGCAGGTGGTACGGGCCGTGCGGCTGCACCCGCCGGATCCGGGCCAGGTACTCGGCGGCCAACTCCCGCACCCCGACCGGCTTGCGCCACTGCCCGGCCGGCGCCGCGATGCCGTCGGACTGCAGCGCGTACACCGGCCGGTCCGGGTCCAGGTGCGCGGCCAGTTCGGCGTACGGCAGGCCGAAGCCGACGCCGCCGTGCACGCAGAACAGCGGCTCGGCGCCGCCGCCGGGCCGGATCGCCAGCAGCGGCTCCAGCAGCGCCGACGGGAGCGGCCCGCGCTCGGTGGGCCGGGCGGCGGCGGCCAGGGCCGCCACCGTCTTGTGGGTGAACACATCGGCCAGCGAGAGGGTGAGCCCGGCCTTCGCCGCCCGGCCGACGATCTGCACCGAGCGCAGGCTGTCACCGCCGAGCGCGAAGAAGTCCCCGTCGGCGTCGACCCGTTCGAGCCCGAGGACCTCCGCGAAGACCACCGCGATCACCTCCTCAGCCGGGGTTCGCGGCGGACGCGCCCGGTCCGCGGCCCGGCCCGGCAGCATCGGGTCCGCCCCGGGCTCCGGCAGCGCCCGGACGTCCAGCTTGCCGTTGGCGGTCAGCGGCAGCGCGGGCAGCGTCACCAGGGCGGCCGGCACCATGTGGGCGGGCAGCGACTCGCCGAGGAAGGCGCGCAGCACCGGTACGTCGACGGCGGCCACCCCGGGCAGCGGCACCACGTACCCGACCAGCTGCTGGACGCCGGCCGGCGTGCTGCGCACCCGTACCGCGGCCTGGACCACCACCGGGTGCCGGGTCAGCGCGGCCTCGATCTCGCCGGGCTCGATCCGGAAGCCGCGCAGCTTGATCTGGTGGTCCGCCCGGCCGACGTGCTCCAGGGTGCCGTCGGCCCGCCAGCGGACCAGGTCCCCGGTGCGGTACATCCGGGTGCCGGGCTCGCCGTACGGGTCGGCGACGAAGCGCTCGGCGGTGGTCACCGGGCGGCCCGGGTAGCCCCGGGCGAGGCCGGCCCCGGCGAGGTACAGCTCGCCGGTGACGCCGACCGGCACCGGCGCCAGCGCCGCGTCCAGCACGTACGCCCGGTGGCCGCCCAGCGGACGGCCGATCGGCGGGCGGCCGGTGGGCAGCGGGCCGGTGCCCGGGCGCAGCCGTTCGCTCCAGGTGGCGCAGACCGAGGCCTCGGTCGGGCCGTAGGCGTTGCGCAGGTCGAGCCGCCCGGCGAGGCGGTCCACCAGGGCGGGCGGGCAGGCCTCGCCGCCGACGGCGAGCAGCAGACCGTCCGGCAGCGGCGCGTCCTCCGGCAGCCCGGCCGCGACGGGGGGCGGCAGGATGGCGTGGTCGACCCCGTGCTCGGCCAGCAGCGCGGCCAGCTGGTCCCCGGCGAGCCGGCTCTCCTCGGTGGCGAACACCAGGGTCCCGCCGGTGCACAGCGAGGCGCCCAGTTCCCAGACGCTGGCATCGAAGCTGAAGGAGGCGAACTGCAGCACCCGGCGGCCCGGGCCGAGCAAGCCGTGCAGGCCGGCCACCAGGTTGACCGCCCCGGCGTGCGGCACCGCCACGCCCTTGGGCAGGCCGGTGGAGCCGGAGGTGTAGATGACGTACGCGGTGTCCTGCGGGGTGAGCGGCCGGGTGCGGTCGGCGTCGCCGGGGTCGGTGTCCGGGTGCCCGGCCAGTTCGGCGAGCGTCCCGGGGGCGTCCAGCAGCAGCGGGACGGCGGCCGTCGGGGGCAGGTCCACCCCGTCGACGGCCAGCACCTGGACGGGCGCCGCGTCGCCGAGCAGGTGGGCGATCCGCTCGGCCGGGTAGCGCGGGTCCACCGGCAGGTAGGCGGCGCCGGTCTTGAGCACCGCCAGCAGGGCGACCACCAGCTCCGGGGAGCGCGGCAGGGCGAGCGCCACCACGTCCCCAGGGCCGGCCCCGCGGGCCAGCAGCAGGTGGGCGAGCCGGTTGGCCCGGGCGTTCAGCTCGCGGTGGTCCAGGCGTACCGTGCCGGGCCCGGCCGGGACGGCGTCGGGGGCGATCAGCGCCGGGCGGTCCGGGTGCTCGGCGGCGGCCCGCTCCAGCAGCGCGGGCAGG
>NZ_MECK01000639.1 GCF_014596465.1 Streptomyces sp. CBMA123 | reverse complement strand
GCGGGTGAGGGCGGCGGGGAGGCGGGTGGTGGCGTCGCCGCGGGCGGCGTTGAGCTGGGCCTGGGTGAGGAAGAGGGCGGTGGTGAGGTCGGCGCCGGCCAGGTTGGCGTCGCGGAGGTCGGCGCCGATGAGGTCGGCGAGGCGCAGGTCGGCGCCGGAGAGGTCGGCGGCGACGAGGAGGGCGCCGCGCAGGTTGGCGCCCTGGAGGTCGGCGCCACGCAGGCGGGCGCCGAAGAGGTCGGCGCCACGGTGTTCGCGGCGCCGGGGGACGGCGGCGCGGACGAGTTCGCCGGCGCGCAGCAGGAGGTCGCTGATCCGCCGGCGGTGGGCCGGGACGTCGACGGCGAGGATCTCCTCGGGGGTGCCGCCGGCGAGGCGGTCGGTCTCCTCCAGGGCCTGCCGCAGTTCGGGGTGAACGGGGCGGGCGGGGGCGAAGGTGAGCGCCTCGGTGAGGTACCAGAGCAGTTCGTGGAGCTGCCGGACGATCGGGAAGACGTCGAACATCGGCTTGGCGCCGGCGGGTTCCTCACGCCAGCTGACCCCGCCGAAGGTGACCCGGGAGACCCGCTGTCCGGCCCCGAAGCAGTCGTAGACGGTGCAGCCCTGGAAGCCGCTGTCGCGGAGCCGGGCGTGGATGCCGCAGCTGAAGTCGGTCTGCAGGTTGCGGCAGGGGGTGCCCGCGGCCTTGTCGACGGCGAAGTCGGCGCCGGCGGCGAACGGCAGGGCGGCGCAGCAGAGTCCGAAGCAGCTGCCGCAGTCGGACTGGAGCGGGGTCGGCGCGGCCGCCGTGGGGTCCTGCGGCGACTCGGTCTCGCTCACGTCCGGGGTCCTTCCAGGGGCTGGGCGCCGGTGGAGTCCGGCGGGTCGAACTCATCAAGATTACTGGGCGGGCCGACCCTCCTACAGGTAAGGTATGAAGGCGATAAGAGACCATTACCCGCGGGGGATTCGCGCCATGTCGCAGTCGAACATCACCGAGCTGGTCCGGATGTGGATCAGCGGCTGGACCGTCTCCCGGGGCGCCGCCGACCCGGTGGAGCAGCCCTGGGGCTGGACCATCGACGTCGGCGCGC
The DNA here is from genome assembly GCF_014596465.1 of Streptomyces sp. CBMA123. Lineage (GTDB taxonomy): Bacteria > Actinomycetota > Actinomycetes > Streptomycetales > Streptomycetaceae > Kitasatospora. The sequence goes on along the minus strand of NZ_MECK01000639.1, from coordinate 29,435 downwards.
CGACCGGCGAGGTCGGGTGGCACGTGCTGCCCGAGCCGACCGAGGAGGAGGTCCGCAAGCTCGCCGAGGCGACCACCGCGCCGACCACCTGGCTGAAGCTGTTCGCCGAGGACGAGACCGTTCGGCCCTGGCTGGGCCCGCGGTGGCGGCTGGACCAGCCGGGCTTCCTGATGACCGCCCCGCTCACCCCCGAGAAGCCCGAGCGGCCGGCCGGCTACACCCTGACCACCTGGACCAGGGGCGGCGTGCTGCGCGCCCTGGTGCGCAGCGAGGACGGGCACCTCGCCGCCCGCGGCCAGGCGGGCCTGGCCGGCGCGGTGGCCGTACCGGACCAGATCGTCACCGCGCCCGAGCACCGCCGCCGGGGCCTGGGCTCCGTGGTGATGGGGGCCCTGCGGTCCGGGGCGTACGAGGCGGGCGCCCGTACCGGCGTGCTGGTCGGCACCGCGGCCGGCCAGGGGCTCTACACGGCGCTCGGCTGGACCACCCACGCCCCGATGGCGAGCCTGGTCCTGGAGGCGGAGAGCCCCGGGCCGAGCTGGCTCGACTAGGACCTCGGACTCAAACGTCGGACATCGGACGTCGGACTCGAACCTCGAACCCAGAACCTCGGACCTCGGGCTCAGCGGTACGGCAGCAGCTCCGGCCGCTTCGGCGGCCGGCCGTCGCCGGAGGAGCGGCCGGTGAGGCGGCGGCCGATCCACGGGCCGAGGTGGGTGCCCAGCCAGCGGGCGTCGGAGCGCAGCTTCTCGGCGCGGCCGGGCGGGGCGGCGGCGGGCAGCGGGGCGCGCCAGTCGAAGGCGGCGGGGCGGCCGAGTGCCTCCAGGACTCCTTCGGCGACCCGGCGGTGGCCCTCGGGCGAGAGGTGCAGGCGGTCCTCGGCCCAGAGCCGGCGGTCGTCGAAGCAGGGTGCGGAGAAGAGGTCGACGACGGCGACGCCGTCCTGCTGTCCGAGTTCCTGGACGAAGGCCTTCATCCGCAGGATGGCGGGCAGCAGCCGACTGCCGCCCGCCATCCTGCGGGTGGGGTCGGTGCTGGTGAACAGGACGACGGTGGCGCCGGTGGCGCGCAGCTCCTCGGCGCAGCGGCCGAGCAGCCGCTCGACCCGGTCGATGTCGCAGCCGGGGCGCAGGACGTCGTTGAGGCCGCCGGCCAGGGTGACGAGTTCGGCGCCCATCGCGGCCGCGGTGGCGAGCTGCTCGTCGTGGATCTGGCCGATGAGCTTGCCGCGGACGGCGAGGTTGGCGTACCGGAAGTCGTCGGCCTCGCCGGCGAGCGCGGCGGCGACCCGGTCGGCCCAGCCTCGGTAGTGGCCGTCGGGATGGAGGTCGTCGCACATGCCCTCGGTGAAGGAGTCCCCGATGGCGACGTAGCTGGTGTAGCTGGTGTAGCTGCGGCTGGTGGTGGGCACGGGCTGCCTCCGCTCTCCTGAGATGGCTCCGCGGTCCGACGATCGTACGCGTGCACTTACCAACCAGTGCGACGGGGGCCCGGCCGCTCATTCGGCGTCCATTGTGCGTTTATCGCGCTGCGCCATCCTGGGTCCACGGGGCGGCGGCCGGCGACGGGGGCCTTGCCGCCGCCCCTTCACCGGACCCCTTCGTCGGACCCGTCGCCCCGCCTGCGGTGCGTTCACGCCCGAGGTGCGTTCACCCCGCGACGGTCGCGCTCGGAGCCGTGAACCAGTGCTCGCGCACCGCGTCGGTGGGCCGCTGTTCGCCGAGGACGCCGAGCCCCCACTCCCCCAGGGCCTCGATCACCGGCCGCAGTTCGCGGCCGCGCTCGGTGAGCTCGTACACCGTGGCGTTGGCCGGCCGTTCCAGTCGGCGCCGTTCCGCGAGCCCTTCGCCCTCCAGCTGCTTGAGCCGGGCGGCGAGGATGTCGGTGGAGACGCCGGGCAGGTCGGCGTGCAGGTCGGTGTAGCGGCGGGGGCCGCGCAGGAGTTCACGGACGATCAGGAGGCTCCAGCGCTCCCCCACCGCGTCCAGGGCGCGGGCGACGGCGCAGTACTGGTCGTAGCTTCGGCGTGACATGTGGATCAGCATAGCCAAGAGGTTGGACTTTCCAAGTGCCAGCTTGGTAGAACAAAGCAGAAGCAACGGAGCGGTGGTGACGGTCGGGAGGCCGCAGATGGAGTTTCGACAGTCCAGCAAGCTCAATGACGTGTGCTACGAGATCCGGGGCCCGGTGGTCGACCAGGCCAACGCCCTGGAGGAGGCCGGGCACAGCGTGCTGCGGCTGAACACCGGCAACCCGGCTCCGTTCGGCTTCGAGGCGCCCGAGGAGATCATCCAGGACATCATCCGCAACCTGCCCTCGGCGCACGGCTACAGCGACTCGCGCGGCATCCTGCCGGCCCGTCGCGCGGTGGTGCAGTACTACCAGCAGCGTGGTGTGGAGGGCGTCGGCGTCAATGACGTCTACCTCGGCAACGGCGTCTCCGAGCTGATCCAGATGGCGATCACCGCGCTGGTGGACGACGGCGACGAGGTGCTCGTCCCGATGCCGGACTACCCGCTGTGGACGGCCTCCGTCCGGCTGGCCGGCGGCAAGGCCGTGCACTACCTCTGCGACGAGCAGGCCGAGTGGTACCCGGACCTGGACGACATCGCCGCCAAGATCACCGCCCGCACCAAGGCGATCGTCGTCATCAACCCCAACAACCCCACCGGCGCGGTCTACCCGAAGGAACTGCTGGAGGGCATCCTCGACCTCGCCCGCCGCCACCAGCTGATGGTGCTGGCCGACGAGATCTACGACAAGATCCTCTACGACGGCACCGAGCACCACTGCCTGGCCGCGCTCGCCGAGGACGTGCTCACCCTCACCTTCAACGGCCTCTCCAAGGCCTACCGGGTGGCCGGCTTCCGCAGCGGCTGGCTGGTCGTCTCCGGCCCCAAGCAGCACGCCACCGACTACCTGGAGGGCCTGACCATGCTCTCCGGCATGCGGCTGTGCCCCAACGTGCCCGCGCAGTACGCCGTCCAGGCCGCGCTGGGCGGCCACCAGTCCATCAACGACCTCGTCCTGCCGAGCGGCCGGCTCACCGAGCAGCGCGACATCGCGGTCAAGGCGCTCAACGAGATCCCCGGCGTCAGCTGCGTCAAGCCCAAGGGCGCCTTGTACGCCTTCGCCCGGCTGGACCCGGCTGTGCACCGGATCGTCGACGACGAGCAGTTCGTGCTGGACCTGCTGCTGCGCGAGAAGATCCACGTCGTCCAGGGCACCGGCTTCAACTGGCCCCGCCCGGACCACTTCCGCTTCGTCACCCTGCCGCGCGCCGACGACCTGGAGACGGCGATCAACCGGATCGGACGCTTCCTGGCGACGTACCGGCAGTAGCGACGTACCGGCAGCAGCGATGTACCGGAAGCAGCGGCAGCAGCGGCAGCAGCGGCGGCAGCAGCACGTACGCTGACCAGCCATGACCACCCTGCGTTCCATCGCCCTGTTCGCCGTCGCCGCACTCGCCGAGATCGGCGGCTGCTGGCTGGTCTGGCAGAGCGTGCGGGAGCAACGGCCGTGGTGGCTGGCCGGGTTGGGCGTGGTGGCGCTGGGCGCGTACGGCTTCGTCGCGGCGCTGCAGCCGAACGCCGACTTCGGCCGGGTGCTGGCCGCCTACGGCGGGGTGTTCGTGGCCGGCTCGCTGCTGTGGGGCGTGGTCGTGGACGGCTTCCGGCCGACCCGCTACGACGTGCTGGGCGCGCTGGTCTGCCTGGCCGGGGTCGGCGTGATCATGTACGGGCCCCGGCGCTGAACGCACCGGGGAACAGGCCCCGGCTCCGAGGTTCGCAGGACCTCGGAGCCGGGGCACCGCCACGGCCGCGGAGCCCTACCAGCCCCAGCCGCCGCCCTGCCCGTCGTCGTCGCTGCCGGAGTCCCAGCCCTCGCCGACCTTGCGCAGGATCGTGTAGTTGTCGATCTGGCTGCCGTTCTCGGCCAGCGCGGTGACCTTCATGACCGACTTCTGGCCCAGGTGGGCCGGGGTGACGTCGACCTTGATGAAGGAGTAGCCGGTGTAGCGCACCCGCGACCACTGGATGGTCTCGGGGGTCTTCACCCGGCCCTTGCTCCAGTAGTAGGTGGTGACCTCGTCCTGGTGGTTCTCGTGCCCCTCGTAGGTGTCCGGCACGTCGAACTTGTACAGGCTGCGGCCGGCCGCGCCCGCGGTCACGTAGACCACGCCGTCCTTCGCCGGCTCGATGGTGGCGCCGCTCGGCACCTGCTTCGAGACCTTGTTGCCGAGGATGGCGTCGGTGCGCTCGTAGATGTGGTTGTGGCCGTTGATGACCAGGTCCACCCGGTACTTCTCGAACAGCGGCACCCAGGCTTCACGGACGCCGCCCTCGGAGGCGTGGGCGACGGTGGTGGAGAAGGCGCAGTGGTGGAAGAAGACCACGACGAAATCGACGGTCTCGTCGCTCCGCAGATCCTTGAGGGTGCGCTCCAGCCACGTGGTCTGCCTGTTGGCCGAGACGCCCAGGTTGGCCGGGATCTCGTAGGAGACGTCGTTGGCGTCCAGCGAGATGACGCCGACGTTCTTGTAGCGGAAGGTGTAGACGCCGGGGACCTTGCGCGGGTCCGGGCCGTTGTCCGGCAGGAAGAAGCGGGCGTTCTCGCCGCCGTAGCCGTTGGGCGAGTACCAGGCCTCGACGTCGTGGTTGCCGTAGGCGACCATCCACGGGATGTCGGCGGCGACGGTCTCGGTCTGGACCAGGAAGTCGTCCCAGGTCTTCGCGTTGAAGACGGACTTGTCCGGGTCGGTGCCGGAGCCCGCCGGGTCGGCGTAGCAGATGTCGCCGGCGTGCAGGTGGAAGGCCGGCTTCTGGGCCTTGATGACGTTGTCGTTGCCGGCCGCGTGGGCGCTGACGCCCTGGTCCCCGAAGGCGGTGAAGGTGAACGGCTCGTACACCTTGCCCCAGCGGTGGTCCCGGGAGGGCGCGGTGCGGAAGGTGTGCAGGGTGGAGATCTGCTGCTGCGAGGCGGGGTCGAAGCCCTCGTGGCCGACGCCGTAGTAGTAGGTGGTGTCGGGCTGGAGGTCCTCCAGCGCCACGTGCAGGTAGTACTGGTCCACCGGCTGGCTGTTCGGGGTCAGCGCCGGGGTGTGCAGGGCGCGGACCTCGGCCTGGATCTTGTGGCTCAGCTCCCACGGGTGCCGGCCGAAGCGCAGGAACGGCTTCTTGACCGGCGCCGGGACCTGCCAGGAGATGCGGAACTGGGTGTCCGGCTCGGCGCCGAACTGGAGGTGACGCCCGATCGGCGCGACCAGCGAGCCGTCGATGCCGGCCGTCGTGGCGCCGGTCAGCAGCTGGGGTCCGGCCGGCGCGGCGAAGGCCGGTGCACTGCCCAGTGCACCGCCGACGGCGACGGCGCCCACGGTCACCGCGCCGGCGCGCAGCATGCGGCGGCGGGAGAAACGGGCCCGCAGGTACTCGTGCTGCTCGGCCGTGCTCATGCGGTCGGCAAGCTTGGCCGGCACGCCCATGTTGGGGATATCCATGCGCGGGACTCTGTCAGCGGTGCGTTGACCGCACGCGGACTTCCGGTGAACGGGCCTCAGCGCGCGCCCCAATCGGACACCAACGTTGGACCATGGCCAGGCAAAGAGCATGTCCCCATCGAAGTGATGCCGGATCATGACCCGGGCCTGCGGCGCGGACCGAGCAGGGCGCGCGCCGGGCGGCACGGGTGCCGGACGGAACGGGTGCCGGACGGAACGGGTGCCGGACGGAACGGGTGCCGGACGGAACGGGCGTCAGCCGGACGGTTCGTCCCAGAGGTTCGCGGACCGGTTGCCGGTGCCGTCGCAGGTGCGGCAGATCTCGTCCCGGTAGGGCTGCTTGGCGCCGGTCGCGTCCACCCGGTAGCGGACGTACACCCCGGTGCCGTCGCAGAGGAAGCAGTTGCCGCCCCCGCCGCCCACCTCGGTGGTGCCGGTGCCCTGGCAGGTGCGGCAGTTGAGGCCGGCGGTGCGGCCGGTGCCCGCGCAGATACGGCAGACCGTCGTCATCGTCTTCCTCCCTTTGCGCGGAACCGCTCGATGCCACCGGTCATGGTAGTGGCCTGGCCCCGAAGCCGTCCCGGAGCATGGATCTGACGGCCCGTCAGTGGTATCCGGTCACTCCGGCAGGCCTTCGCGGACCCGGCGGGAGACCGAGATCAGCTGGAGGTCGAGCAGTCCGGGCGGATCGGCGAGGCCGGGCCCGCCCGCCCGTACCCAGGCGGCTATGTCGTCGATCATCTCGTCCATCAGCACGAAGCCGAGCCAGACCGGACGCCCGCCCGCCGCCCGCCCCTCGCTGGACGGGCCGACCACCACCACGTTGGACTGGGTGCACACGTCCAGGCACGTGACCGCACGGACCCGGCCCGCCGAGCCGACCGCCGTCCGCAGCCGCTCGTACTGCCCCGCGTGGTCCACCCCCGGGTGCTTCGCCTCGGTGCCGCAGCAGCAGCCCCGGCAGACGGTGACGGTCACCGGGGAACCCGCGCCCCGCTTGCCCTCGCGGTCACGGTCACGGTCTCGGCGGCTCATCCGCTCTGGTCCCCCTCCTGGTCGGCGGCCCCGGTCGACGGCACGCTCTGCACCGGAACTGTACCTGTCAGGCCGCAGGCCCCCGAGGGCCGCCCGAGTCGCCTGAAATAGGATCCGGCCGACGGTCCGACCGACGAGCGGCCGAGGAAAGAGGAACGGGCGGATGCCGAAGCGAAGGGCCCGAGGCCTGTGGTTCGCGGTGGCCGTGGCGGTGTTCGGCCTGCTGTGCGGCGCGCTCGGACTCTCGGTGGTCCTCACCGGCGGCTACTCCGTCCACCGCATGGACGGCACGGCGATGGCACCGGACCTCCGGCCGGGCGACCGGATGCTCGCCGACGAGGTCGCGGCCTCGGACGTCCGACGCGGCGAGATCCACATCGTCGACTCCCCCTGGGGCCTGCCCGGCTCCCCCGTCTTCCGGGTGATGGCCCTCGGCGGCCAGCGCATCGCCTGCGCCGACGGGCGGCTCAGCCTGGACGGGAGGCCGCTGGACGAGCCGGCCGCCCGCCGGGCCGGCACCTGCACCCGCGACTTCGACGTCACCGTCCCGCCCGGGCGGGCCTTCCTGATGGGCGACCACCGCGACACCGCGGTCGACTCCCGGCAGCACGTGGACGACGGGCAGCAGGGCACGGTCGACCTTGCCCTGCTGACCGGCAACCGGGTGGTCTGGCACTCCGGCAGCGACTCCCCCACCCTGCCCGGCAAGCTGATCGGCGCGGCGTTCCTGATGGTCCTGGGGGCCCTGGTGACCGTGACCGGTCTGCTCGCCGCGGTCGTCCTGGTCTCCTTCGCCGCCGCCCGCAGCCGATCCGCGAACGCCGCCGAGCGGTCCGCGCACGGCCCCGCCGAGTCCACGGACAGCCCCGCCGAGTGGTCCACGGACGGCTCCGCCGAGTGAACCGAATTCCGCCACCGCACGTATCGGCGTCATTTCCGAAACGCAGTGGAGCGGAATTCGAAATGTCACCCAGTGCCATCTGACGGGATTTCCGGAAATCCCGCCGTAACCATGGACGGCGACGAAACCTGGCAGTAACTTACCTGCGAGTAGCTGTGGCCCGGCTCAGCACAACCCCCACCCGTCGTTTCTCTCCCCCAGGAGGAACCGTGCTCCGCCCTGCCCGGAATTCCCGGCGACTCCGCAATTCCAGCGCCCTCGCCGCCGTCGCCGTCGGCGCCGCCCTCGCGCTCACCTCCACCACCGCCCAGGCGGCCACCCCCGCCCCGAAGCACTACGTGGCCCTCGGCGACTCCTACGCCGCCGGCGCCGGGGTGCCCGGCCAGTCGGCCGGCCTGTGCCTGCGCTCCGACCACAACTACGGCCACCTGGTCGCCGCCTCGCTCGGGGCCGGCGGCTACACCGACGTCACCTGCGCCGCCGCCAAGGTCAAGGCCATGACGCAGCCGCAGTACGACGCCTTCATCCGGGTCAACGACCCCCAGCTGGACTCGGTGAGCGCCGACACCGACCTGGTCACCCTCGGGATCGGCGGCAACGACCTCGCGACCAGCGACCTCGGCCTCGGCGAACTGGTCGCCACCTGCATCGCGGGCGCCGCCGTCAACCCGCTCGGCACCCCCTGCAAGGACGTCTACCACCACGGCTACTGGGACTGGAGCAGCTGGTCCTGGCAGTACGGCAACGACGACCTGGCCGAGCGGATCAACACCACCATCGCCCCGCAGATCGCCACCACCCTGCGGCAGATCCACACCAAGGCGCCCAAGGCCAAGGTGCTGCTGGTCGGTTACCCGTCCGTGCTGCCCGCCGACGGCTCGACCTGCGTCCTGCGCCAGCCGGTGACCCCGGGCGACGTCGAGTACATGCACGGCGTGCTCGACAAGCTGAACGCCGCCCTCAAGTCCACCGCGGCCGCCAACGGCGCCACCTACGTGGACACCGCGACACCCACCCGCGGGCACGACGTCTGCTCGGACGACCGCTGGATCGAGGGCGCCCTGCCCGGCTCGCCCGCCGTGCCGTTCCACCCCAACGCGACCGGCGAGAAGGTGATGGCGGACGCGGTGCTCGCCGCGCTGCGGTAGGGCGCCGGGAAGCGGCACAGCGGGCCGACGCGACAGCGGGCCGACGCGATGGCGCTGCACAACGCGGCAAAGCGCCGCAACGCTGCCGTGGCATCGCAACGCTGTCGTGGCATCGCAACGCGGCGACGCCCCGGAAAGCCCCGAGGGGTCGGTGACCAGACCCCGGTCACCGGCCCCTCGGTCTTCCCCGCGACTACTCGGACTCGGCCGCGGAACCGGCCGCCAGCCCCGCCGACCACTTCTCCTCGACCCGGCCGAACTTCCAGAACGCGATCGCCCCGACCCAGGTCAGCACGAACAGCCCGACGATCGCGTAACCGACGAAGTTGAGGTCCAGGCCGCCGACCCAGGCGATCGGCCCACTGGTGATGTCCAGTTTCTCGCCGAGCAGGCCGACCAGCTCGACCAGGCCGATGACCAGCGCCACCAGCACCGACAGACCGGTGACGGTCAGGTTGTAGTAGATCTTGCGGACCGGCTTGGAGAACGCCCACTCGTACGCGAAGTTCATGAACGAGCCGTCGATGGTGTCCAGCAGGCTCATCCCCGCGGCGAACAGGATCGGCAGCGTCAGCAGCGCATACCAGGGCAGCGAGAAGGCCGCCGCGCCGCCCGCCAGCACCAGCAGGGACACCTCGGTGGCGGTGTCGAAGCCCAGGCCGAACAGCAGGCCGACCGGGTACATGTGCCAGGGCTTGGTGACCGCCCGGGTGACCTTGCCGAGGATCCGGTTCATCAGCCCGCGCCGCTCCAACTGGCGCTCCAGCTCGGCCTCGTCGTACTCACCGTGACGCATCCGGCGGAACACCTTGAGGATGCCGTTGAAGGCGCCCAGGTTGATCAGGCCGAGCAGCAGCAGGAACGAACCGGAGACGGTCGTACCGATCAGGCCGGTCATCTTGTGCAGGGTCGAGTCGTCCGCCTGGACCTGGTCGGCGAGCGTGCGGATGCCGAAGGCCAGCAGCGCGCAGAGGCCGAAGACGACCGAGGAGTGCCCGAGCGAGAACCAGAAGCCGACCGACAGCGGCCGCTTGCCCTGGCCCATCAGCTTGCGGGTGGTGTTGTCGATCGCCGCGATGTGGTCCGCGTCGAAGGCGTGCCGCATCCCGAGGGTGTAGGCGGTCAGACCCATGCCCGCGCCGAAGACCTGGCCGCCGACGTCGTAGTGCTCGGGCGCGACCAGCGCGAGCAGCGTGAACCAGCCGATGACGTGCAGCGCGAGGATGAAGCCGCCCATCCCGGCCAGCCGGATCCACTCCTCACGGGTGAGCCGGTCGCGCCATCTGACGGCTGGGGCACCTGCCGGGGCACCTGGGGCGGCGCTGGGCATCGTGTGGTCCTTTCGGGTGGTCCGGGCGGAGCTGGGCCATCTTTCCCCCCTCGGGCGAGCAGGTGCAAGTCATGCGCAATTACGGGACGGTCTCCGTCCGGGACCGGGGGTACCGCGGGCCCTCGCCAGGAAAACGGGCGGTTCCTCCCCTAGGGTCGAAATGCCGACGCCCGCGGCGCGGTCCCCGTCCGCGCCGCGGGCCGACCGGCACTCACCGGCCCGGGACCCGATGGGAGCGGCCATGCCGTCGTACCCGTTCCACACCACCCGCGAGGACTTCCGCATCCCGCTGCCCGACGGCACCGAGCTCGCCGCCCGCCTGTGGCGCCCGGTCAGCGACGAGCCCGTCCCCGTCCTGCTGGAGTACTCGGCCGACCGCCTCTCCGACCGCACCGCCGCCGAGGACGCCCGTCGCCACCCCTGGTACGCGGGCCACGGCTACGCCGCCGTCCGGGTCGACACCCGGGGCCACGGCAACTCCGGCGGACTGCCCGGCGAACCCGGCGGCGAACAGGAACTCGCCGACGGCACCGCCGCCGTCGACTGGCTCGCCCGCCGCCCCTGGAGCAACGGCCGGGTCGGCCTGCTCGGCGTCGGCGCCGCCGGCACCACCGCGCTGCGGCTCGCCGCCCGGCTGCCGGAGACCGTCGGCGCGGCCGTCACCGCCTGCCCCGAAGGCGGCCACCGCCTCGGCGGCGCCGTCCTCGCCGCCGACCTCCACACCCGGCTCACCGCCCTGGTCGCCGACGCCGCCCTCCCGCCCGACCCACGCCACCTCGGCGACGCCTGGCGGCCCGCCTGGCTGGCCCGGCTCGAATCCCTGGAACCCCCCGTCGACACCTGGCTCGCCGCCGGGGACACCACCGTGCCGGTGTCCGTCCCGGTGTTCGCCGTGGCCGGCTGGGGCGACCCGTCCTGCTCCTTCGTGCTGCGACTGCTCGCCGAATCCCCCACCGCACGCGCCCTGCTCGGCCCCTGGCCGCACGGGCTGCCCGAAACCGCCCTGCCCGAAACCCTGCGCTGGTGGGACCACTGGCTGCGCGGCGTCGACACCGGCGCCCTCAAGGAACCGGCCCTGCGCAGCTGGATCAGCACCCGCTGGACCGGCGACGAGGCCTGGCCCTCCCCCGACGTCCGGGAGATCCACTACGACCTGGACGGCCAGCTGAGCACCGCCGGCACCGCCTCCCACGACCGGTACGTCCACGTCCGCTCCCCCCAGCACACCGGCCTCAACGCCGGCGCGTACGTCCCGCACGGCCGCCCCGCCGACCAGCCGCCGGACCAGCGCGAGGAGGACGGGCGCTCGGTCTGCTTCGACTCCCAGCCGCTGCCCGAGCCCATCGAACTGCTCGGCGCGCCGACGGCGCGGTTGCGGCTGCGGCCCGACGCCGCCCCCGCCCAGGTGGTCGCGCGGCTGTGCGCCGTCGGCCCGGACGGCACCTCCACGCTGCTCACCCGGGGCGTCCTGGCCGCCACCGACCCGGACGCCGAGGTGGAACTCGCCGCCTGCGCGACCACCGTCCCCGCCGGACACCGGCTGCGACTCGCCCTGTCCTCCACCTACTGGCCCTGGGTGTGGCCCACCGCCGACGACACCGGCTACGCCCTCGACCCGTCCCGCTCCACCCTCAGCCTGCCCGTCCGCCATCTGGCCGCGGACGTCGGCGCCGCCCCCGTCACCTTCGCGACCCCGGCCCTGCCCGACCCGCTCGACATCCACCTCACCGAACCGCTCACCGCCCGGCCCGAACACGTCACCATCCACGACATCGGCCGCCACGAATGGCGCAGCGAACTCTCCCCCGCCACCGACGGCACCCGCACCCACCCCGACGGCCTGGTCCGCGACGAGCACACCGTCACCGCCTACCGCATCCTCACCGACGCCCCGCTCAGCGCCCAGGCCCGCACCGACCGCACCGTCCGACTGGAACGCCTGGACCTCGGCTGGGACGTGACCGTCCAGACCCGCACCCAACTGCGCTGCGACGCCGGACACTTCCTCAGCACGGTGCAGCTGCGGGCACTGGAGGCCGGGTCGGTGGTGTTCACCAGGGAGTGGCAGCACCGGGTGCCCCGGAAGAGCACCTCAAAGTAATTCTTATACGATTGCTTTTTGTTCTCCATCTGCCTTATAACTGGCCCCATGAAAACCCTCGGCCTGATCGGCGGCATGAGCTGGGAATCCACCGCCGAGTACTACCGCACCCTCAACCAGCTCACCCGCGACCGCCTCGGCGGCCTGCACTCCGCCCAACTCGTCCTCTACTCCGTCGACTTCGCCGACATCGAGCACCTGCAGACAACCGGACGCTGGGAGGAGGCCGGCACCGTCCTCGCCGACGCGGCCCGCGCCCTGGAGGCGGCCGGCGCCGAACTCCTGCTGATCTGCACCAACACCATGCACAAGGTCGCCGACCAGGTCGCGGCGGCAGTGACCATCCCCCTGCTCCACCTCGCCGACGCCACCGCCCAAGCCGTCCAGGCCGCCGGCCTGCGCCAAGTCGGCCTCCTGGGAACGGCGTTCACCATGGAACAGGACTTCTACCGCGGCCGCCTGACCTCCCACGGCCTGACCGTCCTCACCCCCGAGGCCGACTCCCGCGCCCTCGTCCACCGGGTGATCTACGACGAACTCTGCCTCGGCACCGTCCGCGAGGACTCCCGCGCCGCCTACCGCCGGATCATCGCCGACCTCGTCACCGCGGGCGCCGAAGGCATCATCCTCGGCTGCACCGAAATCGAACTGCTCATCCGCCCCGAGGACAGCCCCGTCCCCCTCTTCCCCACCGCCCACCTCCACGCCGAAGCCGCCGTCACCGCCGCCCTGGCCTGAACCACCCGACGAGAACCGCCGCTCCCCTCGACAGCCAGTACGGGCGGCACTCCCGGAACTCCGGCCCGGATTCAGCGCTGGGCGAGCGCCGCGGCCAGGAACATCGCGACGGGCAGCGGCGCGATCATCACGCAGAGGAAACCGAGCAGGCGCCCGCCCGCGGCGTACCACCGGGTCGGCTTGAGGCCCAGCAACCCCATGGCCCAAGGCGAGACATAGCCCGCGCCGTGCCTGCGCACCGCGTCGGCGATCAACCGTCGGCGCTCCTCGTCGACGGTCAGGATCACCCACCTGTCGGAGCGGTCCACCACCGACACGAACATCACCGCGCCGCGTTTCGAAAGCAGCTCCCAGCCGCGCACGGTGGCGAGTTCCGTCAAGTCCACCTCCCGCACACCCGACCAGGTGCGGGCCCGGACCAACCCCCCGGCCACGCGCCAGCCCTTCCGCCGCGCCGTCGCGGCATCCAGCAGGATCGCGGGGCCGATCACGGCCACCAGCCCGGGCACGACCAGCAGCCCCGAGCGCGCGAACGCCGGCCCGACCACCAACGGCGGCACCACGACCACCAGCACGAGCACTGCCCAGCCGACGGTGAAGAACACGCGCCGTATTCGGACGGCACCGAACGAAGCACTCACCGCGCCAACGTAGACCCACCAACCGGCCCGGCGCCATGGGCCGTCGTCCTCAGCTGACAGAATCCGTCCCCATGAGATCCGTCGTACCCGAGCCGAGTCCGCAGCTGTCCGATCCTCAGGAACTGCTGCTCGGCTACCTCGACTTCCTCCGCTCGACGGTCGCCGCCAAGATCACCGGCATGACGGAGAGCGATCTGCGCACCAGCCGTCTGCCGTCGGGCTGGAGTCCGCTGGAGCTGATCAAGCATCTCGTGTACATGGAACGGCGGTGGCTGCGGTGGGGATTCCTGGGCGAGCCCGTTCCGGAACCACACGGGGACAAGGACGCGTCCGGGCGGTGGCACGTCGGCCCGGAGGAGACCGTCACCGAGCTACTCGCAGCGCTATACGCCGGAGGCGAACGAACTCGCGCCATCGTCACCGGGGCAGCACTCAAGGCCGACAGCTCCGCCGGGGGCCGGTTCACCGGCGACGCCCACGAGCAACGGCCGTCGCTCGGCTGGATCCTCTCCCACGTGCTGCAGGAGTACGCCCGCCACGCAGGTCATTTGGACATCGCCCGCGAACTCGCTGACGGTGTCGTTGGAAAGTAGCGGGCCCGTACGCCCGGACGGCGGACCCGACGGGAAGCCGGCGGTCGAGGGGTGCGTGCCGACTCCAGCGGGATCATCGACGCGTTCGAGCATCAGCGTCACCGAACCCCGCATGCCGTCGCGAAAGAAGGGAATGGCCACGGCTTCACCCCGCCGCGCGGGCACGTCGCCGACAAGGTCCGCTGAGGAAAATGCGATGGGCCGCCGCTCATCCCGGCCGGTAGCGTGGGGACGATCGAGGGGGGTGCGGGATGGTACGGCCGGTGCTGCTGGTGGACGTGGACGGTCCGTTGAACCCGGATGCGGCGAAGCCGCACCGGCGGCCCGCGGGCTACGAGACCCACCGGTTGATGACGCCGGGCTGGGTGGCTGCCGAGCGGCGGCGGCTCGCCGCGTGGGGGTTGCCGCACAAGGCGCCGAAGCCGCTGCGGGTGTGGCTCAACCCGGGGCACGGGCCGGCGCTGACCGCGCTGCCCTTCGACCTGGTGTGGGCGACGACCTGGGAGGAGGAGGCCAACTCCTTCATCGGGCCCCTCCTGGGGCTTCCCGAACTCCCCTTCATCGCCTGGTCCGATCCCCGGCCCGAGCCGGAGGGCGGGGTGTTCTGGAAGACGCCGGAGGTCGTCGCCTGGGCGCGGGGCCGCCCCTTCGCGTGGGTCGACGACAACATCACGGACGCGGACCGCGCCTGGGCCCGGGCCCACCACGACGGGCCGGCGCTCCTCCACCACGTCGACCCGAAGGTCGGCCTGACGGCGGACGACTTCGCCCGGCTGACGGACTGGGCTGACGGACTGGGCGGGTGAGCTGGGCCGATCGCCGTGCACCAGAAGTCGGACCGGCCGACTTCCGGTGCGGTTACTGCGCGGGCGAACTCAGCGCGGCCGGTGGGCGATGGCGGCGTACATCGTCACCGAGAGATGGAACGCGCCCTGTTCGGCGGCGGCTGTGAGGTCGGCGTACAGGCCGTCGCGCTGGTCCTCGGTGATCAGGTTGCGGGCGACGGCCCCCGTGGCGAGGCCGCGGACGATCGGCCAGCTGACGGTGCCGGGGTCGTGCAGGAGGACATCGGCGCCGACGTGGTCGACGCTCAGGCCGGCCGCGGTCAGCCAGCCCGTCAGGCGGCGCCCGGCGTCCGGGGTGGCGGCGGTGGCCTGGGTGACCGTGGCCAGCGCCGGACGCAGCTCCGGGGCGACCGGGTGGAGCACGAAGGTGGCCCAGTCGGTGTCGAGCAGGGCGACCCGGCCGCCCGGGCGCAGGACCCTGGCCATCTCGGCGACGGCCCCCGCCGGGTCGTTCAGGTGCTGGAGGACCCGCTCGCACCAGACCACGTCCAGCTCGGCATCGGGCAGCGGCAGGGCGAGCGCGTCACCGCCGACGAAGCGGGCCGCGCTGCCCGCCCCGGCGGCCCGCTGCCCGGCGACGGCACGCAGGCCGGGGTGGGGTTCGAGGCCGGTCGCGGCGCCGTCCGGGCCGACCGCCGCCGCGAGCACCTGGGTCTCCGAACCGGTGCCGGACCCGACGTCCAGCGCCCGCTCACCGGGGCGCGCGGCCAGACGCGCGTGCGCCCACTCGCGCAACCGCCGCACACCCGGGTTGGCGGCCTGGACGTCCAGTGCGGTGACCAGCCGGTCGGTGATCGCCGGGTCGGTGTTGGGCGCGTGAAAGGCCGAGGTGGGGTGCGGGTCGGTCATGGCCCTCACTATAGGAGGGGAACGCCGGTGGCTATCGTGGCCGACCATGCGGACCACGGACTGGGACCAGGTGAGGCAGCGCTTGCTCGCGCTGTCCGAGGAGCGGGCCGGGCACGGCGACGGGTCGGCGGCGAATGCGCCGGCAGCGCCCCTGACCGAGGACCAAGTCAGTGAGGCGGAGCAGCAGTTCGGCATCATCTTCCCGGCCGACTATCGGGGCTTCCTGCTGCGGGTCAGCGCTGGCGGGCACTTCCCACGAGAGCTGCGGCGGGGGCCGGACGGCTGGCACTGGGTGGGCGACCAGGACACCGACCTCACCCGCCTGGGCACTCCGTTTCCCGACCACGATGCCGCGCTGGCCGCGAGTGACGAGTTCTGGGACAACCCCCTGCGGGAAGCGGACTACGCGAACCCCGAGGAGTTCCAGTCCGCGCTCGCCGTCTGGAGCGAGGCCGCCGAGGCGGCGGAACGCGACCGGGTCACCGGCGCCGTGTTCCTCAAGGGCCACGGGCACAACTTCTCGGCGCTGCTCGTCGTCAGCGGTCCGCAGCACGGGGAGATGTGGTTCGACGGACGACCGACCTGCGACCGGCTCAACCCGTTGCTGACCGACGAGGGCCGACCGGCCGGCTTCGCCGACTGGTACCTGGACTGGTTGAACCACGAGTCCGGCAGCAAGCGGCGCTCCGAAGGCAAGGGCACGCCCATCTGGCTCCGCTGGTTCGACACCTGGGGCGAGGAGAACTGCGGGTAGCCGCCCGGCGGGTCCGGCCGGGCGGCATGGGTGAGTGGTTCGTCAGGCCACCGGTTGGCGGTCGCGGGCGGGGGCGGGGGCCGTGGTCGCGTCGTCCGGGCGGTGGGGCATCCGCAGGACGGCGATCGCGCCGAGGGCGACGACGGCGATGGCGAGGAGCAGCAGGGCGAGGAGGGCGAGGCCGATCAGGAGTCGCACGGGGAGTCGTCCTCGCTGCTCTTGTCGTGCTCGCGGAGGAGCGTGAGGAGGTTGATCACGGTGCTCGCCGGCGCGTTGCCGAAGCGGACGAGGACGCGGCCGTCCACGACGCTGTCGGTGCCGGCGGAGGGGAAGAGGAGCCCGAACTTGCGGCCGCTCTCGTGGAGTTCGGCGAGCAGGTAGGTGATCTCCAGCTCGGTATAGGTGCGCATGAGCGGGTCGGCCGGCTCGATCGGGCGGTTGCTACCGCAGTCGTCGGCGGTCACGCGGCGGCGTCCAGCTCGAACCAGACCCGCTTGCCCCCGGTTTTACGGGGGTCCGTGCCGAAGCGGTGGGTCAGCGAGCGGACGAGGTGCAGGCCCCGGCCGGAGACGGCGTAGGGGTCGGAGTCGTCGCGCAGGGTGGGGAAGACGGGGCTGTCGTCACTGACGGAGACCCGGAGGACGCTCCCGAGGATGAGGACGACCACGAGGGGCGCCGCACAGCCGCCGTGGCGCCAGGCGTTGACGAAGAGTTCGAGGAGCGCGACCTCGGCGTCGGGGACGAGGTCCGGCTTCCACCGGGCGCGCGAGGTGGCCTCGCGCAACTCCTCACGCGCGGCGGACCAGTCAGGGGGGATGTCGAGGGAGAACACGAAGGAACCTCCGTGGGGGGCGAATTGGATCACTCATCGCCGCATACCGGCAGGCACGCCTCGGGCAACGGCGAGATCACAGGCCGCCGCATACACAGCGCACACGGCCCACTACGCTCAGCATGGGGCCCATGCGCCGCCTTGCGCAACTCATTCGCCAAAAGTCGCAAATTTGCAAATCGAACCTCAATTCGGCGGCCGAGACTGCCCGTTACCAGTAGCGCCGCTGCCTTTCGCGTAGGCACACTGGGCAACTGACAGCCCAGGAGGGGACACGATGGCAATCTCGACCGTTCGTCGGCGCAGGCTTGGTGGTGTGCTGCGGAAGCTACGGGAGGAACGGAAGCTCACCGCAGAGACAGTCGCGGAGGCCACCGGGATGAGTCAGGCCAAGCTCACGCGGATCGAGACCGCTCACACCGCCGCCAAGGTCGAGGACGTCAACAAGCTCCTCGACTACTACGAGTGTGAAGACGAGGACTACCGGGCCGGTCTCATCGCCATCACGAAGGATGGGAGCAAGCGCGGCTGGTGGCTGAGCTATCGCGATGTCATCAACTCCACCACAACCGACCTGATTCTCCTGGAAGCCGACGCCATCACCTATCGAACCTACGAGCCGGCCTTCATCCCAGGTCTCTTCCAAACGCCCGATTACGCGCGCATCGTGATCGATCGGCTGCGCATCAGCTCAGGTGGATCGGTGGAGGATCTGGTCCAGGTTCGAATGGCACGTCAATCCATCCTGACTCGCCCGAACCCCGTGCAGGTATGGGCCGTCATCCATGAGGCGGCCCTCTGCTCTAACGCCAACCGCCCGGAAATCATGGTCTCGCAGTTGGACAGGCTACTGACGCTCAGCCGCCTGCCCAACATCAACATTCAGGTCATGCCGATCGGCGCGGCCATCCATGCGGGAATGAACGGCGCCCTCGCGCTGATGGGATTCCCGCAGCGGCACGACCTCGATGTCGTCCTGGTCGAAGGGATGCTGAGCAGCATGTGGGTCGAAGATCCAGCCGACGTGGAGATCTACCGGGCGAAGTTCCAGGAGATCACAGCAGAAGCCATGTCCGTCGACTCCTCGCTCGCGTTCATCACCGCACAGAGAGACAAGATCAAGTGACCCGTCTGACCTTCAAGAAGTCCACATATAGCGCCGGAGACGTCAACTGCGTTGAGGTCGCCGCCTCAGGCAAGCAGAACTTCATCCGTGACTCTAAGGACTCTGACGGCCCTGTCCTGGCGTTCAGCCGGGAAGCTCATTCGGCCTTCATCGACTCCGTCGCCGCCGGGGAGTTCGACTTCGGACTCCTCTGATCGTCGCCTCGCGGCGCCTCGCCCGCTCCCGGGCGAGGCGCCGCCACCGGTCACCCCTCCTCGGGTACCTCCACGATCAGCAACGTCCCCCGACTCCCGGCCCGGACCGCATGCCGGGTGCCTGCGGGTATGTGGCACAGCTCGCCAGCGCAGACCGTCAACTCGTCGCCGTCCACATCCAGTTCGAGCACACCATCGGCGACGAACAGCACCTCGGCCGTCCCGTGCACCTCCGCCCCCGACTCCCGGCCGTCCATCCGCAGCACCTTCACCGCCGCCGTCCCGACCCGGGCCAGCACCACCGAGCGCCAGGCCTCGGGCAACCCCGTCGCGCATTCCCTCACGTCCATGACCAGGGACGCTACCCGCGCCGGTCCGATAGTTGGTTGACCGATTGGCAAAACCTGCCAGGATCGCCCAGGTGAACGCTCGCGCGCTGTACGAGGCGCTCCTCGACACCGACGGCCCTTACGAGGACGTCATCGACCCCTGGCTCGCCCAGGCCTCCGCCGCCGACTACCGCGTACGCCTCCACGTCGCCGCCACCCCGCACAACCACTGGTGGACCGACAAGAAGGAGGACGGCTGGAACCTCCTCCAGGAGCTCTACGCCCTCAGTCGGGTGAGCGACTACCTCCTCCTGCGGCCACACCTCGACTCCTACCTCCGCCTGTTCACCGCGCTCGGCATGACGGCCTTCGACCAGACCCCTTTCGACCAGACTTCCTTCGACCCGTTCCTGCACGAGATCACCGAGGTCGAGCAGGCCGAGGACCCGGACTCCCCCATCGAGATCCTCGACGTCCGCCGGCCCGGCCTGATGCTCGGCGAGCTGCTGTTCAGCCGCGCCGGAGTGCGGATCCGGGCGGGCATCACCCACGCCGAGCGCGGGGTCGCCGACCACTGGCCGCTCTACTGGACCCACCGCCGCGCCCACCGTCCCACCCGTGACCTCTCCCAGGGCTGGGGCAGCAACTCCCAATGGCGCACCGACTTCCGCCTCGACTACCGCACGCCCGCCGGCGACCTGCTCAACCTCGCCGAGGCCGCTCCCATCGACGGCGACCCCGACCGCGACCCGGACGACTACGGGAACCTCGGACCGGACGAACGCCTCCTCACCCCCGCCGAACGCCGCGAGCTGCTCCGCCACCGCACCTTCCTGCGCACCCCCGCGACCGCCGCCGCCTCCCCCACCTGGGCGGCGGACCTCTTCCCCTTCGAGTGGCGGCTTCCGGCCGACCACGGGTGAGGCCGGGTGAGTACCTGATCACTGCGCACGATCAAGCCGGTTGACAGGTAGGGCGCATGGAAGAGCTCGTGAACCTCAAGGACGTCGAGGAAGCCGCAGCCGGTGACGGGCACCTCCTGTGGGCAGCGCAGGGGCAGCACGACGGCCGGCTGGGTCCGGGGGTGCGGGCCTGGCGTCACGGGACGGCCCCTGCGGTGGCGAGCCCCGACCTCTCCCGGCGGGACCGGCTGGCGATCAAGGGTGATCCCGATGACGCCGCGCACGTGGTGCGACACGTGCTGAACGACATCGGACCGTCCTGTCGCCCCGTCGGCGGGGCGGCGTTGATCGGGGCGCTAACGGCTCCTGCTTCGTCAAGAGGTCACGGCGTGGTCGGCGAGCAGTTCGCCGACCACGTGCCGGGCGATGGACGCCATCCGGGGGTTGGTCTCGCGGTAGTACTCCAGTTCCATCAGCGCGACGGACAGCGCCCAGCCCCGCCCCCGCTCCCACTCGGCGTCGTCGGCGGCGACGGCCGTCCGGAAGGTGTCGCGGACGGCGGCGGGGAGCACGTACCAGGCGGTGATCAGGTCCACGGCCGGGTCGCCGAGGCCCATGCAGCCGAAGTCGATGACGGCGCTGAGCCGTCCGGCGGCGTCGACCAGCAGGTTGCCGGGCTGGAGGTCGGCGTGGATCCAGACCGGCGGGCCGGGGTGCTCGTCTGCTTCAAGTGTCCTGTCCCAGAGCGCGGTGACGGCCGGGGCGTCCACCGCACCCGCCACCGCCGCGATCGCCCGCCGGACCGCCGCATCCCGTGCCGCCAGCGTCTCGCTGCGGTAGGAGTCCGGGGCGCCGACCCGGTCCACCCGGTGCATGGCCGTCACGAAGGACGCCAAGTCGGCCGCCAGCAGCTCGGGTTGGCGGACATCGCCGACCACCGGCGGGTCCCCCTCCAGCCACCGGAGCACCGACCACGGCCACGGGCAGCCGTCCGCCGGCTCGCCCAGTGCGACCGGAACCGGTACGGCGAAGGGGAGTTCGGGGGCCAGCCGGCGCAGCCAGACCTCCTCCTTCTCGATGTCCTCGACCGCCCCCGGGATGCGCGGGATCCGTACCACCAGGTCCGCGCCCAGCCGGTACATCGCATTGCTGGTGCCGGCCGAATCCACCGGCTCCACCGGCAGGTTCGCCCAGCGCGGGAACTGCCCGGCGACCATCCGCCGCACCAACGCCTCGTCGATGTCCAGTTCGTCCACGTGCATCTTGGTCGACATGGCGCCCGACCCTGCCAGCACCCACCGGCCCCGGCAAGCGAATTACCAGGGCACGACCTGCCCCCGATGGTCCACGACGTGCAGGCCGCTCTCGCCGCGGTGCCGCTCGATCGTCTCCGCCACCCCGCTGCGCTGGTGGGACCGGGGCGCGCCGCTGCGCGACGGCCGCGCGCCCGTCGGCTTGCTGTGGCGCCCGTTCGACGGCACCGGGCCGCGCACCGTGCCGGTCGGGCGGGAGACCGAGGTGGCCTGCCCGGCCGTGCCGGAGGACGGCGACCGCCCGGGCCCCGTACGCGACTTCCTCGGCCTGGCCGTCACCGCTCTGCGCGGCCGGGCATCCGAGTGGCCGCAACTCCGGTCAGGCCCGGCGTCCACCTCGCCACACGCCGGTGCGGATCCACCGCCGGTTGAGGGCGCAGGTCACGAACGGACCGACGAGCATGGACAGCATCCACAGCCCCACGCTGGCCGGCGAATAGACGTAGTACAGCCATCGCTCGGGAAGGACCATCGGCGACAGGAGCAGCACGATGAGTGCCGCCCAGGTCGCCATCCAGGTGATCACCACGCGCGCCACGACGTCCATGTGTCCCCTCAACCCGCGACTGAACCCGCGACCATGTCAACCCGCGACCATGTTTGAACGTGTTCAATATAGCGCCCGAAGCGACCCCGCTCACCCCCGTACCGCGAGGTCCTGGCTCCCCACCACCTTGAGCAGCCGCAGCGCCGAGTGCGAGGGCGTGCCGGGGGCGGCGGTGTAGAAGATCGTCCACTGGTCGCGGTGCGGGTCGTGCAGCGCCTCGCAGTCGAGGTCGAGCGGGCCGACCACCGGGTGGAGGATGCGCTTGTGGGTGGAGCGGCGCACCTCCACGTCCTGCCGGGCCCACAGTTCACGGAACTCGGCGCTGCCCGCGTGCAGCCGGTCGACCAGGCGGCGCACCCCGCTGTCGACGGGGTAGCGGGCGGCGGCCGAGCGCAGGTCGGCGACCGCGCGGCGAGCGAACGCGCCCTGGTCGGCGGGCTCGTAGAGGGCGCGGGCCGCCGGATCGGTGAAGAAGCGGCAGACGAAGTTGCGCTCCGCGGGCGGCAGGACGGAGAAGTCGCCGAGCAGCGCGGCCGCCATGGCGTTCCAGGCGAGGATGTCGCGGGCGGCGCTGCACACCATGGCCGGGGTGTCGTCCAGCCGGTCGAGCAGGTGCAGGATGCCGGGCCGCACATCGCGCGGCAGCGTGCTCGGGGGCAGCGGCGGCTCGCCGACCAGATGGTGCAGATGGGCGGTCTCGTCCTCGGACAGCCGCAGCGCCCGGCTGATCGCGCCGATCATCTGCCGGGACGGGCGCGGGCCCCGGCCCTGTTCGAGCCGGATGTAGTACTCCACCGACATCCCGGCGAGCTGCGCGACCTCCTGGCGGCGCAGGCCAGGTGTGCGGCGCCGGCCGCCAGCCGGCAGGCCGACGTCGGCGGGCTGGATGCGGGCGCGCCAGCGCCGCAGGAAGGCGGCCAGCTCCGCCCGGTCCACGTGTTCCACGCCCCCAGTCTGGCCCGCCCGCCGCGCACCGACCATGGGACCGCCGATACCACCATCGACGGGGCTCTCCCGGCCCCCGGCACCGCCCGCCCAAGCTGGTGCCCATGAACGCCAACGACCACCGCATCGTCCTGATCACCGGCGCCAACAAGGGCATCGGTCTCGCCACCGCCGGCGAACTCGCCCGCGCCGGGCACACCGTACTGATCGGCGCCCGCGACCCCGAGCGCGGCGCCGAGGCCGCCGCCGGGCTCACCGCGCGGGGCCTGGACGCCCGCTGCGTCCGCCTGGACGTCACCGACCCGGCGACCGTCGCCGCCGCGGCCGAACGGATCGCCGCCGAGCACGGCCGGCTCGACACCCTGGTCAACAACGCGGGCATCACCCGGGATCTCGGCCTCACCCCGGAGCAACTGCCCCTGGACGACCTGCGCGCGACCTACGAGACCAATGTGTTCGGCGTCGTCACCGTCATCAACGCGATGCTGCCGCTGCTGCGCAAGTCCCCGGCCGGCCTGATCGGCAACGTCTCCAGCGGCCTGGGCAGTTCCTCCGTCCTCGCCGACCCCGACACCCCGGCCGGGGAGCACGCGGCGCTGCTCGGCTACAACACCTCCAAGGCCGCGCTCAACGCCGTCACCCTGGTGTACGCCCGCACCCTGCGCGCCGAGGGCATCAGGGTCAGCTCGCTGGAGCCGGGCTACTGCGCCACCGACCTCAACCACCACTCCGGCCCCTCCGACGCCGAGGAGGGCGGCCGCCGGATCGCCCGCCAGCTCGGCGAGGCCCTGACCGGGGCGACCGGGCAGTTCTTCCACCCGGAGGGCGGCAACTACCCCTGGTAGGAGGCGATCAGCCCGGGCAGCCGGCGCATGTCGTCGAACACCACCGTGCCCGGGCCGGCCAGCCGCTCCGCCGCCGTGACGCCGCCCGCGTAGCCGAGCGCCCGCATCCCGGCGGCGCGGGCGGCCGCGACGCCGGGCCCGCTGTCCTCGACCACCACGCAGGCGGCCGGGTCGACGCCCATGGTCCGGGCGGCGTGCAGGAACAGGTCGGGCGCGGGCTTGCCGCGGCCGACCTCGGTGGCGCTGAAGATCCGGCCCTCGAAGCGGCCGTACAGCCCGGTCCGGCCCAGGGTGTGGCGCATCTTCTGGTGGGTGCCGCTGGAGGCGACGCAGGTCGGCAGCCCGAGCGCCTCCAACGCGTCCAGCGCCTCCGGCAGGCCGTCCACCGGGGTCAGTCCGGCGTCCACGGCCTCGGCGTGCAACTCCCGGAAGCGTTTGTCGAACAGCGTCGCGGCCTCCTCCCCGAACCGCTCGGCGACCATCGCGTGGTTGGCCGCCTCCGACCGCCCGACGAACCGCTCGACCACCTCGGCCTCGGTGAGCGGCCAGCCGAGTTCGGCCGTCAGCCGCCCGACCACGCGCACGGCGATGATCTCGCTGTCCACCAGGACGCCGTCGCAGTCGAATATCACCAGTTCTATCGGGTCGATCATCCGATGAGCATAGGACGACCCCGATCCGGCCAGGGACCCGGCGGCGGAGTTCGCCGTCGTCGTGGGGACGCTGTCCGGCAGGTGCAGCGGGTTGGAGCACGGGTAGCTCGCCACGACGTGCTTGGCGACCTTGAGCGCGATGTCGAGGACCGCCCGGTGAGCAAACGCCAGGGCCCGGCGGCCGAAGCCGCCGGGCCCTGACCGTCACCCTGGGATCAGCTGGTCTGGATCGAGGTGTCGTCGATCACGAAGCTGGTCTGCAGCGAGGAGTCCTCGGTGCCGGTGAACTTCACGGTGACGCTCTGGCCCGCGTAGGCCGAGAGGTCGAAGGTGCGCTGCTGGTAGCCGGCGGCGGCGTCCACGTTGGAGTAGGTCTTCAGCGTGGTGCCGTTCACCGACACGGCCAGCTTGTCGTACGCCGTCGAGCCCGACTCCGCGGTGTCGATGTGCAGCCAGAAGCTCAGCGTCGCCTTGCAGCCCGCCGGGATGGTCACCGTCTGGGACAGCGTGTCGGTGTGGGTGCTGCCGTAGCCGTCCAGGTACGCCTTCCAGCTGCCACCGTGCGCCGGCTGCGAGGAACCGTTGTCGATCACACCGGAACTGGCCGTCCACGGCGCCGCCGAACCGGTCTCGAAGCCCGCGTTGCCGAGCAGCTGCGCCGGGGTGCAGGACCCGCCACCACCACCGGTGACCGTCCAACCGAAGCTGGTGGTGGCCGACTTGCCGGCGGCGTCGGTGACGGTGACCGTCACGCTGGAAGTGCCGGCCGTGGTGGCGGTACCGGAGATCAGGCCGGTCGAGGAGTCGATCGACAGTCCGGCGGGCAGGCCGCTCGCCCGGTAGGACAGCGGGGCGGTGCCGCCGGAGGCGCTGAGCTGCAGGTTCACCGCGCCGCCGACCGCCGTGGACTGGTCACCGGGGCTGGAGACCGTGACCCCGCTGCCGGCCGGCTTGGTGAGCAGGCAGCCGGGCACGGAGAGGTCGATGGCCCGGGCGGAGTTCAGGCAGGTGGTGAACCAGTAGGTCTCCTCGCCGTAGCTCTGGCCCTTGAAGGCCTTGGTGGAACCGTCGGCGGCGACCTCGCAGGGGTTGTCGAGGGTGCACATCTCGCCGTTGTCGTTACCGGTGTTGTTGATGCCGACGATCCGCCCGCTCGCGGAGTCGATGATCGGCGAACCCGAGGTGCCGTGGGTGGTGTTGCAGCCGGAGCTGTAGCGCAGCGAGTCGTGCCAGGTCCACTGGTCCTCGCGCAGGGTGGGCACGAACCCGTTGACGGAGCAGTTCCAGACCTGCTTCCAGTACGAGGACGGGATGTACATCGAGGCGCCGTCGGTCGGGTGGGTGTCGTTCACCGTCAGGGCGGTGGCGCCGTACTTGGAGGTGATCGAGGCGTAGGTGTCGGTGAGTTCGTAGAGGGCGACGTCGGTGCCCGTCATCGTCGCGTAGATCACCTTGTCGGCCTGGACGGTGCCGAGGCTGTTGCCGGCGCCGTCCAGCAGGGTGCCGCTGCGGCTGGCGCTGACGTTCTGGATGACCTGGCCGTAGGGGGGCATGGTCGGCAGGCAGTGCCCGTTGGTGAGCATCATGGCCCGGTCGCCGCCCACCGAGGCGGGGAACCGGACCAGCGAGGCGGAGCAGTCGTCCAGGGCGATGGTCGACGTCAGGTCGGCCGCCTGGACGGCGTGTGCGGGGGCGGCGGCGAGGACCAGCCCGCTCGCGACGACGACGCTGGTGCCGGCCATCGCGACAAGTCTCTTGAACATGGCTCTCCTTGTGGGGGATCGCGGACTGCCCGACTGGTCGCCGAGGCCCACGCCCGCACGAAAGTGCCATGGTCACTTCAAACGGTCAACAGTTCCCGCACAACTCGCCACTACACGGGACGGGTTGTGCCACCGAATGGCAACAACCCGTCCTGGTATGCCCGTTACGGGCGGCGGCGGTGAACGCTACGGCTGCGGGAAGGAGTTCGGGTCCACGTCGTTGGTCTTGGCGTTGCCGTCGGCCACCGGCTGCAGCGTGATCGACCAGGACGTCGAGGTGCGGCCGGTCTCGAACGGGAAGGTGTCCTCGCACCTGGTGCCCGCACCGAGCCGCAACGCCGGACCGATGGCCAGAGCGGCCTTTCCGATGGGCTTCACGGCCCCACCCCCAGTAACCCCCGGCGCACACACTGTGCGCACGCCCCGCGACATGGTGCCGAGTACGAACCACCCCGGTCAACAGCTTTCGGAACGATCACCCCCAGGGGCCGTCCCGGCCCGCCCGTTGGGGTCAACTACGATCGGGCTCGTGCTCAGCCTCACCGGACTCCCCCTGCAGATCATCACCTCGGTCGTCGCGATCGTCGTCTTCGCCGCCACCATGTGGTTCTGGCCGAAGTTCGGCGGCAAGGGCTGGAAGTCCTGGCTGGGCCGGATCGGCGCCTTCCTGGCCACCCAGCTGTCGGTGCTGGCCGCCATGGGCCTGATCGCCAACAGCTACTTCGGCTTCTACAGCTCCTGGACCGACCTGCTCGGCACCAGCGGCGGGCTCGGCACGGTGGTCGACCACCAGCCCAACGCCTCCGGCGTGACCGTCACCGGTGAGCAGAGGTTCTACTCGTCGCAGGGCTCGGAGCCGGACCGGTCCGGGCAGATCCAGAAGGTCGACGTCAAAGGAGCCGGCACCGGTCTGAGCACCGAGGCGTACGTCTACCTGCCGCCGCAGTACTTCCAGCCGGCCTACGCCAAGCAGCGCTTCCCGGTGGCCGTGGTGCTCACCGGCTACCCGGGCACCCCGGAGAAGCTGATCTCGCTGATGCAGTACCCGGCGTCCACCCTCGACGCCATCGAGCAGAAGAAGCTGCCGCCGACCATCCTGGTGATGACCCGGCCCACCCTGGTCGACAACCGGGACACCGAGTGCGTCGACGTGCCGAACGGCCCCCAGGTCGAGACCTTCTTCACCACCGACCTGCCCAAGGCCCTCGCCACCACCTACCGGATCGGCACCGACCCGGCGAACCGGGCCGTGATCGGCAACTCCACCGGCGGCTACTGCGCGCTCAAGTTCGCCCTGCGCAAGCCCGACTCCTACCCGGCGGCGATCGCCCTCTCCGGCTACTACAGCGCGGCCCTCGACCCGACCACCGGCGACCTCTTCGGCGGCAACGACAAGCTCAAGCAGGAGAACGACCTGCTGTGGCGGCTGAAGAACCAGCCGGCCGCCCCGGTCTCGCTGCTGCTGACCACCGCGTACGACGAGAACAACTACGGCGAGACCAAGGCGATGCTCGCCGCCTTCAAGGCCCCCACCAAGATGTCCACCATCACCCTGGACACCGCGGGCCACAACTTCCACACCTGGACCCGGGAGATCCCCCCGGCCCTGGAGTGGCTGGGCAAGCACATCACCATGCCGGCCGCCGCCTGAGACCCGGAACCGTGAGAGCCTGCTGAACCCGTCGCCGTACGGGCGTTAGCGGGCAGATCACACCCGTCTCACAGCCGTATCTCACGGTTCTCTCAGTCACGCCACGCACGGTATGGCGCATGACCACGAGCAGCTACTCCCCTCCGGCCGGCGATCCGTGGCCGGAGGCCGCGAACTTCCCGCCACCGGAGGTGCGGCCGGACGCGGACCGGCCGGATCCGGCGCCGCTCTTCCCCGAGCAGGCCCTGCCGCCCGTCGGCCCCAAGGGCCCGGCCTCCTGGTCCGGACGGCTGCGCACCCTGCCGGTCCGTGCCTGGCGCGGGCGCGCGGACGACCCGCGCTGGGTGCGCCCGGCCCTGCTGGCGCTGCTGGCCGCGACCGTCGTGCTCTACCTGTGGGGCCTGGGGGCCTCCGGGTGGGCCAACGCCTTCTACTCGGCCGCCGTCCAGGCCGGCAGCCAGAGCTGGAAGGCCTTCTTCTTCGGCTCCTCCGACGCCGGCAACTTCATCACCGTCGACAAGCCGCCGGCGTCGCTGTGGCCGATGGCGCTGTCGGTACGGCTGTTCGGCCTCTCCTCGTGGTCGCTCCTGGCCCCGCAGGCGCTGATGGGCGCCGCCACCGTGGGCGCGCTGTACGCGACGGTGCGCCGCCGCTTCTCCCCGCTCGGCGGCCTGCTGGCCGGCGCCGCGCTGGCGCTCACCCCGGTCGCGACGCTGATGTTCCGCTTCAACAACCCGGACGCGCTGCTGGTGCTGCTGCTCACCCTGTCCGCGTACGGGATGGTGCGGGCGGTCGAGACCGCGAGCACCAGGTGGCTGCTGTTCACCGGCGCGATGTTCGGCTTCGCCTTCCTCACCAAGACGCTGGCAGCGTTCCTGATCCTGCCCGCCTTCGCGGTGATCTACCTGGTCGTGGCGCCCACCGGCTTCTGGCGGCGGCTGCGGCAGACCCTGCTGGCGGGCGCGGCCGTGCTGGTCGCCGGCGGCTGGTGGGTGGCGGTCGTGGAGCTGCTGCCCGCCTCGGCCCGCCCGTACGTCGGCGGCTCGCAGGACAACGACTTCCTCTCGCTGACCTTCGGCTACAACGGCCTGGGCCGGGTCGACGGCAACGAGCGCGGCAGCGTGGGCGGCGGCGGCCGGATGCCGGCCGGGCTGGACCTGCCGGCCGGCGCGGGGCACAACCGGGGCTGGGGCCAGACCGGCATCACCCGGATGTTCGGCAGCGACATCGGCGGGCAGATCGCCTGGCTGCTGCCGGCCGCGCTGATCCTGCTGGTGGTCGGCCTGTGGGCGACCCGCCGCTACGCCCGTCCGGACACCGCCCGCGCGGCCTTCCTGGTGTGGGGCGGCTGGCTGGTCTCCACCGCGCTGATCTTCAGCTTCATGTCCGGGATCTTCCACCAGTACTACACGGTGGCGCTGGCCCCGGCCGTCGCGGCGCTGGTCGGCATGGGCGTGGACGGGCTGTGGCGGGCGCGGCACCGGCTGCCGTACGCGCTGGTGCTGGCGGGCGTGCTCGCGGTGACGGCCGGGTGGGCGTTCGTCCTGCTCGGGCGCAGCTCGAACTTCCTGCCCTGGCTGCGCTGGGCGGTGCTGGCCGGCGGGCTGGCGGCCGCGGTGGCGCTGGTCGCCGGGCAGCTCGCCGGCAGCTTCTCCGGCCGGGTCGGGGCGCGGATCGCCTCGGTGGCGGGCCTGGTGGGCCTGGCAGCGGCGCTCGGCGGGCCGGCCGCGTACGCGGTGGACACCGTGGGCACCGCGCACAACGGCTCGATCATCACGGCCGGGCCGTCGGTGAAGGGCGCGGGCTTCGGGCCGGGGTCCTTCGGCCGCAAGGGCGGCAAGGGCGCGACGGGCAACGGCCGGGGGTTCGGCCAGGGCGGTCAGGGCGGTCAGGGTGGCGT
>NZ_MECK01000638.1 GCF_014596465.1 Streptomyces sp. CBMA123 | reverse complement strand
ATCGGCGGCGTCCGCTACCCCACCGCGCCGTTCAACGGCTGGTACATGGGCACCGAGATCGGCGCCCGCAACCTCGCCGACGCCGACCGCTACGACATGCTGGGCACCGTCGCCGACCGGCTGGGCCGGCCCGCCGGCCTGGAGGTGCGGGCCCGCCGGACGGCCCGCGCGCTGCTGCTGTCCGGCGCCTCCTGGCGGTACGGGCTGCGCCTGGCACTGTGCATCGGGCTGGCCCAGGTGCTGGTGTCGGTGATCGCCGTGCCGCGCTCGTACTGGGTGGCGCTGACCGTCACCTTCGTGCTGAAGCCGGACTTCGGCTCGGTGTTCTCCCGCGCGGTGCTGCGCGCGGTCGGGACGGCCACCGGGCTGCTGATCGCGATCCCGGTGCTGGCCGAGGTGGAGCGCGGCTGGTGGGACGTGCCCGTGATGGCGGCGCTCGCCATGCTCATCCCGGCGCTGTCCGTCAAGGGGTACGCCTTCCAGACCGCGGCGATCACCCCGGTCATCCTGATGCTCTCCGACCTGCTCAACCACCAGGGCTTCCACCTGGTGCTGCCCCGGCTGTACGACTCGCTGATCGGCTGCGCCATCGCCCTGGTCGCGGGCTACCTGCTGTGGCCGGAGTCCTGGCACACCCGGATCGGCGACCGGCTGGCCGACGCCGTCCAGGACACCGCCTCGTACGTGTCGCTGGCCTTCACCACCGCGCCCGGCCGGGACGAACCGGCCCGGGCCCGCTACCGGCGGCGGCTCTACCGGGACCTCTCCACGGTGCGCAGCGAGTTCCAGCGGGCGCTCACCGAGCCGCCGCCGGTCGGCGCCCGGGCGGAGGCCTGGTGGCCGCTGGTGATCGCGGTGGAGCGGATCGTGGACACCACCACGGCGACCCGGGTGCGGATCGAGCACGGAGCGCCGGTGCCGACCCCGGCCGAGGTCGGCGCCGTCGCCCGGGAGCTGACCGACCTGGCCGAGGCGCTGCGCACCGGCGCTCCGCTGCCCCCGGGCTCCCCGGACGCGCCGGCGCCGGACTCCGCGCTGGCCCGGCTGTACCACGAGGTGCACGCGGCGAGGTCCGTCGCCGCCACCTGAGGGCGGGCCCCGGTCAGCCCTGCTCCGTCCTGGTCCGCCCTACTCCGTCCTGGTCTGTTCCGCTCCGTCCCGGTCTGTCCTGGCCGGCACCGCTCAGCCCCGCCGCTCAGCCCCGCCGCTCAGCCCCGCCGCTCAGCCCCGGTCAGTCCTGGATGCGCCGCCAGGGCCGGTCCGCCTCCAGCGCGAAGGCCAGCTCCAGCAGCAGCCGCTCCTGCCCGTGCGCGGCCGACAGGTGCACCCCGATCGGCAGGCCGCTGGGCGCCGCCCCGGCGGGCAGGGCGATGCCCGGGCCGCCGGTCACGTTGTTGACCGGGGTGAAGGCGACGTAGCGCAGCAGCCGCTCGATCAGCTCGTCGAAGGCGACGTTGGGGCTGAGGTGCCCGATCGGCGGGGCGGTGTGGGCGAGCACCGGGGAGAGGATCGCGTCGTGCTCGCGGAAGATCCCCGCGTAGACGGCCTCGGCCCGGCGCAGCCGGCGCAGCACGCCGGGGATGCGCGGGAACTCCGCCTGGAAGCCGCGGCGCAGCCCGGTGGTGAGGCCGTCCAGCCGGCCGGCCCGGAAGCTCGGGTCGAGCATGACCCGGCCGGTGAGGGCGATCACCCAGGCGATGTAGCCCCAGTACGCGAGGAAGTCGCGGGAGAACTCCTCGCCGAAGGGCAGGGTGGTCGGCACCACCCGGTGGCCCATCGCCTCCAGCCGGGCGGCGGTCTCCTCGACGGCCCGGCGGGTCGCCTCGTCGGTCTTGGCGGTCGGTGAGTCCACCACCAGGCCGATCCGCAGCCGGCGCTCCCCGGGCCCCTCGACCAGGCCGAGCGGGGGCAGTTTCGGGTTGCGGTGGTGGCGCTCGGCGGCGGCGAAGAAGGCGGCGGTGTCGCGCACCGTGCGGGTCACCACCCCGTCGGTGACCAGGTCGATCGGCAGCTTGCCGCCCTGGGCGTTGGTGACCAGCCGGCCGCGGGTGGGCTTGAGGCCGACCAGTCCGCAGCAGGCCGCCGGGATGCGGATCGAGCCGCCGCCGTCGTTGGCGTGCGCGATCGGCACCACGCCGGCGGCCACCAGGGCCGCCGAGCCGCCGGAGGAGGCGCCGGGCGAGTGGGAGGTCTTCCAGGGGTTGCGCACCGGCTGGGCGGTGGCGAACTCGGTGGAGGCGTTCAGGCCGAACTCGGGCAGCCGGGTCTTGCCGAGCACAGCCAGGCCGGTGGAGAGCAGCTGGTCGGCGAAGGGCGCGTTGCGGCGGGCCGGGCGGGCCCGGTAGGCCTCGCTGCCCATGGCGGTCGGCAGGCCGCGCAGGTCGACGTTGTCCTTGAGGTAGGTCGGCACGCCCCAGAGCGGGCCGCCGATGCCCTCGCGGCTGATCCGGGGCCGGTCGTGGCTCGCGTGGGCGACGGGCAGCAGCGCGCCGTCGATCCGTCCGGCGCGGGCGACGGCGGCCGCGACCAGCTCCCGGGGGTTGACCTCGCCGGCCCGGACCAGGGCGGCCAGGGCCACCGCGTCGTGCGTGCCGAGGGCGTCGTCGGTGAACGCGTGGGCCCGCTCGTCGGCCATCCCAACTCCCAACCGGTAGTGCCACGTGACTGTACCGGCCGGTATACCAGCCGGTAATCGTACGGAGGTTCGCAGTGTAGGCGTGTGGCACCGCCCCCGGATACCCCCGCGCGGACCGCCCCGAACCGGCCGTCAAGCCCGGCACGGCGCACGGCCGTTCTATCTGCGCCCCCACGTTCACCCCACCCGCCGGTCACCAGCCGTTTCACCGACGGGCCCCGGGAAAGATCACCGACGCCCGACGAACCCGCCCTCCCCGAGGTGACGCCCGTGCCCACCCAGTACCGCCCGACCGACCAGTACACCTCGGCCACCGCCCCCGGCGCACTCCCCCTGCTCGGCCACGCCCCCGCCCTCCTCCGCAACCCGCTCGACTTCGTGGCCGGGCTGCCCGCCCACGGCGACCTCGTCCGGGTGCGGCTCGGCCCGCTCGACGCGTACGTCGCCTGCCACCCCGACCTGGTGCGCCGGCTGCTCACCGAGCACCGCACCTACGACAAGGGCGGCATCATCGTCGAGAAGGCCCGCGAGGCCTTCGGCAACGGGCTCGCCACCTGCCCCGCCGCCCTCCACCGGCGCCAACGCCGCATGCTCCAACCCGCGTTCCACCGCGACCGGCTGCCCGGCTACGCCGCCATGATGGCCGAGGAGATCGCCGGCACCACCGCCCGCTGGCGCGACGGCGCCGTGGTCGACGTGCCCGCCGCGATGTACCGCCTCTCCACCGCCGTCACCGCCCGCTGCCTGTTCGCCGCCCACGAGCGGGCCGGCGCACTGCCCGTCCACACCTCCATGGACGTCGTCGCCCACGGCGTCGCCCGGCGGATGATGCTGCCGCTGCCCGGCGCCGACCGGATCCCCACCCCCGGCAACCGCCGCTTCGCCCGCGCCCGGCGGGACCTCCGGGAGATCACCGACCGCCTGATCGCCGACTACCGCGCCGCCGGCACCGACCACCACGACCTGCTCTCCACCCTGCTCGGCGCCCGCGACGAGGACGGCCGGGGCCTGACCGACGACGAGATCCACGACCAGGTGGTCACCTTCCTGCTGGCCGGCATGGAGACCACCGCCGCCACCCTCTCCTGGGCCTGGACCCTGCTCGCCGCCAACCCGGCCGTCCGCGAGCGCCTGCACACCGAACTCGACACCGTCCTCGACGGCCGCCCCGCCCGCCACCAGGACCTGCACGCCCTGCCGCTCACCGCCCGGATCGTCAGCGAGACCCTGCGGCTCTACCCGCCCGCCTGGATCCTCAGCCGCACCACCACCGTCGACACCGAACTCGGCGGCCACCACCTCCCGGCCGGCGCCACCGTCCTCTACAGCCCCTACCTGCTCCACCGCCGCGCCGACCTCTTCCCCTGCCCCGACCGCTTCGACCCCGACCGCTGGCTCACCACCGCCCACCCCGCCCCCGGCATCTACACCCCTTTCGGCCTCGGCGCCCGCCGCTGCATCGGCGACGCCTTCGGCACCACCGAAGCCGCCCTCGCCCTCGCCACCATCGCCGCCCGCTGGACCGTCACCCCCACCCGCGACCGGCCCATCCGCCCGCACCGCAGCGCCTCGCTGTCCCCCCGCCCCTTCACCGCGACGCTCGCCCACCGCATCCGCTGAGGGGCGCACCGGCCCGGCGTCCACCGGTATTCGGTACTGTCCCGAGGTGGCCGGTCGCATCCGGACCGGCCGGACCAGCCGCTCGACCGGGACACCATCAGACCATGAACGCTCGACGCCCGTTGGGGCTCCTCACCGGGCTGCCGCGCGCCGTCCGCACCTACCCGCGGCGCTCGCCGCTGACGCTCGTCTACGTCGGGCTGCTGCTGCTCGGACACGCCTGGGTCGAGTACGGACTGTCCGAGGCGCAGGCCGACGACCTGCGCGGCTACATCAGCACCAACCTCGACAACCTCCACGACCACCCGGCCCGCGCCCTGGTCGGCAGCGCGCTGCTGTACGACGGCACGCTCACCGACATCGCCTCCACCGGCTTCGGCGGCACCCTGATCACCCTCGGCCTGGGCATCGTCGTCGGCCTGGCCTGGGCCGAACGCCGCTTCGGCACCCCGCGGGCCGCCGCGGTGTTCCTCGCCGGGCACGTCGGCGCCACCCTGATCACCGCCCTGGTGATCGTGCTCGCCCTGCACCAGGGCTGGTACCCGGAGAGCGTGCGGGAGGCCTCGGACTACGGCATCAGCTACGGCGCCCAGGCCGCCCTCGCCTTCGCCACCCTCGCGCTGCCCCGCTGGGCCCGACTGCCCTGGGCCGCCTTCGTGCTCGCCTGGCCGCTGGCCGGCGACCACGACTGGCCCGGACCGCTCCCGGAGTTCACCACCGTCGGCCACCTGCTCGCCGCCACCCTCGGCTTCGCCCTGGCCACCGCCACCGCCCGCGGCCGGCGCCGCGGCACCAGCCTGGCCGCCGCCCCCTCCGAGGGCTGACCCGGCCCGGGGTCGTCAACGTGGGGTGCGTCCGCGCGGGGCCGTCAACGTGGGGCCCGTCAGTGCGGGGCCGTCAATGCGGGGCCCGTCAACGTGGGGTCCGTCAGTGCGGGGGCCGGCGGTCGGCGGCGATGGCGGCCAGCAGCCGCTCGATCGACGCCAGCCGCTCCCGCAGCTCCTCCACGTCGCCCTTGGTGGCGCTCCGCTCGGCCGCCCGGAGGGTCACCAGCAGCTGCCCGTCCGGCTCCAGCCGGGCCCGCGCGACATCGCTGACGTCGTCACCGTTCTGCACCCGGATCGCGTGCTCCAGCTCGGACGGGCGCAGCGCCAGGTCGTGCAGCGCGCCGGGCACCAGCTCGCCGTCCCGGACCACCGTGGTCGGCGCGCCCTCCAGGATGCGCGCGGCCCGCGGGTCCCGGGCCAGCCAGCGGGTCACCCCGGCGTTCACCGCGACCAGGGTGACCGCGCCGATCGTGCCGCCCAGCAGGCTGTTGTCGTTGCCGATGATCGCGTTCTGCACCACGTTGGAGAGCAGGAACACCACCACCATGTCGAAGGTGTTCAACCCCGCCAGCCCGCGCTTCCCGGCGAGCCGGAACAGCACCAGGATCAGCACGTAGACCGCGATCGTCCGGAGGATCTTCTCCACGATCGGAATCTGGACGACCACCAGGTCATGCCACACGGCCCCGCTCCTCCCACCACGACTGTCCGGAACGGGGCCGACGCTACTCTCCGGGGCGTCCTAGGAGCGCCGCTTCGGCTTGCCCCGCCGGGCGGCGGCCCCGCCTCGGCCACCCGCCGCCGGCTTCGGCTTCGGCTTGGGCTTCTGGGACTGCTGCTGGGGCTTGCGCTGCGCCGCGGCCTTCTTCGGCTGGGCCTTCTGCTGGGCCTCGGCCGCCGCCCCCGCCCCGCGGCCGCGCGAGCTGTTGACGGTCCGCCCCCGGACGATCCCGATGAACTCCTCCACCAGGTCCGTGGTGCGCTCCTGCGGCCAGGACAGCGCCACCTGCGACTGCGGCGCCTCCAGCACCGGCCGGTAGGTGAGGTCCCGCCGGTGGTGCAGCCGGGCCAGCGACTGGGGCACCAGCAGCACGCCGACGTTGGCCGCCACCAGCTCGACCGCGTCCGCGGTGGTGTCCGGGCGGGCGATGGCCGGGCGCCCGGGCAGGGTGTCGGCGGTGAAGCCGAGGGTGTCGTCCAGCGGGTGGAAGACCACCTCCTCGGCGAGGTCGTCCAGGGCGACCTCCTCGGCGGCGGCGAGCCAGTGGTCCTTGGGGAAGAGAACCACGGTGCTCTCGGTGTAGAGCGGGATCGCGCTGAGCACGTCCTTGTCGACCGGCAGCCGGACCAGCCCGGCGTCCACCGCACCCTCGCGCACCGTCCGCTCACCGTCGGTGGAAGGCACCGCGACCAGGTCGAGCGGGACGTCCGGGAGCCGCTCGACCCAGACCCGGGCCCATTTGCCGGGGGTCACGCCCGGAACGTACGCGAGCCGGAAGGGCGGGTTCACCTGCATGTCTGTCACAGGGCAAGGCTACCGACCGTGACCGGAAGCGCCCGCGCACTCCCTTACCCTTGTCACATGACATCGCTCAAGCAGAAGACCAGCCAGACCATGAAGCCGGCCACGGCGGCCAAGAAGCTGGGGATCTACCTCGCCGCGGCGCCGACCGACTTCCAGGAGGGCGTGGTCTCCCGCGAGGAGCTCAACGCGCTGCAGGCCGAGCCGCCCCAGTGGCTCCAGGAGCTGCGCAAGAACGGCCCGCACCCGCGCCCGGTGGTCGCCGCCAAGCTCGGCGTCTCCATCGCGGGCCTGGCCCGCGGCGGCGTGACCGAGGCCCTCACCACCGACGAGATCGACGCGATCAAGGCGGAGAACCCGCTCTGGCTCCAGCACGAGCGCGCCAACCAGGTGGACCTCCGCAAGGAAGAGGCCCGGATCAAGGCGAAGCACGAGAAGGAGGCCGCCGAGCAGGCCGCCAAGGCCGCCAAGGAGGCCAAGGAGACCAAGGGCCGCTGAACCCGGCTCCGGCGGCGGCGCGTTCACCACGTGCGGACGGAACTCCTTCCCGTCCGCCGTGTATTGACCGCGCCGTCGCCGACTCCGAATAATCGGCCCCATCGGGGCCGCCCCAGGGAACCCGTGTCGCACTGAACACACCGGACCCGGGAGCGACCCATGACCGACCAGCCCGCCGGCCCCGCCCAGCAGGCCGGCGCCTCTTCGCAGGCCGACTCCTCCTCGCGGGCCGGCGTCTCCTCTCCGGCCGGCACCTCTGCTCCGGCCGGCACCTCCGCTCAGGCTGAACTTGCCGCCCTCGCCGAGGAGTTCTTCACCGCCGAGAACGCTCACGACCCCTTCGAGGCCACCCTCGCCGGCACCGAGGGCTACGCCCACGAGGTGCCCGACCCCTCCCGCGCGGCCGCGCTGCGCCACCGCGAGGTGCTCCAGGGCTTCGGCGCCCGGCTGGCGGCGATCCCGCTGGACGGGTTGACCGGCGAGGACCGCATCACCCACCGGGTGCTCGCCCGGCTGATCGACAACAACAGCGGCCGGATCGCCCACGGGCTGGCCGACTTCAGCGTCTCCGCGACCATCGTCGCCCCGCACAACACGGTGTTCAGCTCGCTCGCCATGACCTCCGTCGACCAGGAGGGCGCCGACGCCTACCTGGAGCGGCTGGCCGGCCTGCCCGGCTACTTCGACGCCGTCCTCCAGGTCAGCCTGGACGCCGCCGCCGAGGGCCGGCACCCGCTGCGCAGCGGGGTGGACGCCGCGATCAACCAGCTGGACGGCTACCTGGCCGCCGAGCCGACCGCCGACCAGCTGCTGCGCCCGCTCCAGGGCCGCCGGGAGTTCGAGCGGGCCCGGGCGATCGTGCGCGACGGCGTCCGGCCGGCCGTGGCCCGCTACCGGGCCGGGCTGGCCCAGCGGCTGGCCCCGGGCGCCCGCCCGGACACCGAGGCCGGAGTCTGCCACGTGCCCGGCGGCGCCGAGGGCTACGCCGACGCCGTCGGCCGCTACACCCGCCCCGGGCTGGCCCCGGAGGAGGTGCACCGGATCGGCCTGGAGACGGTGGCGGCGCTGCGCGAGGAGTTCGCCGAGCTGGGCGGCAAGGTGCTCGGCGTCAACGGCACCGACGCCGTGCTCACCACGCTGCGCGAGGACCGGTCGCTGCGCTTCGGCAGCTCGGCCGAGATCGTCGCCCTGGTGGACGGCGCCCTGGAGCGCGCCCGGCGCGCCTCGGCCGACTGGTTCCGCCCGTACCCGATCGCCGACTGCGTGACCAGGGAGATCGACCCGCTGGAGGCGGAGACCGCACCGCTGGCCTACTACCAGCCGCCGGGGCCGGGCGGGCTGCCCGGCACCCACTGGATCAACACGCTGAACCCGGAGAGCCGGTTCAGCTACGAGTACGAGGCGATCGCCTTCCACGAGAGCGTGCCCGGCCACCACCTCCAGCTCGCCGTCGCCCGCACCCTGAACCGGCTGCCGCGCTTCCGGCAGCAGCCGAGCGGCCAGCTGACCGCGCACGTCGAGGGCTGGGGCCTGTACACCGAGCGGCTGGCCGACGAGATGGGCCTGTACAGCTCGGAGCTGTCCCGCTTCGGCATGCTCTCGATGGACGCGCTGCGCGCGGTGCGCCTGGTGGTGGACACCGGGCTGCACCACTACGGCTGGTCCCGGGAGCGGGCGATGGCCTTCATGCGGGACAACACCGCCACTCCCGAGGCCAACGTCCGCAACGAGATCGACCGGTACATCGCCTGGCCCGGCCAGGCCACCGCGTACCTGATCGGCCGTCGGGAGATCGTCCGGCACCGCGAGCGGGCGCAGGCCGCGCTCGGCGGGCGCTTCGACGTCCGGGAGTTCCACCACGAGGTGATCGGGCACGGCAGTCTGCCGCTGGGCGTGCTGGAGGACCTGATCACCGACTGGATCGCGACGCTGCGCCGGTTCTGACGGCCGCGGTGCCGGCGGCCGTTCCGGCGGCGGCTGCTCAAGGCACCGACGCGTCCGTCCGGGTGTCGACGCGTCCGCTCGGGTGTCCACGCGTCCGCTCAGGTCGCGGAAACGATTCCGCGCGCCCGCGACAGTCCTCCCGCGCCGGACGTGGCGTCACCCGTTCGGCCCCCTCCACACGGTAGTGTCCGCTGGCGCGGCCTCCGGCACCCTCGCCGGCCGGCCGCCCGTACTACCGCAACGACCTGGAGGAACTCCGTGCCGGCTCCCGCCCGAGGCGCCCTCGCCATAGCCGCGGCCGTCCTGCTCGCCGCAGCCGCCGGCTGCTCGTCCGGTGGCGGCCAGACCGCCAAGGACGGCTCGCACGCCAAGGAAAGCTCCCACGCCAAGGACGGCGCCCACAGCTCCGCCCCGGCGGCCGCGGGCGACGCCGCCCAGCCCGCCCCGGCCGCGATCGTGACCGGGCCCGGCCCGAAGAGCTCCTACGACGCCCAGCCGCAGCCCGCCGCGGGCAGCTGCCACTACCGCTACACCGCGGACAAGCAGCCTCTGCCCGACCCGAACTGCACCCCGGGGGCGATCAGCCCGGCCGTCAACCAGGGCAACATCAACGACACCATCTGCAAGCCGGGCGGCTACACCTCGACCATCCGCCCGCCGGTCAACATCACCGGCAAGGAGAAGACCGGGAACGCCAAGTCGTACGGCTACGACGGCCCGATGGGCGACGCCGAGTACGACCACCTGATCAGCCTCCAGCTCGGCGGCGACCCCAACGACCCGCGCAACCTCTGGGTCCAGCCGCCCTCACCCGGGCACGTCTCCGGCAAGGGCCCGAACAACCCCAAGGACTCGGTGGAGACCCATCTGCACACCGCGATCTGCAAGGGCCAGGTCACCCTGACCGCCGCCCAGCAGGCGATCGCCACCGACTGGACGACGGCCGAGGCCAAGCTCGGCATCAGCAAGGGCGGCGCCGCCGCAGCGCCCACCGCGGAGGCGGACGCCGACGGCGACGACGGCAGCTGACGGCGGCTGACGGCAGCTGACGGCAGCTGACGGATCGTTTCAGCCGTCCCGGCGAGCGGCAGCCTCAGAGCGACTCGACCAGCTCGGCGATGGTGTCGAACGGCCGGTACTCCGCGAACTCCGCGCCCAGCGCGCGCGCCCGTTCGCGGAACCGGCCCTCGCCGAGCACCCGCTCGACCGCCCGGCCGACCGCCTCCGGCTCCGGGCGGCCGGTGCGCAGGTCCAGCCCGACGCCGGCCCACTGCACCCGGGCCGCCACCTCCGGCTTGTCCTCGCTCGCCCCCGCCACCACCAGCGGCACCCCGTACCGCAGCGCCGTCTGCACCCCGCCGAAGCCGCCGTTGCTCACCAGCACGTCGGTGTGCGGCAGCAGCCGGTCGAACGGCACGTACCCGGCGGCGCGGACGTTGCCCGGCAGCCGTCCGCCCAGCAGCTCGGTCAGCGCCCGCGGGCCGTCCGGGCGAGCGGTGGCGGCGACCACCAGGACGTCCCGCTCCGCCAGCGCGCGGACCGTCGGCGCGACCAGCTCGGACAGGTCGTCATTGGCCAGCGTCCCCTGGGTCGCCACCACGACCGGCCGCTCGCCGGTGACCTCCGCCCACCACTCGGGCAGCGGCTGGTCCTCGCCGACGTTCGCCGGCAGCCCGCCGATCAGCCGGTAGGAGGCCGGCGCGTCACTGCGCGGGTACTCGAGGCCCGGCACGGTCAGCTGCAGGAACACGTCCGGTACCGTCACCTGCGCCAGCCCGCGCGGGCCCTCCGGCAGCCGGACGCCCACCTGCGCGAACACCTTCTCCGCGTACCGCTGCAACGGCTCACCGCGCCGGTCCATCTCCTCCTGCAGCGCGCGGTTGCGGATCCGGCCCTCCTCCCCCGGCAGCGGCGGCAGCGCCGGCCCGAACGGCGCGGTGTCCACGCTCGGCAGCATCGACGGCGTGGTCCCCACCCCGATCAGCGCCGGGCGCTCCGCCCGCGGACGGTCGAGCGCCAGCGGCAGCGCGCCCTGGACGAAGGAGTCGGCGATCACCGCGTCGGCCGGGAACTCCGCCAACAGCGCGAGCAGCGCCCGGTACTGGTGCGGGACCGGGTCGAGGAAGATGTGCCGCACGTCGAAGGCGATCCGCTCCGGACCGGGCGCCAGCTCCGCCCGCCCCGGGAAGGACGCGTCGAGGTCGCGGTCGTCCCAGTCGGCCCCGGCGGGCAGCGCGGCGAAGCGCACCCCGGCCCGCCCGGCGGCCTGCGCGAAGCGCGAACCACCGAGGAAGACCACCTCGTGGCCGCGCGCGGCGAGGTCGGCGGAGATGGCCAGCAGCGGGCTGACGTGCCCGTGCGCGGGCAGGGCGGTGGTGATGATCCTGGACAGCGGAAACTCCTGTGGTCGGGCCCGGTTCGTTCTGCGACTCACCGTAGGCAGGGGTGGTAGACGAGCGATGAACGGATCACCTGCACAGCACGGCGCCGCCGTTCAGGCCGATCACCTGACCGGTGAGGCAACCGGCCGCCGGGGACGCGATGAAGGCGACCGCCTCGGCCACGTCCGCGGGGTGCCGGCCCGGCCCACCAAGGTGCCGGCGACCTTCCGGGCGTGGAACTCCTCGGTCCGGTCCGCGCCGAAGATCTCGGTGTCCACCACGTAGCCCGGCGCGAGCACGTTCACCGTGATCCCGTCCGGCCCCCACTGCCGCGCCAGGTCGAACGCCCACCCGTGCTACGTCTTCCAGTGCCGGTCGTGCCCGGACCGGCCGGTGGGTCATCACCGGGACTGCTCCTGAGCGGCACGGCCGGCTACTCCGCCAGCCGCTCCGCCATGCGCAGCAGGTCGGGCGCCCGCAGGACGCGTCCGCCGGAGCCCGGCAGGGGCACGTGCAGCGGCTCGGTCCAGCGGGGCGGGATGGCCGCCAGGCCGTAGCGGGCGCCGGCCAGGCCGCCGGTGACGGCGGCGACGGTGTCGGTGTCGCCGCCGAGGTCGACGGCGGCGTGCAGGGCCGCCTCGAAGCCGTCGGTGGTGCGCAGCGCCCAGACGGCGGAGCCCAGGCAGGGCCAGACGGCGCCGTTGGGCTCGGTGGCGCGGTCGGGGTGCCAGTCCGGGGCGAGGACGGTGGCGTAGCGCTCGCGTTCGTCGGGGTCCACGGCGGCCAGAACGGCCGGGAGTTCGGCGAGCGGGTCGGTGCCGTCCAGGGCGAGGCGGACGAGTTCATGGAAGATCGCCGTGCCCTCCCAGGCGGCCCGGTCGCCGTGGGTGAGGGCGGCGATCCGGCGGGCGGCGTCCATGGTGCCCTCGCGTCCGGCGCGGGCGAAGGCGACGGCGGAGGTGGCGGCGCGCATCAGTGAGCCGTTGCCGGCGGCGCGCAGGGTGGAGTTGAAGTGGATGGCGGCGGCGAGGTCCCAGGGGTGGCCGCCGGTGAGCACGGACTCGGTCTGGATGCCGATGTCCTTGGGTTCGGCGGTGGCCCAGCGGCGGAACCGGTCGAAGATGTCCGGGAGGTCCAACTCGCCCCGCTGGAGGAGGGATTCGGCGACCAGGACGGCCATCTGGGTGTCGTCGGTGGCCTCGCCGCGCTCCCAGCCGCCGCCGGCGACGAGTTCCGCGCCGCCGGACGGGAAGCGGGCGGTCAGGGCGCCGGCCGGGCCGAACTCGTAGGGCGCGCCGAGGGCGTCGCCCACCGCCGCCCCGAGGACCGCCCCGGCCGCCCGCCCGTCCCGCCCGGCTCGCGCGGCCGGCTCGGTCACGCCCGGCCCGGGGTGATCGGCAGGCCGCGCTTGTGCTCGGTGCGGCGGTAGTGGCCGAGGACGGTCCGGAAGACCTGCTCGCTGACCGGGTGGCCCTCCAGGAAGTCGTCCAGGTCGTTGTACTCGACGCCGAGGGCGTCCTCGTCGGGCTTGCCGGGGGCCAGGTTCTCCAGGTCCGCGGTGGGAACCTTGCCGACCAGCTCCTCGGGCGCGCCCAAGTGGGCGGCCACCGCGCGGACCTGACGCTTGGTCAGGCCGGAGAGCGGCATCACGTCGGCCGCGCCGTCGCCGAACTTGGTGAAGAAGCCGACGGCCGCCTCGGC
Source organism: Streptomyces sp. CBMA123 (assembly GCF_014596465.1). GTDB lineage: Bacteria > Actinomycetota > Actinomycetes > Streptomycetales > Streptomycetaceae > Kitasatospora. The sequence goes on along the minus strand of NZ_MECK01000638.1, from coordinate 17,437 downwards.
GGCGTGGTCGGTGCCGACGACCAGGCCGGCAGCGGCGCCCGCGGCCGCGTACTGGACCACCATCCGCTGGCGGGCCTTGACGTTGCCGCGCACGAAGTCCTCGTGGGCGTGGTCGCGGAAGGTGAGGCCGGCCGTCAGCAGCGCGTCGAAGGCGGCGTCGGTCGCGGGCTTGACGTCGACGGTCAGCAGCTCGTCGGCCCGGATGAAGTCGAGGGCGCGCTGGGCGTCCGCCTCGTCCGCCTGGACGCCGTACGGGAGCCGCATCGCGGTGAAGGAGGCCTGGTACCCCTCGGCGCGCAGTCGCTCGACGGCGAGCTGGCACAGCCGCCCGGTGGTGGTGGAGTCCACCCCGCCGCTGATGCCCAGCACCAGGGTGCGCGCGCCGGAGGCCCGCAGCTGGTCGGCGAGGAAGGCCACCCGGCGCTCGGCTTCCTTCGCGGGGTCGGTGACGGGCACCACTCCGAGGGCCAGGGCGATCTCGCGCTGGACGTCCGCGGGCAGGGTTTCGGTCATGGTCGGCTCCTTCGGATCGGTACCACGACATCATCCACCCGGGCCGCGCCCGGGCCTGCGGCGGGCCCTGCTCAGGCTGCCCGGGCCCGGCCCCGGATCCGGCTCAGGCTGCCGTGTCCGGTCCTCGCCCCGGGCCCGGATCCGGCGCCGGGTGCCGGAGGATGTCGAGCACCACGCCTCCGTCCACCGTCTCCTGGGCGACCAGCAGCGCCGCCAACTCGTCCAGGTGGTGCCGGTGTTCGCGCAGCAGCGCGACGGCCCGGCGCTCGGCGCCGCGCAGCAGGCCGGCCACCGCCTCGTCCACCGCGCGCTGGGTCTGCTCGGAGTAGGGGCGCCGCAGCAGGTCGTCGGGGTGCTCGCCGAGGTACTGGGGGGAGCCGCTGGAGTAGCCGACCGGTCCGAGGTCCGGGGAGAGGCCGAACTCGCGGACCATCCGGGTGGCCACCGAGGTGGCGTTGGCGAGGTCGTTGGCGGCGCCGGTCGAGCCCTCGCCGAAGACCACCAGTTCGGCGGCCCGCCCGCCGAGCTGGACGGTGAGCAGGTCGGTCAGGTAGCCCTCGCTGTACAGGTGTCGCTCCGCCTCGGGGAGTTGTTCGGTGGCGCCGAGGGAGACCCCGGCCGGGAGGATGGTCACCTTGTCGACCGGGTCGGCGTGCCGGCAGAGCGCGGCCGTCAGGGCGTGGCCGGACTCGTGTACGGCGACGGCGTGCCGTTCCTCGGGCAGCAGCGCGTTGGAGGATTCGCGGCGTCCGAGCAGGACCCGGTCGCGGGCGGCGTCGAGGTCGGCGGCGGTGATGGTGGCCCGGTCGGCGCGCACCGCGTTGATGGCGGCCTCGTTGACCAGGTTGGCGAGGTCGGCGCCGGAGAAGCCGGGGGTGCCGCGGGCGATCCGGTCCAGGTCGGCGTTCGGGTCGAGGGTCTTGCCGCGGGTGTGGACGGCGAGGATGGCGGCCCGCTCGGCCTGGTTGGGCAGTGGCACGGTGACCTGCCGGTCGAAGCGGCCGGGGCGCAGCAGGGCCGGGTCGAGGGCGTCCGGCCGGTTGGTGGCGGCGATGACGACGATGCCGGTGCTCTGGTCGAAGCCGTCCATCTCGGAGAGCAGCTGGTTGAGGGTCTGCTCGCGCTCGTCGTTGCCGCCGATCCGGGTGCCGCCCGCGCGTCGGCCGCCGACGGCGTCGATCTCGTCGATGAAGACGATGGACGGGGCGCGTTTGCGGGCCTCCTCGAAGAGGTCGCGGACCCGGGAGGCGCCGACGCCGACGAACATCTCCACGAAGCCGGAGCCGGTGACGGACAGGAAGGGTACGGAGGCCTCGCCGGCGACCGCCCGGGCGAGCAGCGTCTTGCCGGTTCCCGGCGGGCCGACCATGATCACCCCGCGTGGCCCCTTGGCCCCGGCGGCGGCGTAGCGCTCCGGGCTGCGCAGGAAGTCGACCACCTCGCTGACCTCCTGTTTCACCCCCTCGTACCCAGCCACGTCGGCGAAGCCGGTGGCGGGCCGCTCGGCCTCGATGATCTTCGCCCGGGAGCGGCCGATCGCGCTCAGCCCGCCGCCGAGCGAGCGCGCCGCCATCCGGCCGGACCACAGGAACAGCCCGCCGAAGATCAGCAGCGGCAGGAACAGCAGCAGGGAGGACCAGATCGAGCTGCCCCCGCTGGAGCGGCTGCCGGTGACGCTCACGTGCTGGTCGGAGAGCGCCCGGCTGAGCTGGGAGGTGTCGAGGGCGGTCGGGATCTGGCTGGTGAAGTGGGTGCCGTCCTTGAGCGTGCCGGACACCCCGCCGGTGTCGCTGACGTCCACGGTCTGCACCTGGCCGGCGTCGACCCGGGTGAGCAGGTCGGTGTAGCCGTAGCGCGGGCCGGTCGGGCTGGGCTTGGCGAGCAGCACCAGGAGCAGCAGGGTCACCAGCACGGCGACGGGCAGCAGCCAGCGGCGCGGCGCGGGCGGCGGCTTGGGCGGGGTGCCGCCGGGGCCGGGGCCCCGCCCCGGTCCTCCGCCGGGGCCGGACCACTGACCAGGGCCTCGGCCGGCTCCTCCACCGGCCCCTCCGCCGGCCCCTCCGCCGGGCGGGGTCGCTGGGTGGCGGGCAGCGCGCAGACGCGTTCGTCCGATCATCCACGCTCACCGCCTCTCGGGCGCCGCCGGGCCTCACCCGCGAGCCCCGCACGGACCTCCGCTCGGGGCCCACCCCTCCATGGTCGACCCCTGCGGCCCCGGATGGGAGCCGGAGCGAGCCCCGGGTGGTCGTCAGGAGAAGTCGAGCGAGTCCGTCCGGGTCCGCTTGAGCTCGAAGAACTTCGGGTAGCCGGCCAGCAGCCGGACGCCCTCGAAGACCCGCAGCGCGTCCTCCCCGCGCGGGATCGCGCTCAGCACCGGGCCGAAGAAGGCCACCCCGTCCACGTGGATGGTCGGGGTGCCGACCTCCTCGCCGACCGGGTCCATGCCCTCGTGGTGGCTCTTGCGCAGCGCGATGTCGTAGGCGGTGCTGTTGGCCGCCTCGGCGAGTTCCTCGGGCAGTCCGGCCGCCACCAGGGCCTCGCGGATGACGGTGTCGTCGGCGGGCCGGTCCTGGTCGTGGAAGCGGGTGCCGAGCTCGGTGTACAGGTCGCGCAGCACGTGCTGGCCGTGCTGTTCGGCGGCGGCGATGCAGACCCGGACGGGGCCCCAGCCGGTGGTCATAAGACGCTGGTAGCGCTCCGGCAGGTCGGTGCGGCCCTCGTTGAGGACGGACAGGCTCATCACCCGGAAGGTGAGGTCGAGTTCGCGCTGGCGGGCGACCTCCAGGATCCACCGGGAGGTGATCCAGGCGAAGGGGCAGACGGGGTCGAAGTAGAAGTCGACCTTGGTGGCCTCGGCGTTCACGATCTCGTTCTCGAGCGCGTTCTCGTTCTTGCTCTCGTGCGCGTTCTTGTTCTCGTTCTTGTTCACGTGGATGATCCTAGGGCCGGATTGGACCAGTATCCAGGGCCAATTGAAGCCACTTGCAGTGGGCCACTTCTCAGCTGCAGGTGGCCCCGTCGGCGGGCACCTTACCGTCCAGCAGGTAGGCGTCCACGGTCTGCTTCAGGCACGGGTTGCCGGTGTTGTACCCGCCGTGACCCTCGCCGTTGAGGGTGACGGTGACGCCGACGCCCGCGCCCAGCTGCTGCGCCATCGTACGGGCGCCCTCGACCGGGGTGGCCGGGTCCCCGGTGGTGCCGACCACCAGGATCGGGGCGGCGCCCTGGGCGGAGACCTCCGGGTGGTCGGCCTTGCCGGGGACGGGCCAGCCGGTGCAGCCGGTCAGGCCCCAGGCGGTGAAGGCGCCGAACACCGGGGAGGCGGCGCGGAACTGCGGCAGCTGCTGTTCGACGTCCTGGTCGGAGTAGCGCTGCCGGGAGTCCACGCAACTGATCGCCCGGTTGGCCGCGTTGAGGTTGTTGTAGTGGCCCTGCGGGTCACGCCCGAGCAGCGAGTCGGCCAGCCGGAGGAGGGTGTCGCCGGTGCCCGCCTGCATCGCCTCGGTGAGCCCGGAGGCCAGCGCGGGCCAGGCCTGCCGGCTGTACAGGGCGGCGGCGATGCCGGTGACGGCCAGGCTGTCGGTGAGCTTGCGTCCGCTGCTGGTGGGCAGCGGCGACTGCGCCAGCTTCTGCAGCAGGTCGGTGATCCGCGCGGTGCCCTCGGCGCCGCCGCTGCCGGTCGGGCAGGCGGCCGCGTACTGGGCGGCACAGGCCTTCATGAAGTCGTCGAGGGCGAGTTGGAAGCCCTGGGCCTGGCCGAGCGCGCTCTGCTCCGGGTCCTTCGTCGGGTCGATCACCGAGTCCAGCACGACCCGGCCGACCTCCTGCGGGAACAAGTGCGCGTAGACGCCGCCGAGTTGGGTGCCGTAGCTGATGCCGAAGTAGGACAGCTTCTGGTCACCGAGCACCTGCCGCATCAGGTCGAGGTCCCGGGCGGCGCTCTCGGTGTCCACGTACGGCAGCACCGGGCCGGAGTTGTGCTCGCAGCCGGCGGCGAACTGCGCGTTGCTGTCGTCCAGCGCCTTGACCTCGGCGGGGGTGTCCGGGGTGCCGTCGACAGCCGCGTTGGCGTCCATCCCCTGGTCGTCCAGGCACATCACCCCGGCACTGTCGCCGACCCCGCGCGGGTCGAAACTCACCAGGTCGTAGCGGGTGTTGAGGGAGGCGTAGGCGGAGGCCAGGGCGGGCAGGGTGGCCACGCCGGAGGCCCCGGGGCCGCCGAAGTTGAAGAACAGTGAGCCGATCCGGTGCTGTTCGTCCTTGGCCTTGCTGCGGATCATCGCGAGGTCGATGGTCTTCCCGTCGGGCTTGGTGTGGTCCAGCGGGGCCTTGAGGGTGGCGCACTCCCAGTCGCTCGCGGGCGCGGTGCCGCCGCCCTGCGCGGCGCTCGGGGCCGGACAGGCCTTCCAGTCCAGCCGCTGGGCGGCCAGACCGGTGGCACTCGCGTCGGTGGCCGGGGAGCTGGGCGCGGGCTCGGCGGCGGAGCGGCTGTCGCCCTGGCAACCGGAGAGCGGGGCGAGCAGCAGCGCGGCCAGGCCGAGTGCGCCGGCGCCGCGGACGACGGTGTGCATGGGACGGTCCACCTCTCGGTTGGCCGGGCTGGTGCGCCGGGCCGGTCTGCCGGACTGGTCTGTCGGGCTGGTCTGCCGGGCTGGTCTGCTCGGCTGCTCTGCCGAGTGCACCGGCGCACGACAGGACGGCGTACGCCCTGGTGCGTCGGGAAGGCGTACGCCCCGGCGCTCGGCACCGTCGGCGCATCACCGACCCTAGGGGCCGGGGCGGGGCGACGCCCGCCGGAGTCTCCGGACGGGGGGCGTGCGCCGAACGGGCTCTCACCGGCTGACCGGGTGAGGGTTCAACCGGGCCACGGGGTGGCAGTCTTACCGCCGGCCGTCGGTGCGTCGCCGGCATGCCGCTGGTGCGTCGCCGGTGCGTCGCCGGTACGTCGTAGGCGCACCGGGGGGCCGTCGCGGGCACGTCATGGGCGTGTCTCGGGTACATCGTGGACAGGGGGCGCGTTGAGCGACGACACCGATTTCGTCAGCGTGGACGTCTTCATCACCACCAGCCGGCAGGAGGTCCTGCTCCAACTGCGCGACGACAAGCCGGACATCCGGTGGCCCGCCCACTGGGTCGTCCCCGGCGGCCACCGCGAGCCCGGCGAGACGCCGTACCGGACCGCGGTGCGCGAACTGCGCGAGGAGACCGGGCTGCACGTACCCGGCCTGCGTCCCTTCCACCCGGTGCTGGCCGCGACCGACCACCGGGGCGCCCGGCGGCGCGCCTTCCACGCCCAGGTCGACGTCGACCCGGCCGAGCTGGTCCTCGGCGAGGGCCAGGAGCTGCGACTGGTCCCGTTCGCCGAGGCGCAGCGGATGAAAATGCCGCCCGCACTCAAGGGCTACCTGCGCCAGCTGGAGACCCGACTGACCGTCGGGCGGACCCCGGACTGGGCGGTGGTCGACGACATCCACCGCCATCTCTCCGACCACGGGGAAAGCCTCGGACTGCCGCTGCTGCACCTGCAGGTGGTGAAGATCCAGGAGGAGGCCGGGGAGGTCGCCGAGGCCCTGCTCGGCGTGCTCGGAGCCAACCCGCGCAAGGGGGTCAGCCACTCCGTGGCCGATCTGCAGGGCGAGCTGTGCGACGTGATCACCGCCGCCATGGTCGCGCTGCGGGACACCACGGCGGACCCGGGCGCCGTGCTCGCCGAGCACCTGGCCGGGTGGCGGCCTTCGCGGCCTTCGCGACCTTCGCGGCGGGAGGGGTAGCGGGTCGCGGGTTCTCAGGGCCGCAGGGCCACAGGGGCGTTCGCGGCCTGGCGTGCTGACGTACTGACGCGCTGTCGTGTCCGCCGTGTTTCTGTCGTGCGTGCGCTACCTTGCTTCGCCTGCTATCTTGCATCGCATGGTACCTGGCATCACAAGCTCCGAGCAGGGCGACGAGCCCGACGGGCCCGACGGCCGGCCCGCAGGTGGGCCAGCCGCGCCCGACGCGCCAGGTGCGCCCGACGGCCCGGTCGCGACCCAGCTGCGCAAGGGCGTCCTGGAGTACTGCGTCCTCGCGCTGCTGCGCGACGGCCCGCGCTACGGGGTCGAACTGCTCCAGGAACTCGGCCGCCATCCGATGCTGGCGACCAGCCAGGGCACCATCTACCCGCTGCTGTCCCGGCTGCGCCGCGCCGGGCTCGCCGACACCTTCCTGCGCGACTCGGCCAGCGGCCCGTCCCGCCGGTACTACACCCTGACGGCGGCCGGGCGGAGCGCGCTGGAGGAGTTCACCGCGCTGTGGCCCGCCTTCCGTGCCACCGTCGACCACGTCCTCGCCCCGGGAGAACACCCGTGAACAACCCCATCGAACACCCCCTGGTCCGCGCCCACCTCGACGCGGTCGCCCACGGCACCGCCACGCTGCCGCCGGAGCGCCGCCGCGAACTGATGGCCGACCTGCGCGAACACATCGAGGTCTCGCTCACCGAAGCCCCGCTCACCGAGGCCGCCGTCCGCTCCGTCCTGGAGCAGCTCGGCACGCCCCGGCAGATCGCCGACGCCGCCCTCGCCGAGGAGGGGCTGGCGCCGCCCGCGCCGGAGACGGCGGGCTGGACCAACCTCACCCTGGCCCTCGCCGTGCTCGCACTGCCGCTGGCGCTGATCCCGGTCGCCGGGCCGGTGCTCGGGTTCGTCTCGGCCGTCCTGGCGGCCGTCCGGGTGACCAGGTCGCGGCAGTGGACACGGGGGGAGAAGCGGCAGGCGACGCTGCTCCTGCTCTCGCCGCTGGTCCTCACCCCCGCGATCGCCCTGGTCGTCACGGTGCTCTCGTCCGGACTGACCCCCGGCGCCCTGCTCTCCACCTGTGCGCTGGGCTTCTGCCCGAGCCTGGTCGCGACCCTGCTGCTGTCCCGGGCCGCCGCCCGGGTGCGCACGGCGGGGCTCGCGGCCTGACGTTGCGGCGCTCCCGACCCGGGGGCCTGTGGGGTCAGGCGGCCCGGCGGCCCGGCGCGACACGGCCGTCCCCTCGTCGGCCCGCCCGCCCGCTCGATGAGCAGCCCCGCCAGGCCCGGGCGGTGCCCCCGGTGGGACGGATCCAGCAGCCCGACGGCCCCCGCCGGGCGCCCGGCCCCGGCCGACTCCCGGACCACGTAGCGGGATCCGGCATCGGGGCAGGCCCTGATCTCCCCACCGCCCGCTCCACGCGGCCGACGGCGGCGGGCAGCCGGTACCGCAGCCGGACGCTCCCCTTCGGGGATCCGACCCGGGCAGACACCCCGTCCGGGTACCCCAACTCCTCCTCGGCACTGCCCTGTTCGAGGTACCGCGTGCACGCGGCGGCACGATCCAGTCCTCGCCGCCGCCGCTCGACCACGGCAGGGCGCGCGGCACCCCGACGGCTCCCCGCCCCGGCCGTGCCGGGCCGGCAGCCGGGCGAGGTGGCCGTGTCCGAGGAGCCGAGCGACCGGACCGGTCGGTACCCAGTCGAGGTAGGTGGCCCCGGGCCCGGCGGTCGAGTTCAGCGGCAGCCATGATCGGGGCCCCTACCGCCCGTCCCGATCCGCGCCCTCGACACCGGGCCAGTAGGCCGATCGGCTGCCCGACCTGGGGGAACTGGTCGCCAGAACCTGCCGATCGGCACATGTGCGGGCGGGCGATGGCGCGTGAGGATGGCGGTCAACAGGGCCCCTCCGGTGGGGCCCGGAAGGAAACTCCGCCATGACTGACCTGACCGACCTGACCGACCTGACCGACCTGACCGACCTGACCGACCTGACCATCGTCCCCGCCCTGCCCGTCCTCCCGCTGTCGCCCCCTCCCCCGCTCACCTCAGCGCAGTTCCAGCCCCGGCCTGCCGCGCACCACGTACGCCGGCAGCCGCAACTCACCCAGTACCGCCGGGGGCAGGCGCAACCCGAACCGCCGCCCGACCGCGCCGAGAGTCCGCCGACGGACACCCGCGCAGGGCGAACTCCCAGGCGCGCAGGGGGTGACACCGTCCGCCTCCAGGACGTTGGCGGCGACCAACTCCGGCACCAGCAGGTCGGGTTCCTGTCCCCAGCGCCAGCGCTCCTGGCCGAGGCCGAAGCCGCAGAGCACCGCGCCGTCCCGGGCGTAGTCCAGCAGGGCGGGCGGCTGCTCCGGCATCGGGCGGAAGTGGACCACCTCCACGCCCTCGCGCGCTATCTCGGTGAGCAGTTCGCCACCGGTGGAGTCCCCGTACTCGATCGCGAAGGACCAGCCGTCCGCCTCACCGACCCGGATCACACCGTCGCCGTCGTCACCAGGGCGGTAGACCTCGATGTCCAGGTCCCAGATCTCCCGGCCGCTGATCGGCCTGGTCACCGTAGCCGGGTCGGCCCCCATCCGACGGGCGAGTTCCTCGGTCGGGACCCCCCGGGCGAACACCACTCCGGTCAGTTCCCCACCCGCGTCCGCCAGCCACCGGATGCCCTCACCACCCCGCTCCTCGGCCTCGCGCGAACCGTCACCGACGACGCCGATCATGACGCCCCTCCCCTCGCGCCGACCCTGCGATGGCCAGGCGCAGCCGGTCCGCACCATAACCGAGATCGCCGACACGCAACGCCGAACGACGGGGCGGACGATGGCCGGGCAGAGGAACTCACCAGGAGCGCACCGCCGTTCGCCCAGCTCCACCCCTGCCCAGCTCCCGCCCCTCGCTGCCGCCGCGTTCGCCCCCGCCAGCAACACGGCTCACCGTCCACCCCTCACATGAGAAGGGCAGGCACCCGACTCACCCGAGAAACCACCACCGAAGGTCGAACCCGCCGCTTCCCACGCCTTGCCCAACCCTCCCGACTCCCCTCCGGCTCCAGAAGGCCCCCCGGACGCAGCGGGCCAACACTCGCACTCAAGAGGTTCGACACCGGAAGTCGGACCCGCCGACTTCCCCTACCGTGCCCAGCCGGCCCACTGCGCTCGGAAGAACACCCCGCCCCCGAGCCCCGCCACCACGCCGCACCGGCCGGACCCGCGCCCGAACGGGCCTGCGCAGGAAGTCGGACTGGCCCGACTTCCTGCGCGATGCCCAACTGCCCCGACCACCTCCGGCGTCAGGCCCTCTGGCGGAGCACCGTTCGCCGCATCAGGAGGGCGTAGACCACGGCGGCCACCACGATGCCCACCGGGAGGGCCAGGTCGACGCCCGTGAGGGCCGCGACGGGGCCGGTGTAGAGGGTGTCGACGCAGAGGGCCGAGGTCGTCACGCCAGCGAGCAGGGCGAGGGCGCCGGCCGGGTTGACGCCCGCGCGGTACCAGAAGGAGCTGCCGGGGGACTCGTCGGTGAGGGCTCGGCCGTCGTAGTGGTTGCGGCGCAGCAGGATGTCGATGGCGTAGATGGCGGTGCTGGGGCCGAGGAGGACGACGGTCAGCTGGAGCACGTTGCTGACGGTGTCGAGGAAGTTGGAGACCAGCAGCGCGTAGAGGGTCAGCGCGACAGCGACCGTGCCGTCCACGAGCACGCTGAGCGTTCGGCGGATGCGGATGCCGACGGCTTGCAGGGCGAGGCCGGCGCTGTAGGCGGTGAGGGCGTTGACGGCGATGGTGCCGACGACCAGGGAGAGCAGGAAGATCGGGTTGAACCAGCCGGGAAGGATCTTCTGGAGCGCGGCTTGGGGGTCGGTCATGTCGACGGCGGTGGCCCCGAGCACGCCGAGTCCGCCGACGGCGACGCTGGGCAGGAAGCCGCCGAAGGCGGTCCAGCCGAGGACGGCGCGGGGGGAGGTGGTAGCAGGGAGGTAGCGGGAGAAGTCTGCGCTGGTGGTGTACGAGAGCGGGCCGGAGCCGATGAGGGTGATGCCGGCCAGGACGGCGGCCCACAGTCCGCCGCCGGTGAGCGGTTCCGGCTGGCTCCAGCCGAGGTCGGCGTGCCGGAGGACGGCGTAGCCGACGACGGCGAAGGAGGCGGCGAGGGCCAGGGTGATCGGCAGGTAGAGCCGCACGATCATGGCGTGCCCGTACACGCTGATGGTGAGTGTGACCACCACGATCGCGATCACGATGGTGATCTTGATCGGGATGTTCGGGGTGATCCCGACCTGCTCGGCGAGTGAGAACGCCGCGACGGCTGCCGCCGCGAGGTTCAGCGCGAAGTAGCAGACGGAGATCATCCACCCGGTGACAGCGTTGTTCACCCGGTTGCCCCGGACGCCGTACATCGCCCGCGTGATCACCTCGCTGGGTGCGCCGGCGGCCGGTCCGGAGACGGCCAGCAGGCCGGTGCTCAGCCAGAACAGGTTGCCGACCACGACCACCGCGAAGGCCTGCCAGAGGCTGAGCCCGGTCAGGACGAGGGCCCCGCCGACCACCAGGTTGAGGTAGTTGACGCTGGCTGCCGCCCAGACGGCGAAGAGTTCGCGGGCGCGGCCGCGCCGTTCGGTGTCGGGGATGTGGTCGATGCCGTGGACTTCGACCCGGCCGTTCCGCTCCTGCTGAGGTGGCGGGGACGGCTGGGGTCGCGGTCCGGCGGGTCCGGCGGGGAAGTCGGACTGGGGACGGTCCGGGAGCGTGGACGCCATTGGGGGCCCTCCGTGGGGGTGTCGTGCCCACCTGCTTGCTTATTGGTCGCACACTCAATAGCATCCGGCACATGACGTCAAGCGTTCAGCGCAAACGGATCCGGAAGTCCCCCGACGACCGCCGGGCGGAGATCGTCGGGGCCGCTGCCACCGTCGCCCTCACCGAGGGCCTGGAGTGCATCACCCTGCGCCGGATCGCCGAGCAGCTGACCGTCAGACCGGGCCTGATCAGCCACTACTTCCCGGCCGTGGAGGATCTCGTCGCCGAGGCGTTCGGCAGCGCCGCCACCACCGAGCTGGAGACGCTGCTGCCCGCCGACCCGCCGGATGGTTCCCCGCTGAACCACCTCGCCCGCTTCTTCGCCCGCACCACCGGCCCGGCCTACGACGACATGAGCCGGCTCTGGCTCAACGCCCGCCACCTCAGCCGCTACCGCCCGGTCCTGCGCGAGCGCGTGCTCGGCCAGGAGACGCTGTGGCGGGGCCGCCTCAGCGGCGTCGTCCGCGCGGGGGTCGAACAGGGCGAGTTCCGCACCGAGGACGCCGTCCTGACGGCCGTCCGGATCCTGGTGGTGATCGACGGCCTCGCCTCCCACGCCAACACCGGCCTGGGCAACCACCCGTCGGCCGTCATCCGGCTCGCCGCCGCCACCGCCGAACGCGAACTCGGCCTGACGGAAGGCACCCTCGCCCTCCCCGAGCAGCCCGACGCCCCGGCCGCCCCGACCGAAGCCGGTGCCGAATCCCCGGCCGCCCCGGCCACCCCCGCCAATGCCCCGGCCACCCCGACCGAAGCCATCGCCGAGGCCGCCCCCACCCCACCCACCACCGAAGAGCAGTCCTGACCCCGACTCCCCCACCCCGCACCACCGCTGGAGCCGAAGTGCGCACCTCTCTCGTCCTCCTCTCCGTCCGCCTGCTCGACCCCGCGTCCGGCGGGTTCCTCCCGCAGTCCGCGCTTGCCGTGGCCGACGGCCGGATCGCCGCCCTGGGCGACGACCGGACGATCCGCGAACTCGCCGACGCCGCGACGACGGTGATCGACCTCAAGGGCGCCGTGGTCACCCCCGGCCTGGTGGACGGCCACCTGCACCCGGTCACCGGCGCCGAGCTCACCCACGGCCTGGACCTCTCCGGCTGCACCGACCTGCCGTCCGTCCGCGCCGCCCTCGCCGCCGAGGTCGAGGGCTTGGCCCCGGGGGCCTGGCTGCACGCCTGGGGCCTGGACCCGAACGTGTTCGGCGACCGTCCCGTCGCAGCCGCCGCCCTGGCTCCCGTGCTGGACGGCGTCCCGGCGCTGCTCCAGCTCTTCGACGCCCACTCCATGCTCGCCAGCCCGCGCGCCCTGGAGCTGGCCGGCGTCGACGGCCCGCGCACCTTCGCCCAGGCCGCCGAGGTGGTCTGCGACGCCGACGGCCGCCCCACCGGTCTGCTGCTGGAGGACGCGGCCTGCGAACTGGTCGAGCGCGCCGCTCCCCAGCCCACCCGCGCCGAGCGCCGCACGCGCCTGGCGGCCGCCCTGCGCGCCATGGCGGCGAACGGCCTCACCGGCGGCCACGCGATGGACGCGGGCGGCGACAGCCTCGACCTCTACGCCGAGCTGGACGAGGCGGGCGAACTCCCGCTGCGGCTCCGGGTCGCCCCCTGGTGCCAGCCCGGCGTGGACCGGGAAGGACTGCGCGCACTGGTCGAACTTCAGGGCCGGGGCGGTGAGTTGTGGCGGGTGAACGGCGTCAAGCTGTTCATGGACGGCACCATCGACAACGGCACCGCCTGGCTGGAACGCCCGGACTGCCACGGGGAGTCCACCCACGCCTTCTGGCCCGATCCGGCGCACTACACGCGGGTGGTCGAGGAGTTGCACCGGGCCGGAGTGCCGACCGCCACCCACGCGATCGGCGACGCGGCCGTCCGCCACGCCCTCGATGCCGTCGCCAAGGCCACCGCGAACAGCCCTGCCGACGGCACCCCCACCCGACCCGCCCCCGTCCGGCACCGGATCGAACACATCGAGACCGTCCCGGACGAGGCGGTGCGCCGCTTCGCCGAGTTGGGCGTGATCGCCTCGATGCAGCCCACCCACTGCTGCGACTTCACCCGCGCCGACCACACCGACAACTGGTCCCGCCGCCTCGGCGAGGAGCGCGCCGACCGGGCCTGGCGCTGCCGCGACCTGTGGGACGCGGGCGCCACCGTCGTGCTCGGCTCCGACTGGCCGATCGCCCCCTACCCGCCGTTGGGGGTCATGGCGGGGGCCCGCCACCGCCGTCCGTCCCGGGACCTCGACCAGCCCCCGCACAACCCCGGCCAGGCCCTCACCGCGCTGGAGGCGCTGCGCGCGATGACCGTCAACGCGGCCTTCGCGGCGGGCGAGGAGCAGTTGGCGGGCCGGATCGCGGTCGGCCACCGCGCCGACCTCACTGTCCTCGCCACCGACCCGCTCACCACCCCCGCCACCGAACTCGCGGCGGTCCCCGTCCTGCTCACCGTCCTGGACGGCCGGCCCACCCATCGCGCCGACCGGCTGTCCTGACGCGGAACACGCCGGCATCCCAACGCCCGGCGGCCCCGCCCCGTGCCCCCTTCGGGGTGCGGGGCGCGGGGCGAGGGGCGCGGGGCCGCCCAGTCCCGGGTACATCCCCGGCCACGGTGGCAGGATGCTCCACACCGCAGCCACCGGCCTACTCACCGGTCTGCGGCAATGGCGGTCAGATCGGCCGGGCAGTTAGATCGGCCGGGCGGTCAGATCGGCCGGCCAGGGCTGCAACGGCGGCCACGGCCACCAGGCCCACGACGACGCGGGGGTGCCCCCGCCCAGGACGACCTCGCCCACTACCAGCAGTTCGTCCACTCGTCCAGGTGACCCTAGGGGAACCGTCCCGGTACCCCCAGGGGCCCGGGGTAGGTGGGGTTGCCCCCCTGAGAAACCTGGCGGCCCTCCCCAGCGCGCCCCACCCCCTCCTCGGCGGAGGATTCTCTCACCGGCCCGGACAGCCGGACGAGTTGAACCGATCAAACCCACGAGCCGAGGAGTAGCCATCATGACCGTGACCCGGAAGCCCATCGCCCGACGGACCGTACTGGCCGCCACCACGGGCACCGCGGTCGCCGCCACCGCCACGCTGCTCACCCCGGGAACGGCCAGGGCCGCATCCGCGTCGGCCCCGGCCCCGACCCCGGCCTCGGCCCCGCAGTCCGCGACCGTCTCCGCGGACCTGGACCGGATCGCCCACCTCCTGCGCTCCACCGAGCCCGACGCCCCGACCGGCGGCCTGCGGGCCCTGGGCGCGATGATCGGCGACGCCCGGGTGGTCGGCCTCGGCGAGGCCACCCACGGCTCGCACGAGTTCTTCACCATGAAGCACCGGGTGTTCCGCTACCTGGTCGAGGAGAAGGGCTTCACCACCTTCGCCCTGGAGGCCAGTTGGTCGGCCGGCCTGCTGATCGACGCGTTCGTGCAGGGTCAGGGCGACGCCGACGCCCAGCGGCTGGCCCGCCGGGTCATGGCCGGATCGCCGTGGCAGCGGCGGGAGTTCGCCGACCTGATCGGCTGGATGCGCGCCTACAACCTGAGCGGGCCGCAGCGCCCGGTGCACTTCGTGGGCACCGACCTCGGCCTCCCCGGGATCGGCGACCAGCCCTTCGCCGAGGTCAGCGCCTACCTGCGGAAGGCCGCCCCCGCCTCGCTGTCGGGTGTCGAGCAGCTGTACGCCGGCCTGCGGCCGTTCGCCGACGCCATCGGCTACGTCACCCGGACCCCGCTGCCCGAGCGGCAGCGCAACGCGGACCTGGCGCAGCAGGCGCTGGAGCTGGTCGCCGCGGCCGGCCGGGACGGTGACGAGGGGTACGACTGGGCCGTCCTGCACGCCCGGAACATCGCCCGGACCTTCGCCTTCACCACCATGCGGACCGACGACGCCGCCTCCGTCACCGCCGCGCAGCTGCTCCGCGACCGGGCGATGACCGACAACACCGTGTGGTGGCAGCGCCGCTTCGGCGGCAAGGTCCTGCTCTCGGCGCACAACGGCCACGTCGGCTTCCTGTCGACCGACCCCGCGCTGTACCCCCGGACGGAGGGCTCCCTCCTGCGGGACGAGCTCGGTGCCGGGTACGTCAGCATCGGTTTCACCTTCGGCGGCGGCTCCTTCCTCACCAAGGCCGACCCGTTCGCCGACGACTGGCGCAGCACCACGGTGCCGCCGGCCACGCTCGGCATGAACGAGTACCTCCTCGACCGGGTCCGCCCCCGCGACTTCTACGTCGACCTGCGCCAGGCCTCGCCCGCGGCCCGCGCCTGGCTGGGGACGGCCCGCCCGACCTACGACGCCGGGTCGATCTTCAGCCGCGACCCGCTGCCCACCCTCGCCCTCGGCGCGAACTACGACGTGCTGATCCACCTCCACCGGGTCCGCGCGGCCGACAAGCTCTGACCACCGCCCCGGCGGTGGGCGCGACGAGCCGCGCGACGACGGCCGCGCCCCCTTGTGTCCGCGACGACCTGCCCTGGTTCAAGCCGAACCCCACCTCCGCCCCACCGAGCACGCCGACGCCGGCACACCATCGAACTCCTCGGCAACCACGGCGAGTCGGCCCCGGACCAGTGCCTCCCGCGAGCCCTCCCGGCGGACGACCGGCCGGCCTTCGAGCGGGCCCTCGCGCCTCCCGCCGCACCCCGTCGGAGCGCGCGCGTGCCGTCTGACATGATCGTCCCCCATCGCCCCGGCGGCCCACCCGCCCGAGGACGGCACGACCCGAGGAACCAGGGCATGAGCAGGAAGAACAGGTCGACGAGGACCTCCGGCCGGGCGGCCCGCACCGCACACGCCCCCGGAACGGCACGGGCCCGGATCACCGCGGCCGAGCGGCGCCGGCCGCAGAGCTGGGGCATGGGCTTCCTGGCGGCGCTGGTGCTCGGTGTGGCCGTCATCGCCCTCGGCTTCCTGGGCGGCCGGGCGGCCGCCACCTCCTTCGCCTACGCCGCCGGGATGAGCGGCCGGCCGGGCATGCTGACCGTCGACCGCTGCTGGGGTGACAACCCGGCGAAGCCCCGTCTGATCACCTCCTGCGCCGGGGAGTTCCGCTCCGACGACGGCCGGACGGTGACCGAGGGCTCGCCGATCGGCAGCAGCCACCGCCTCGGCGCCGCCCTGCCCGTCGAGTACGGCGACGGCGGCTACCACGCCACCGGGCTCTCCTACGCGACCGGCGATCTGGCCGGGCTGCTCGCCGTGGTACCGGTCGGCGTGCTCGGCCTGTGGCTGGTCTGCCTGGCGTTCGGCGTCACCCCGGCCGGGGCCCGGCTGCGGGCCGAGCTGTCGCCGGACCACAACCGGGCGGTGCGGTACGTCCTGTGGGGCAGCGTCGGTTGCCTGCTGGCGGCCGGCGGCTGCCTGCTCGTCGGCGTCGCCGGCCGGGGTGCCACGCCCTGACCGTGGCCCCACACCCTGACCGTGGCGGCCGAAGGCTCAGCGGCGGTGGTGGAGGCGACCGTAGAAGAAGAGGCCGACGAGGGTGATGGCGCCCAGGGCGCAGACGGCCAGCGCGATGGCGATCAGTGCCACGGTGGTGCCGTCGATGCCCTGGACGTACTCGTACGAGGTGTGGCCCGCGGAGTCGACGGTGATCCGGTCGCCGCCCGGGTGGTCGGAGAGGTAGCGGATCAGGAGGACGACGACGACGGCGCAGCCCGCGGCCGCCAGGAGCAGCCAGGCCCCGGCCCGACGGGTCCACTCGTCGCCCTCGCTCCGGCGGGCGTCCGGGCAGCGGTCGGCCACCGCGGCGCCCAGCGCGCGGGCGGCGACGGCCAGCCCGTCGATCCGCACCCGCCCGCCGTCGGCCAGGCGCAGGACGCAGCGGTAGTCGTTGCCGAACCGGTGGGCGTGGGCGCCGACCGAGGTGTGAGGGCGCGGGATGGTGATGACGGCGATCTGGTTCCAGGTCCAACTGGCCTTGCGGCCCGATGAGTTGCCGTGGACCAGGCCGTGACTGCGCACCTCGAAGTACTCACCTTTGCCGCCGCGCAGGGCCCGCGTCGCCTGGGTGATGCCGATGACGAGTCCGCACAGGCCGAGGCCGAGGGCGGTGCCGAGTCCCTTGCCGCTCCCCGAGGCGCCGCCGTCCCGGAGCAGGGCCCACAGCCCCAGCCAGCCGGTGAGCACGCCGATCGGCAGGGCCCAGGCGGCATTGACCCATCGGGTGCGGTTGTCGACCGGGTGACGGCTGACCAGGTCGCCGAGCGGGTCGGGTGCGGGTGCGGGTGCGGGTGTGGGTGCGGTGTCGGCCACGCCCGCAAGTCAAGCAGGGCCGCCGGAGCCCTTCAAGAGCCCTGCGGCCGGCTTCATCGGCCCGACCCGCGCGATCGGCCCCCGCGATCGGCCCGCGCGGGCGGCACGGGCG
>NZ_MECK01000637.1 GCF_014596465.1 Streptomyces sp. CBMA123 | reverse complement strand
CGCGCGCCGCCCCCTCGGGGGTGGGCCCGGCGGTCCCGGTCGGCCGCGGGACCCGGGCCCGCACCCCGCGCCCCGCCCCCCCCCCCACCCCCGCACCGCCCCCCGGCGGCACCGGCGGAGCGACGGGACGCGGCGGGACCTGCCCACCTCCGGCGTACTGCGTCATGGCACCTCCCGACACCTCTCAGCGGGGACACTACACGGCGGCCCGGCGGCGGGCCCAGTCCACCGCCGGGCCGCTGAGCAGCCGTCAGAGCCGCTGACCGGCGATCCGAGCCGTCACCGCGAGGTGAGCTGCTCCGCCAGCGCCCGCAGCGCCAGCTCGTACGAACCGATCCCGAAACCCGCGATGGTGCCGGAGGCCACCGCCGCGATCACCGAGGTGTGCCGGAAGGTCTCCCGCGCGTACGGATTGGAGATGTGCACCTCGATCAGCGGCGCGGTGCGCTGCGCCGCGGCGTCCCGCATCGCGTACGAGTAGTGGGTGAACGCGCCCGGGTTGATCACCACCGGCACCTGCCCGTCGGCCGCCTCGTGCAGCCATTCCACCATCTGCTGCTCGGAGTTGGTCTCGTGGACCTCGACCTCGAAGCCGAACTCCCTGCCCAGTGCGGTACAGCGCTCGACCAGCCCGGTGTACGAGGTGGCGCCGTAGACGTCCGGCTCGCGGCTGCCCAGCCGGCCGAGGTTGGGGCCGTTGAGCACCATCACCCTGGTCACGCCGAGACCTCCGCGTAGGCGGCGACCAGCAGGGACGGGTCGGGGCCCTCCAGGACGGAGGTCTTGCCGAGGCCGTCCAGGACGATGAAGCGGATCAGGTCGCCGCGCGACTTCTTGTCGATCTTCATCGCGTCCAGCAGCTTGGGCCAGGCGTCCGCCCGGTAGCTCAGCGGCAGGCCGACCGAGGCCAGTACGGTGCGGTGGCGGTCCGCCGTCTCGTCGTCCAACCGGCCCGCCAGGCGGCCGAGTTCGGCGGCGTAGACCATGCCGATGGAGATCGCCGCGCCGTGCCGCCACTTGTAGCGCTCGTTGCGCTCGATGGCGTGGCCGAGGGTGTGGCCGTAGTTGAGGATCTCGCGCCGGCCGGACTCCTTGAGGTCCCCGGAGACGACGTCGGCCTTGACCTGGATGGCCCGGCGGATCAGCTCGACGGTGTGCGGGCCGGCCGGCGTCTTGGCGCCCTCGGGGTCGGCCTCGATCAGGTCGAGGATGGCCGGGTCGGCGATGAAGCCGCACTTGATGACCTCGGCGAGGCCGGAGACGTAGTCGTGCTTGGGCACGGTCTCCAGGGTGCCGAGGTCGGCCAGCACGCCCACCGGCGGGTGGAAGGCGCCGACCATGTTCTTGCCCTCGGCGATGTTGATGCCGGTCTTGCCGCCGACGGCCGCGTCGACCATGCCGAGCAGCGTGGTGGGCATGGAGATCCAGCGCACCCCGCGCAGCCAGGTGGCCGCGACGAAACCGGCCAGGTCGGTGGTGGCGCCGCCGCCGAGGCCGACGACGACGTCGCTGCGGGTGAAGCCGGTCTGTCCGAGCACCGACCAGCAGTACGCGGCGACCTCGGCGCTCTTGGCCTCCTCGGCGTTCGGCACCTGGAGCCCGATCGCCTCGTACCCCTCGCCGGCCAGGTCCTCGCGGATGGCGTCGGCGGTGGCGGCCAGCGCCTCCGGGTGGATGATCGCGACCCGCTTGGCCCGTGTCCCGATCAGCGGCGCCAGTTCACCGAGCAGCTGGTGCCCGATCAGCACGTCGTACGGGTCGTGGCCGGCGCTGCCGCCGACGTGAATCCTGACGGTGGTGTCAGTCATGGGGGGTCTTCAGCTCCAGTGCTTCCAGTACGGCGTCCGCGACCTGCTCGGGGGTGCGGTCGGCGGTGTCGACGACGGCGGTGGCCACCTCCAGGTAGAGGGGGCGGCGGGCCTCCATCAGCTCGCGCCAGCGGGCCCGCGGGTTGACGGCCAGCAGCGGGCGCGGGGCGTCCAGGCCGACCCGCTTGACGGCGTCGCCCAGGGGGACCTCCAGGAAGACCACCGGCAGCTCGCGCAACAGCTCGCGGGTGGCCGCGGCCAGCACGGCGCCGCCGCCGAGTGCCAGCACTCCGCCGTGTTCCCCGGCGGCCGCGCGCACGGCGCGGACCTCCAGCTCGCGGAAGTGCGGCTCGCCCTCGTCGATGAAGATCTCCGGGATGGGCTTGCCGGCCAGCGCCTCGATGTCGGCGTCGGTGTCCCGGAAGCCGACGCCCAGGCGCTCGGCCAGGGCCCGCCCGACGGTGGACTTGCCACTGCCGGGCGGGCCGACCAGCACGATGACCGGAGAAGTCATCGGATGATCAGGTTGTCGAGGTAGCCCTGCACATTGCGACGGGTCTCCGAGACGTTGTCGCCACCGAACTTCTCGTTCACCGCGTCGGCCAGCACCAGCGCGACCATCGCCTCGGCGACGATCCCGGCCGCCGGCACCGCGCAGACGTCCGAACGCTGGTGGTGCGCCTTGGCCGGCTCGCCGGTGCGCACGTCCAGGGTCTGCAGCGCCCGCGGCACGGTCGCGATCGGCTTCATCGCGGCGCGCACCCGCAGTACCTCGCCGGTGGACAGCCCGCCCTCGGTGCCGCCGGAGCGGCCGGAGGTGCGCTTGACGCCCTCGGTGGTCGGGACGATCTCGTCGTGCGCCTTCGATCCGGGCACCCGGGCCAGCTCGAAGCCGTCGCCGACCTCGACACCCTTGATCGCCTGGATGCCCATCAGCGCGGCGGCCAGCCGGGCGTCCAGCCGGCGGTCCCAGTGCACGTGCGAGCCGAGGCCCACCGGCACGCCGTACGCGAGCACCTCGACCACGCCGCCGAGGGTGTCGCCGTCCTTGTGGGCCTGGTCGATCTCGGCCACCATCGCCTTCGAGGCGTCCGCGTCCAGGCAGCGGACCGGGTCGGCGTCCAGCCGGGCCTCGTCCGCGGGCAGCGGCAGCACGCCGGCCGGCGCCTTGGCGGCGGCCAGCTCGACCACGTGGCTGACGATCTCGATCCCGGCCACCTCGCGCAGGTACGCCCGGGCGACGGCGCCCAGCGCGACCCGGGCGGCCGTCTCCCGGGCGCTGGCGCGCTCCAGGATCGGCCGGGCCTCGTCGATCGAGTACTTCTGCATGCCGGCCAGGTCGGCGTGGCCGGGCCGGGGGCGGGTCAGCGCCTCGTTGCGCGCCAGGCCCGCCAGCACCTCGGGGTCGACCGGGTCGGCCGACATGACCTGCTCCCACTTCGGCCACTCGGTGTTGCCGACCATGATCGCGACCGGGCTGCCCATGGTCAGGCCGTGCCGGACACCACCGAGGAAGGTCACCTCGTCCTGCTCGAACTTCATCCGGGCCCCGCGGCCGTAACCGAGCCGACGGCGCGCCAGCGCGTCGGCCACCACGTCGGTGGTGACCGGTACACCGGCGGGCAGGCCTTCCAGCGTCGCGACGAGTGCGGGGCCGTGCGACTCCCCCGCCGTCAGCCAGCGCAACGTACCCAACGGAGCTCCTTCATCAGCGGGCCGGCCCACGGCACCGCCGCGGCCCGCCCGAGCGTGCCTTCCGTCCGAATCCTTTCATGACCCGGCGGCACCCGGTGGCACAGTCCGCGTGACGGACGACAACCGGTCACACGGCGAAACGACCGGGCCCGAGCCGACGGGCTCAGCGCCCGGCCAGTGCCCGTTCCCCGGCCGCGCGCATCGCCGCGAGCGGCCCGGGGGTGCGCCCGGTGAAGGCCTCGCTCTGCAGCACCGCCTGGTGGACCAGCAGGTCCAGCCCGCCCAGGACGGTCGCCCCACGCTCGGCGCAGGCGGCCGCCAGCGCGGTCGGCCACGGGTGGTACAGCACGTCGAACAGGGCGCCCGGGGCCGCCGGCAGCGCGCCGGCGAAGGCGTCGGTCGCCCCGACCGGCGTGGTGGAGACGGTCAGCGGCCGCTCCAGCGCCTCGGCGCCGCGCTCCCAGTCGGCGGTGCGCACGGGCACGCCGAGCCGCTCGCCCAGTTCGGCCATCTCCCGGGCCCGCTCGGCGCTGCGCACGTAGACCGTCACCTCGCCGGTGCAGATCTGGGCGAGCGCCGCCAGCGCAGAGGACGCGGTGGCCCCGGCGCCCAGGACGGCGGCGGCGGACACCTCACCGATGCCGCGCTCGCGCAGGGCGTTGACCAGCCCGGGGACGTCGGTGTTGTCCCCGGTGCGCCGCCCGTCGGCGGTGAACACCACGGTGTTGACCGCGTCCACCGCGCGGGCCGCCCCGCTGACCTCGTCCAGCAGCGGGATGACCGCCCGCTTCAGCGGCATGGTCAGCGACAGCCCCGCCCACTCGGCCTCGTCCAGTCCGGCGAGGAAGCCGGGCAGGCCGGCCTCGTCGACCTCGAAGCGGTCGTAGCGCCAGCCGTCCAGCCCGAGCGCCGCGAAGGCGGCCCGGTGCAGGTCCGGCGAGAGCGAGTGGGCGATCGGCGAGCCGAGGACGGCCGCCCGGTGCTTGCTGGTCAACGCTGCCTCTCCGTGAACGACGTTTCGGTGACGGCTACTTGGTGGTGCAGTGCAGGCCGACCTTGTCGAAGCCCTGGCCCGCCGCCTTGCAGTACGCCTCGACGTTGGCCGCGTGCTCCTTGTCCGTCTCGGCGAAGAGGGTCTTGGTCGGGGACATCGCGATGAAGTACAGCCACTTGCCGTCCGCCGGGTTGAGCACCGCGTTGAGCGCCTCGTCGCCGGGGTTGGAGATAGGCGTCGGCGGCAGGCCCGGGTTGATGTAGGTGTTGTACTTGTTGGACCCGTCGTTGATGTCCTTCGACGTGAGTTCCTTGCGGCCCAGCGAGTACTGCAGCGTGGTGTCCATGCCGAGGGTGTGGCGCACGGCATCGCTCGCCAGACGGTTCTGGATGGTCCTGGCCATCTTGGCGAAGTCGTCCGGGTTGTTGCCCTCGCGCTGCAGGATGCTCGCCTCGATGAGCACCTCGTAGCCGTTCTTGAGGCCTGCCTTGGAGGCCTGGCCGTCCAGGTTCGCGTACTTGTCGGTGGCGTTCTTCACCATCTGCTTGAGCAGGTCCTCGGGCTTCATGCCGTCGGCGATGTTGTAGCGGGTCGGCCAGAGGAAGCCCTCGATGTTGCCGTTCGCGTACGCCGGCAGCCCGAGGTCGTTGACCTGGGCCTTGGCGATGCCCGCCGTGGTGCCCTTCTGCAGCTTCAGCTTGGTGTCGATGATGGCGTAGATCTCGGAGGAGCTCTTGCCCTCCGGGAACACGATCGCCGCGCCGCCCGCCTGGTCGAGCAGTTCCTTGACCGCGGCCGCGGCCGGCATCTCCTTCTTCAAGGTGTAGAAGCCGTACTGGATCGTGCCGCACTTCGGCTCGGCGTCGCAGGCCTTGGTGAAGGCGTCGACGCTCTTGACCACACCCGCGGCCTTCAACGTGGCGCCGATCTGACCGCCGACCGCGCCCTGCTTGACCTCGACCTGGACGGAGCCGGTGCCCTCACCGGTGAAGTCCGGCGGCGGACCGAAGTGGTCCTTGTAGAAGCCGTAGCCCCACCAGCCCGCACCGCCGAGCAGGCCGAACAGCACCAGAGCGACGACCAGGCAGGCGCCGCTGTTGCGACGGCCCGCCTTCTTGCCGCTCTCCTTGCGCTTCTTCTTGGCCTCGCGGGAGTCGTCCTGCTTCCCGAGGAAGCCGCTCTCCTCGGCCTCGGCGTGCTCGTCGAGGTAGACGTCGTCGCCGTGCCGCTCGGCCTCGTGGTGGCCGTCCCACTCCTCGGCCTCGGGCTCCCGCGCCCCGCCGACCGGGCCGGCGCCCGCCTCCAGCGCGGCGGCCTCGGCCTCCCAGTCGATCCCGTCCGGGCCGGGCCCGGCGGGCGCGGGCGCCGCGGCCTGCTGCTGAACCTGCTGGGGAGCGGCCCGCTGCTGCACGGGCTGCTGCTGGACCTGCTGCTGCACCGGCATCTGCTGCTGGGGCATCTGCTGGTGCGGATAGCCCTGCTGCGGCATCCCCTGCTGCATCGGCATCTGCTGCTGGGGGCCCCCCATCTGCTGGAGGTGGCCCTGCTGGGCCATGCCGTGCTGCTGGTACCCCTGGTCGAAGCCCTGGTCGAAGCCCTGCTGGGGCATCTGCTGCTGCGGATAGCCCTGCTGCTGGTACCCCTCCGGGTATTGCTGCTGCATGCCCGGCTGCATCTGCTGCTGCGCGTACCCCTGCTGTACGTCCCCGTACGGCTGCTGGCCCTGCTGGCCCTGCTGCGGGTACTGCTGCTGCCACTGGCCGTCCTGCTGGCCGGGGACCGGCTGCTGGCCGCCGTACCCGGGATCACCGGGGTGCCACGGCTCGCCCTGGGGGCCGTAGCCCCCACCCAGATCGGTCATTGATCCCCTTAACCGACGGTGACGACCGGAGGATCGGACCGGCCGTCCGGGACGACGCAGTCCCGGCTGATTCTCGAACCGGCGTGCTAGCGCAGCGCCTGGGAGGAGACGTTACCGTACCGCAGCCGTACCCCCGCCCGGGCGGACGCACTGTCAGTGAGCGACCTCACGCTCGGCGTACGGGGCTGTCACGGTGCGGTCGCCCCCGGGGCCGGGGGTGTCTCGGTGGCCGTGCCGGAGGCCGGGGTGCTCGGCTTGGCGGCCCGGGCGGCGTTGAACTCCGCGACGTTCTTCTGCTGCACGTCGAAGCTGTCGGTGAAGCGGGTGTCGCCCGGCTTCACGGTCACGAAGTACACCCAGTCCCCGGGCGTCGGGTCCAGGGCCGCCATGATCGCCTGCCGTCCGGGATTGGAGATCGGCGACGGCGGGAGCCCCGGGTGCAGGTAGGTGTTGTACGGGGAGTCCAGCTTGGTGTCGGTGACCGTGGTGTTCAGGGTCGAGCGGCCGAGCGCGTAGTTGATGGTGGAGTCGAGCTGCAACGGCATGCCCTTCGCCAGCCGGTTGTAGATGACCCGGGCCACCTTGCCCATGTCCTCGGTGTTGTCGGCCTCGCCCTGGACCATGCTGGCGACGGTGACCAGTCCGTAGAGGCTCTGCCCGAGGTTCTGCGCGACGACGTTGGCGTCGTCCCGGCTGAACTCCTTCCCCGCTCGATCGACCATCTGCTTGAGCAGCTCCAGCGCGGTGGTCCCGTCGGTGACGGCGTAGGTCGCCGGGAACAGGTAGCCCTCCGGGCTGCCGTTGGCGAAGTCCGGCAGGCCGAGCTCGGCGCTCTGCTCCTTGGCGGCCTTCTGGGTGGTGCCCTCGGGCAGGTTCAGCTTCTTGTCGATCGCCGCGTAGATCTGGTAGCCGCGCCAACCCTCGGGAATGGTCAGGCCGTTGGCGTTGGCCGGGTCGATCAGGATGGAGAGCGCGGCGGCGGCCGACATCTTCTGCTTCAGCGTGTACGTCCCGGGCTGGATCCGCCCCGCGGCCGCCGCGCTCCCCTTCGCCGCCCGGGTGAAGGCGAGCGAGCTGGCCACCACCCCGTTGCGGACCAGCGCGGAGGCGATCTGGGACAGGCCCGCCCCTTCCGGCACCGACACCTGGACGCTGCCGTTGCCCTGCCCCGTGTAGTCGGCGGCGGCCGAGGGCTTGCGCTGCTGCTGGAGCCAGGTGTAGCCGGTGAGCCCGATCCCGCCGAAGACCGCGATCAGGGCGAGGGCGGTGAGCGCGCAGGCCAGTCCGTTACGCCGTCGGTGCGGATCCGGCGCATCGGAGCGCGGCCGGGGCGCACCCGGAGGACGGCCCTCCGGCTCCAGCACCGGCGCACCCAGGTGCCCCGGGGTGAGACCCGGGTGGAAGTCCTGGTCGATCATGGCTCGCGGTCCCCTCGGCGGTCCCGAATCGCTGAGAATCGTTCCCGGTCGTTTCGGATCGATCCATAGCGACCCGAAACGGACAGGGAAACGAACGAAAGAGGGGTCCGTGCGGACGCGTCCGCACGGACCCCTCTTCGGGACGTTAGATCAGGCCGGTCAGCCGACCGCCTCGACGCTCTCACCGGGCGGGCGTCCGCTCACCCGTTCGGTCTCAAGGGCGCTCTGGAGGATCACCACCGCGGCGGCCTGGTCGACCACCGAGCGGCCCTTCTTCGCCTTGACCCCGGAGGCGCGCAGCCCGTGGGTCGCGGTGACGGTCGTCATCCGCTCGTCCACCAGCCGCACCGGCACCGGGTAGAGCCGGTTGGCCAGCCGCGAGGCGTACGCCCGGACCTTCTCCGCCGCCGGGCCCTCCTTGCCGCTGAGCGACCGCGGCAGCCCGACGACCACCTCGATCGCGTCGTACTCCTCGACGATCGCGGCGATCCTGGCCTGCGACTTCACCCCGGCCGGGACGGTCTCCACCGGAGTGGCGAGCACCCCGTCGGGGTCGCAGGACGCGACCCCGATCCGGGCGTCGCCGACGTCGACGGCGATCCGCCGTCCACGTCGGAACGGGGGCCTCCAGGGCCCCTCCCCGATCTCCATCAGCTGGCGCGCTCCGCGACCAGGCCGCGCACCGCGGCGATGGCCTCGCCGACCGCGGCCGGGTTGGAGCCGCCGCCCTGGGCGACGTCGTCCTTGCCGCCACCGCCGCCGCCGAGGGTCTTGGCGGCGGTGCGGACCAGCTCGCCGGCCTTGATGCCGCGGCCGCGGGCGTCCTCGTTGGTGGCGATCACGGTCAGCGGGCGGTCGTTGGCCACGGTGAACGCGGCGACCACGGCCGGGCGGGCGCCCAGCCGGCCGCGCACGTCCAGGACCAGCTTGCGCAGCTCGTCCGCGCCCACGCCGTCGGCCACCTGCGCGGCGACCACGGCGATGCCGTGCACGTCCTCGGCCGAGTCGGCCAGGCCCGCCGCGGCGGCCAGCACCTTCTCGGCGCGGAAGCGCTCGATCTCCTTCTCGGCGTCCTTGAGCTTGCCGAGCATGCCCGAGATCTTCTCCGGCAGCTCCTCCGGGCGGCCCTTGACCAGCTCGGTGAGCTGGGCCACCACGGTGTGCTCGCGGGCCAGGAACTTGTACGCGTCGACGCCGACCAGCGCCTCCACCCGGCGCACGCCGGAGCCGATCGAGGACTCGCCGAGCAGCTTCACCAGGCCCAGCTGGGCGGTGTTGCCGACGTGGGTGCCACCGCACAGCTCCTTGGAGAAGTCGCCGATGGAGACGACCCGCACCTCGTCGCCGTACTTCTCGCCGAACATCGCGATGGCGCCGGCCTTGCGGGCCTGGTCCATCGTCATGACCTCGGCGGTGACCTCCAGCTCGCGGCCCAGCACGTCGTTGATCTTCTGCTCGACGTCCACCAGCACGCTGCCCGGAACGGCGGCGGGCGAGCCGAAGTCGAAGCGGAAGCGGCCCGGGGCGTTCTCGGAGCCGGCCTGGGCCGCCGTCGGGCCGAGCGCGTCGCGCAGCGCCTGGTGGGTCAGGTGGGTGGCCGAGTGGGCGCGGGCGATCGCCCGGCGGCGGTCGGTGTCGATCGTGGCGTACGCCGAGGCGCCGAGCACGACCTCACCGAACAGCACGCCGCCCGAGTGCACAATGACGCCCGGGACGGGCTGCTGCACGTCGCGGATCTCGACGACCGCGCCGGACTCCAGCCGGATCCGGCCGTGGTCGGCGAGCTGGCCGCCGCCCTCGGCGTAGAACGGGGTGCGGTCGAGGATCAGCTCGACCTCGTCGCCCTCGGAGGCGGCCGGCGCCGGAACGCCGTCCACCAGCAGGCCGACCACGGTGGCCTCGCCCTCGGTCAGGGCGTAGCCGGTGAAGACGCTCGCGCCGGACTTGTCGGCGACCTCGCGGTACGCAGCGACGTCGGCGTGGCCCATCTTCTTGGCCTTGGCGTCCGCCTTGGCACGGTCCCGCTGCTCCTGCATCAGGCGGCGGAAGCCGGCCTCGTCCACCTGGAGGCCCTGCTCCTCGGCCATCTCCAGGGTGAGGTCGATCGGGAAGCCGTAGGTGTCGTGCAGCTTGAAGGCCTGGTCGCCGGAGAGCACCGCGCCACCGGACTGCTTGGTCTCGGTCACCGCGGCGTCCAGCAGGCTGGTGCCGGCCTTCAGGGTCTGCAGGAAGGCCACCTCCTCGGCGACGACGACCGTCTCGACGCGCTTGCGGTCGGCCTCCAGCTCCGGGTACTGCGGGGCCATCGCCTTGATCGCGACGTCGATGAGCTCCTTGGCCACCGGCTCGGTGGCACCCAGCAGGCGCATGTTGCGGATGGCACGGCGCAGGATGCGGCGCAGCACGTAGCCGCGGCCCTCGTTGCCGGGGGTGACGCCGTCGCCGACCAGCATCAGCGCGGTGCGGATGTGGTCGGTGACCACGCGCAGCGAGACGTCCGCCTTGTGGTCGGCGCCGTAGGTGTGGCCGGTGAGCTCGGCGGCGCGGTCGAGGATCATCCGGCTGGTGTCGATCTCGAAGAGGTTGTCGACGTCCTGCAGGATGGCGGCGAGGCGCTCCAGGCCGAGACCGGTGTCGATGTTCTTGCTCGGCAGGTCGCCGAGGATCTCGAAGCCGTCCTTGCCGTCGCCGTGGCCGCGCTCGTACTGCATGAAGACCAGGTTCCAGATCTCCAGGTAGCGCTCGCCGTTGACCGCCGGGCCGCCCTCCTCGCCGTACGCGGGGCCGCGGTCGTAGTTGATCTCCGAGCACGGGCCGCACGGGCCGGGCACGCCCATCGACCAGAAGTTGTCCTTCATGCCGAGGCGCTGGATGCGCTCGGACGGCACGCCGATGACGTCACGCCAGATCTGCTCGGCCTCGTCGTCGTCCTTGTAGACGGTGATCCAGAGCTTCTCCTTCTCCAGGCCGTAGCCACCGTCCGCGACGGGAGTGGTGAGCAGCTCCCAGGCGAACTTGATGGCTCCTTCCTTGAAGTAGTCACCGAAGGAGAAGTTGCCGCACATCTGGAAGAAGGAGCCGTGCCGGGTGGTCTTCCCGACCTCCTCGATGTCCAGGGTGCGCACGCACTTCTGGACGCTGGTGGCGCGCGAGAACTGCGGCTTGACCTCGCCCAGGAAGTAGGGCTTGAACGGCACCATGCCGGCGTTGACGAGCAGCAGGGTGGGGTCGTCGGCGACCAGGGACGCCGACGGAACGACGGTGTGGCCGCGCTCCTCGAAGAAGCGCAGCCAGCGGCGGCGGATCTCAGCCGACTCCATTAGTGGTCCTTCCGGTTCGTTCCGCCCCGCGGCAGGGCTCGGCGGGGCGTTTCTTCAATGGTCTGAGGGGTGGTGCGGCCCCCGCCGTCAGGCAGGGCGCGGGCGGGGGGCAGGGCGGCGGCCGGGCGACCGGGCGCCGCCGAGATAGCTCGGTACTGCGGCTCGCCGCGCAGGACACGGCGGGTGCGGTGGCTGTTCCGGGGCTCCGCCACGGCGGTGCCGCGCAGGCCGAGGTCGTCCTTCAGCTGCTCCTCGCGCTCGGCCATGCCGGAGCGCACGTCCTGGGCGAACTGCTTGGCGAGGTCGCCCAGGTGCAGCGCACCGCGCGCGGCGGTGCCGGAGAGGCTGTCCGGGGTGAGCCGCTGCACGGCGCCGTTGGCCTTGTTCACAGCCCACACCGCGGCGCCGGCGCCGACCGCCATCCAGAAGATCCGTGCCATGCCGTCAGCCCCTCACCGCGCGCCGGACCCGGGAGAGCAGGCCGCTCCTGGGCGCGGTCGCGGCGCGCACCTCGGCCCGGATCAGCCGCGCCAGCTCGTCGCGCTCGGCGGGCTGCGCCGGCACGTTCGGCAGGGTGCCCTGCTGCTTGGCGACGGCCTTGCGGACGCCGTAGCTGAAGGCGGCGACCTTCATCAGCGGTCCGCCCAGGGTGGCGGCCGCGGTGGAGGAGAGGGCCTTGGCGTTGGCGGCGGCGTCCTGGACGTTGGCGGTGATCTCGTCCACCCGGTCCAGCTGCTCGTTGGCGCTGCGCACCGCGGCGCCCGCGTCGGTCAGCAGGGGCACGGCCTGCTCGGTGACGGCGGAGACCAGGACGGCGGCCTCCTTCAGCACCCGGGAGAGGCGGACGAGCACGACGGCGAGCAGGGTGACCAGGACCGCCCAGAACACGGCGACGAGCAATCCGGCCAGCTCTCCCACGGACACCTTTGCGCGCTCCCTCGCCTTGTTGCTCTTCAGGGGGAACCCTATCGCGCCGACGCCCGCTTTCCGGACCGGGTCACGGCCGTGGCCTCGTCCGGGTGTGCGAACCGCGCGCGTAACCTACCGGCCGGTCACCTCGTTCTGCCAGGCGGGCCGTCGCCCGTACGGCCCGACGCACGTCCGGACCGCCGCGGTCCGGGCCGGGACAACGGGGAGCAGCGCTTGGCCGGCGACTGGACAGCACAGCCCGCGGCGTGGCCGCGCGAGCCGGAGCCGGGACGGCTCCCGGCCGAGGTGACGGGCTTCGTCGGGCGGCGGCGGGAACTGGCCGAGCTGGCCGGCCTGCTCGCCGGAGCCCGGCTGGTGACGGTGACCGGCCCCGGCGGGGTGGGCAAGAGCCGGCTCGCGCTGCGGGCGGCGGCCCGGGCGGCCGGGGCGTTCCCGGACGGCACCTGGCTGGTGGACGTGGCCCCGGTGCAGGATCCGCTACTGCTCGGCCACGCCGTGCTGGAGGCGCTGCGGCTGACCGACGGCACCGCCCGGCCGCCGCTGGACGTGCTGGGCGACCACCTGGCCGGGCGCCGCCTGCTGCTGGTGCTGGACGGCTGCGAGCACCTGGTGGAGGCCTGCGCCGAGCTGACCGACGCGCTGCTGCGCGGGGTGCCCGGCCTGCGGGTGCTGACCACCAGTCGGGCCGCGCTGCGGGCCTCGGGCGAGCACCTGCTGACACTGGCCCCGCTGCCGGTCGACCCGCTGCCGCAGCCGCGGGCCGGCCTGGGCGTGCTGCCGGACGCGGTGCGGCTGTTCGCCGACCGGGCCCGGGCGGTGGTGCCGGCCTTCGAGGTGACCGAGGCGAACGCGGAGGCGGTCGGCCTGCTCTGCCGCCGGCTGGACGGTATCCCGCTGGCGGTGGAGCTGGCCGCCGGGCGGCTGCGGGCGCTGTCGGTGGAGCAGATCACCGCCCGGCTGGACGACCGCTTCCGACTGCTCACCGGGGGCTCCCGGACGGCCCTGCCGAGACACCGGACGCTGCGCACCACGATCGGCTGGAGCCATGAGCTGTGCACAGTGCAGGAACGTTTACTCTGGGCCCGCCTGTCGGTCTTCGCCGGCAGTTTCGACCTGGAGGCCGCCGAGTACGTCTGCGCCGGCGAGGGCATCGAGCCCGAGGACGTGCTCGACCTGCTCGACGAACTCGTCGCCAAGTCCGTGGTACTGCGCGAGGAGAGCGCCTTCGGCGTCCGCTTCCGCCTGCTGGACACCCTGCGCGAGTACGGCGGCCACTGGCTGCGCGCCGCCGGCGAGGAGCAGCGGCTGCTGCGCCGCCACCGGGACTGGTACCTGGGCGTGGCCACCTGGGGCGAGGTGGAGTGGTTCGGCCCCCGGCAGGCCGAGACCGCCGAGCGCACCCGGCTCGCCCACACCAATCTGCGCGCCGCGCTGGAGTTCTGCCTCGCCGAGCCCGGCGAGGAGCAGATCGCCCTGCTGCTGGCCGGCACCCTCTGGTTCTACTGGGTCGGCTGCGGCCACCTCGGCGAGGGCCGGCACTGGCTGGACCGCGCGCTCGCCCTGGACCGCGAACCCACCGAGGTCCGGGCCAAGGCCCTGTGGGTGACCGGCTACACGGCCACTCTCCAGGGGGACCTCGGCGCCGCCCGCCCCGCCCTGGAGGAGTGCCGCCGCCAGGCGCTGGACACCGGCGACGACCGGGCGCTCGCCTACGCCGTCCACCGCCAGGGCTGCGCCGCCCTGATCGGCGACGACCCGGAGCGCGCCACCGAGCTGTTCGAGGAGGCGCTCTGGCACTACCGGACCATCGGCGAGCTCAACAGCAACGTGGTGATGGCCATGATCGAGCTGGGTCTCACCTACCTGATCCAGGGCGACCTGGACAGCGGCGAGCGCTGGTTCGGCCAGGCCCGCGAGGTCTGCGAGAAGCACGGCGAGCAGTGGGCGTACGCCTACGTGCTGTACGCGACGGCCTACTCGCACTACCTGGACGGCGCCGTCCAGCCGGCCCGCGCCCTGGCCCGCGAGTGCGTCCGGCTGAACCACCACTTCCACGACCTGCTCGGCATCGTGCTGGGGATCGACCTGCTGGCGCTGCTGGAGACCGAGCCGGCCGGGCCGGGCGAGCCGGCCGACCTGTGCGAGGCCCGGGTGCTGCAGGGCGCGGCGCACCGGATCTGGCGCGCGGTCGGCAACCCGTTCCTGGGCTCGCGTTCCTTCTTCGGTCTCCACCAGGAGTGCGCCGAGCGGGCTCGCGCCGGGCTCACCGAGCAGGAGTACGAGGACTGCTTCCGGGCGGGCGGCCGGCTGGAGCTGGACGCCGCCGTCTGGCGGGCGCTCGGCGGCGGGGGCTCGGCGGACGGCCCGGAACCCGGCTCCGGCCCCTGCTCGGTGCCGCCCGCGCCGGCCCCGGCACCGGTGCGGAATAGCTGAAGCTTGCCGATTGCTTGAGCGAGCAAGGATCCACCCGGAAGGAGCATCATGGCCATCCACGACGAGT
Source organism: Streptomyces sp. CBMA123 (assembly GCF_014596465.1). GTDB lineage: Bacteria > Actinomycetota > Actinomycetes > Streptomycetales > Streptomycetaceae > Kitasatospora. The sequence continues at coordinate 16,396 of NZ_MECK01000637.1, read as the reverse complement.
ACCGCCTCGCGAACTTCTACTTCGAGTCCAAGGCGTACACCGACGCCGCCCGCATGCTGGAGGGCGTGCTGGCCGAGGAGCCGGCCAACCTCTCCGTCCGGCTGCTGCTGGCCCGCAGCTACTTCCACTCCGCCCAGCTCGGCCGCGCCGAGGCCGAACTGCGCCGCATCCTCGAACTCGACCCGGCCGAGGACTACGCCCGGCTGATGCTCGGCCGCACCCTGGAGCGCCGGGGCCGCGCCGAGGAGGCCCGCCCGCACCTGCGGCTGGCCGCCGCCATGACCGGCACGGACCTCTGAGGCACCGGCACCGGAGGAAAGCAGGGAGCCCCCGCCGCCTCGAAGGGCGACGGGGGCTCGCTGGTGGTTCCGCGAAGTGCGAACCGAGCGCGGGTCAGCGCGAGTAGTACTCGACGACCAGCTGCTCGTCACAGATCACCGGGACCTCCTTGCGCTGCGGCGCACGGTCCAGGCGGAAGGCCAGGGCCTTCAGGTTGACCTCGAGGTACTTCGGGGTCTGGCCCTCACCCGCGTAGCCACCCTCACGGGCGACCTGGAAGGGGACCTTCTCCTTGGAGCGCTCGCGGACGGTGACCACGAAGCCCGGCTTCATCTGGAACGACGGCTTGTTGACCTTGCCGCCGTTGACCTCGATGTGGCCGTGGACGACCATCTGGCGGGCCTGGTAGATGGTGCGGGCGATGCCCGAACGCAGGACCAGGGAGTCCAGACGGGTCTCCAGGTCGGCGACGAGCGCCTCACCGGTCTTGCCCTCGGCCTTCTTCGCGCGGTCGAACGCGCGCGCCATCTGCTTCTCGCTCAGGTCGTACTGGGCGCGCAGACGCTGCTTCTCGAGCAGACGGACCTTGTAGTCCGAGTTCTGCTTGCGACCACGGCCGTGCTGGCCGGGCGGGTACGGGCGGGCCTCGAAGTACTTGACGGACTTCGGGGTCAGCGGCACGCCGAGCGCACGCGCGATCTTGACCTTGGGACGCTTCTGGTTCGCCATGAACCAAACCTTCCTTGCTTACGAATACGGCTTTCACCAGGTGTTGACGGAGGTCGCATGTCGCGACCCGGAGAAAACCCCGACGCCTGCGCGAAGGGATCAGCCGCTCTCCGGAGCCGGGCACAAGATGTGCTGGTCACACGAAGGGCCCGGAGAACCGGGCCGTCCGCGACACCGAAACGGTGCGCGACGCTCCTGATGCGGGCCTCCCGGAGGAGGCCTACCGCCGGTGTCCCGCTGGTGCGGCCGGTCGGTGGGGTCTCCCCCGCCGCCGTCCCGGGACATGGCACTCCGACGAAGTATACCCGTCGATCACTCGCCCTCTTCCCCGGGCCGCCGCTCCGCCTTCGGCTCCACCGGCTCGGGCTTCTTCGCGGGCTGCTTCTCGGGCTTGGTCTCCGCCTTCTTCTCCGCCTTCTTCTCCACCCGGCGTTCCCCGCGCAGCCGCCCTCGGGTCCACTCCACGGTGTCCGCGTAGCGCACCTCGCCGCCGCGCCGGTTCGGCCGGTAGTACTCCCGGCCGTGCACCGAGTCCGGCGCGTACTGCTGGGCGGCGATGCCCTCCGGCAGGTCGTGCGGGTACTGGTAGCCCCTGCCGTGGCCGAGCTTGCCCGCGCCACCGTAATGGGCGTCCCGCAGGTGCGGCGGGACGGCCCCGGCCAGCCCCTGCCGGACGTCCGCCAGCGCCGCGTCGATCGCCAGGTAGGCCGAGTTGGACTTGGGCGCCAGGGCCAGCGCGATCGCCGCCTGGGAGAGGATGATCCGGGCCTCCGGGAAGCCGATCAGCGCCACCGCCTGGGCCGCCGCCACCGCCGTCTGCAGCGCCGTCGGATCGGCCAGGCCGACGTCCTCGCTGGCCGAGATCATCAGCCGCCGGGCGATGAACCGCGGGTCCTCCCCCGCCTCGATCATCCGGGCCAGGTAGTGCAGGGTGGCGTCCACGTCGCTGCCGCGGATCGACTTGATCAGCGCGCTGGCCACGTCGTAGTGCTGGTCGCCGTCCTTGTCGTAGCGCACCGCCGCCTGGTTGACGGCGGTCTCGGTGGTGGCCAGCGAGATGCTCGCCTCGCCCTTCTCCAGCGCCGCCCCGGCCGCCGCCTCCAGGGTGGTCAGCGCCCGCCGGGCGTCCCCGCCGGCGAGCCGCACCAGGTGGTCCTCGGCCTCCTCGGTCAGCTCCAGCGCGCCCTCCAGGCCGCGCTCGTCGGCCACCGCGCGGCGCAGCAGCGCCCGGATGTCCTCGTCGGTCAGCGACTCCAGGGTGAGCAGCAGCGAGCGGGACAGCAGCGGGGAGATCACCGAGAAGTACGGGTTCTCGGTGGTCGCCGCGATCAGGGTGACCCAGCGGTTCTCCACCGCGGGCAGCAGCGAGTCCTGCTGGGCCTTGGAGAAGCGGTGGATCTCGTCCAGGAACAGCACCGTCTCCCGGCCGGACATGCCGACCGCCCGCCGGGCGCCGTCGATCACCGCCCGGACCTCCTTGACCCCGGCGGTGATCGCGGACAGCTCGACGAACCGGCCCTCCACGGCCTGGCTGATCACGTGCGCGAGGGTGGTCTTGCCGGTGCCCGGCGGACCCCAGAGGATCACCGAACTGGTGGCCGCCGGGCCGCGCGAGTTGGCGACCAGCCGCCGCAGCGGCGAGCCCGGCTTCAGCAGCTGCCGCTGCCCGGCCACCTCGTCCAGCGTGCGCGGGCGCATCCGCACGGCCAGCGGGGCCCGGCCGGGCTCCCTGGCCTGGCGTTCCTCGGCGGCGGCGGTGAAGAGGTCCGGTTCGTCCACACCGGAAGCCTAGTAGAGGCGACCGACAGCCCTCCCCGTACGGCTCCGGCTACGCCAGTCCGGCGGCGTGGTCCGGAACGTACTTCTGCAGGTCCCGCGGGGGCCGCTGGTAGCCGCGGGAGGCCGGGCGGGGCGGCAGCTCGATCCTGGGCGGGGTGACCTCGCGGTACGGCACGGAGGAGAGCAGGTGGGCGATCATGTTGATCCGGGCCCGCCGCTTGTCGTCGCTCTCCACCACGTGCCAGGGCGACTGCGGGATGTCGGTGTAGACGAACATCTCGTCCTTGGCCCGCGAGTAGTCCTCCCAGTGCGCGATCGACTCCACGTCCATCGGGGAGAGCTTCCAGCGCTTCATCGGGTCCTCCAGCCGGGCCCGGAACCGCTGCTCCTGCTCGGTGTCGCTCACCGAGAACCAGTACTTGCGCAGCAGGATGCCCGCCTCGATCAGCATCTGCTCGAAGGCCGGGCACTGGTGCAGGAACTGCCAGTACTCCTCGTCGCTGCAGAAGCCCATCACCCGCTCGACCCCGGCCCGGTTGTACCAGCTGCGGTCGAACAGCACGATCTCCCCGGCCGCCGGCAGGTGTTCGGCGTACCGCTGGAAGTACCACTGGGTCTTCTGCCGCTCGGTCGGGGTGGGCAGCGCCACGACCCGGGCGATGCGCGGGTTCAGGTACTCCGTCACCCGCTTGATCGCCCCGCCCTTGCCGGCCGCGTCCCGCCCCTCGAAGACCACCACCAGGCGGGCGCCCTCGACCCGCACCCACTCCTGGAGCTTCACCAGCTCCTGCTGCAGCCGCAGCAGCTCGCGCTCGTACGGCTTGATCCCCAGTCGTTTCGGCTTCGCGGTCCGCTGCTCCTCGGCCACCCTCGGGTCCTCCGTCCGGCTGCTGCTGATGACCCTTCACCGTATGCGCCGAACGCTGACTCCGCAGTCGGGGCGGACCGGTCGGGGCGGACAAGCCCGGGGAGGACTCGCAGGACGGACGACTACACCTCGACGAACGGCTCCGGATAGCGGCAGAGCCCGCGCGGGCCGCCGTCGTAGGCCGTGAGCGGGAGCGCCTGGAAGTACGCCTCCGGCACCTCGAACGGCCCGGAGACCTCGTGCCGCCCGGCCGGGGTGAAGCCGAACCGCCCGTAGTACTCCGGGTCGCCGAGCACCACCACCAGCTTCTCCCCCGCCGCCTCGGCGGCCGACAGCGCGGCCCGGACGACGAGTTCGCCGACGCCCTGGCGCTGCCACTCGGGCGCGACCGCGACCGGGGCGAGCGCCAGCGCGTCACCGGTCCCGCCGCCGTCGCCGACCCGCAGCCGGGTCAGCAGGGCGTGCCCGATCACCAGCCCCGTGTCGTCCACCGCGACCAGCGACAGCCCGGGCAGCCAGGCGGGGTCGCGGCGCAGCGCGTCCACCAGGTCCGCCTCGTCCGGGCCGGGGAACGCGGCCATGTGCACGCGTCTGGTCGCCGGGGCGTCCTGCGGACATTCGACTCTCGTTGTGACCTGCATGGGTCAACCCTCCCTGTGTCACACGACGTTGTGGACCGGCCCCGGACGGTGGGTGGACCGTCCGGGGCCGTCGCAGGTTAGCGCGTATGACGAGGCATCAGCTCTTGGGCTGCGCCTCGGACTTGGCATCCTCGCGGACCTTCGGCTGGGCGTCCACGCCGGCCTCCCGGCGCTGCGCCGGGGTGATCGGGGTCGGAGCGCCGGTCAGCGGGTCGCCACCGGTGGACGTCTTCGGGAAGGCGATGACGTCGCGGATGGTGTCGTACCCGCCCAGCAGGGTGACGATCCGGTCGAGGCCGAAGGCGACCCCGCCGTGCGGCGGCGGGCCGTAGTTGAAGGCGTCCAGCAGGAAGCCGAACTGCGAGGCCGCCTCCTCCTCGGAGAGGCCGATCGCGTCGAACGCCCGCTTCTGCACGTCCCGCTGGTGGATACGGATCGAACCGCCGCCCAGCTCCGAGCCGTTGAGCACCAGGTCGTAGGCGTTGGACAGCGCCGAGCCCGGGTCGGTGTCGAAGCTGTCCAGCGACTCCGCGGTCGGGGCGGTGAACGGATGGTGCACCGCGTGCCAGCCCTGGAACTGGCCCTTGTCGTCCTCGATCGGCTCGAACATCGGGAAGTCGACGACCCAGAGGAACGCCCACGCGGACTCGTCGATCAGCTCGCAGCGCTTGCCGATCTCCAGACGGGCGGCGCCCAGCAGCTCCTGCGAGGCGCGCTCCTTGCCGGCCGCGAAGAAGACCGCGTCGCCGTTCTTGGCGCCGGCCGCGGCGGCGAGGCCGGCCAGGTGCTCCGCGGAGAGGTTCTTGGCGACCGGGCCGCGCAGCTCGCCGGTCTCGGCGTCGATCAGCACGTAGGCCAGGCCCTTGGCGCCGCGCGCCTTGGCCCAGTCCTGCCAGGCGTCCAGCTGCTTGCGCGGCTGGGAGGCGCCGCCCGGCATGACCACGGCGCCGACGTACGGGGCCTGGAACACGCGGAACTCGGTGCCCTTGAAGTACTCGGTGAGGTCGGTGAGTTCCTGGCCGAAGCGGACGTCCGGCTTGTCGGAGCCGTAGCGGCCCATGGCGTCCGCGTAGGTCATCCGCGGCAGCGGGTTGGGGATCTCGTAGCCGTGCACCTCGCGCCAGACGGCACCGATGATCTTCTCGCCGAGGGCCAGGATGTCCTCCTGGTCGACGAAGGAGGCCTCGATGTCCAGCTGGGTGAACTCCGGCTGCCGGTCGGCGCGGAAGTCCTCGTCGCGGAAGCAGCGGGCGATCTGGTAGTAGCGCTCCATGCCGGCCACCATCAGCAGCTGCTTGAACAGCTGGGGCGACTGCGGCAGGGCGTACCAGTGGCCGGGCTGCAGGCGGACCGGGACGAGGAAGTCGCGGGCGCCCTCGGGGGTGGAGCGGGTGAGGTACGGCGTCTCGATGTCGAGGAAGTCGTTCTCCTCCATCACCCGGCGGATGATGTTGTTGACCTTCGAGCGCAGCCGCAGGCCCTTGGCCGGGCCCTCGCGGCGCAGGTCCAGGTAGCGGTAGCGCAGCCGGACCTCCTCGTTGACCGTGCCGGGCTCGTACTCGGCCACCGGGAACGGGAGCGGGGCGGCCTCGGAGAGGACCTCGATCTCGCTGACGACGACCTCGACCGCGCCGGTCGGGATGTCCGGGTTCTCGTTGCCCTCCGGGCGGACCCGGACGTCGCCGACGACCTTGACGCAGTACTCGGCGCGCAGGCCGTGCACCGAGTCGAGGTCGCGGACCACGATCTGCACGGTGCCGGAGGCGTCGCGCAGGTCGATGAAGGCGACGCCGCCGTGGTCGCGGCGGCGGGCGACCCAGCCGGCCAGGGTGACGGTGGTGCCTGCGTGCTCCGGGCGGAGCGTGCCCGCGTCGTGCGTGCGGATCACAGCTGCTTCTCCTTCAGGGTGGTGACGAGTGCGTCGAGGGCGACGGGGGTCTGCTCGCCGGTGCTCATGTCCTTGAGCTGGACGACGCCCTCGGCGAGGTCCCGGTCACCGGCGATCAGGGCGAAGCGGGCGCCGGACCGGTCGGCGGACTTCATGGCGTTCTTGATGCTCTTGACGCCGAAGGCGAGGTCGGTGGCGACGCCGGCCCGGCGCAGCTCGACCACCTTGGCGAACAGCAGGTTCTTGGCCTCCTCGCCGAGCGCGACGGCGTAGACGGAGGTGGCGGCCGGCAGTTCGAGGGCGACGCCCTCGGCCTCCAGCGCCAGGTAGGTGCGGTCCACGCCGAGGGCCCAGCCGACGGACGGCAGCGCCGGGCCGCCGATCATCTCGGACAGGCCGTCGTAGCGGCCGCCGCCGCCGATCGCGGACTGGGCGCCGAGGCCGTTGTGCACGAACTCGAAGGTGGTGCGGGTGTAGTAGTCCAGGCCGCGGACCAGCTTCGGGTCGTCGACGAAGGCGACGCCGTTGGCGGTGAGCAGCTCGCGCACCTTCTCGTCGTACGCCTTGCACTCCTCGCACAGGAAGTCGCGCAGCATCGGGGCGCCGACCAGCTGCTCCTGCACCGACTCGCGCTTGTCGTCCAGCACGCGCAGCGGGTTGATCTCGGCGCGGCGGCGGGTCTCCTCGTCCAGGTCCAGGCCGGAGAGGAACTCGATCAGAGCGGCGCGGTAGACCGGGCGGCACTGCTTGTCGCCGAGGCTGTTGAGCAGCAGCGAGTAGTCGCTCAGGCCCAGCGAGCGGAAGGCGTCGTCGGCCAGGATGATCAGCTCGGCGTCCAGCGCCGGGTCCTCGGCGCCGATCGCCTCCGCGCCGACCTGGGAGAACTGGCGGTAGCGGCCCTTCTGGGCGCGCTCGTAGCGATAGTACGAGCCGGAGTACCAGAGCTTGACCGGCAGGTTGCCCTGCTTGTGCAGGTTGGCCTGGAGCGCCGCGCGCAGCACCGAGGCGGTGCCCTCCGGGCGCAGCGCGAGGTCGTCGCCGCCCTTGGTGGTGAGGGTGTACATCTCCTTGGAGACGATGTCGGTGGACTCGCCGACACCGCGCGAGAACAGCTTCACGTCCTCGAAGACCGGGGTCTCGACGTAGCCGTAACCGGCCCGGCGGGCGGGCGCGGCGATGCGCTCGCGGATCGCCAGGAAGGTCGCGGAGCTGGGGGGCAGCAGGTCGTAGGTGCCCTTGGGGGCGGTGAAGGTGCTCAACTTCTCTTCCGTCACATTCCTCGTCGCGGGAAAGCCGGGGCGCCGGCCGCCCCCGCTGCCTGTCGGAGGTAGGGGTTGGTGGCGCGCTCGCGGCCGATGGTGGTCTGTCCGCCGTGGCCGGAGAGGACCACGGTGGCGTCGTCGAGGGGCAGGCACACCCGGGCCAGCGAGCGCATGATCGCTTCGCCGTCCCCGCCCGGGAGGTCGGTACGCCCGATGGAGCCGGCGAACAGCAGGTCGCCCGAGAACAGCACCGGGGGGAGGTCCTCGGCACCGGGCGTCCGGAAGGTCACCGACCCCCCGGTATGGCCCGGGGCGTGGTCCACGGTGAGCTGCAGGCCGGCCAGCTCCAGCACGCTGCCGTCGGTGAGCTCGCGCACGTCGTCGGGCTCGCCGACGGTCAGCTCGCCCATCAGCTGGGTGCCCAGGGAGCGGCCGAGCGACTTCTCCGGGTCGGACATCATGTACCGGTCCTCGGGGTGGATCCAGGCCGGGATGCCGCGGGCGCCGCAGACCGGGACCACCGAGGCGACGTGGTCGATGTGGCCGTGGGTGAGCAGCACGGCGACGGGCTTGAGCCGGTGCTCACGGATGAGTTCCTCGACACCGCTCGCGGCCTGGTGGCCGGGATCGACGATGACGCACTCCTCGCCCGCCCCCGGGGCGACCAGGTAGCAGTTGGTGCCCCAGGCTCCAGCGGGGAATCCGGCGATGAACACGCGCGTCCTTCGGGTCTGTGCGGCGGGGGGCTGCGGTGGCTACCAGTAGTGATGACGTAAGGGAAGCCTACCGGCGGTGCGGGTCCGGTTGCGAACCAGATCCACGGTGACGGGCTGGGCCACCTGACAGGTTCACCGCGCCCTTACGGGCCCGGTCCCTACACTTGGCCGCCGATGGATGCGATGATCCGCTCCGGAACCCCTCCACATTTTCCCGCACATGCTCAGGAGACACGGCCGGTGGTCAGCAGCGAACAGCGGCGGCGGCAGCTCGCCCGCGAGAAGTACGAGCGCCAGATGGAGCGCCGCGCCGAGGCGGCGTCCGCCCGCAAGCGGCGCAACACGATCCTGGGCGCCTCGCTCGCCGTGGTGGTGCTGGCGGGCGGCGGCACGCTGTTCGCCACCGGGGCGTTCAGCTCCGACGACAAGGACAAGAGCGCCTCGGCCGCCTCCAGCGCGCAGGCCGCGCCGACCCAGGCCGACCCGACCGCCGCGCCGACCCGCAAGCCGGTCGAGGGCTGCGCCACCCCGGCGCCGGGCTCGCCCAACAACAAGCAGTTCAAGGCCGAGCCGGCCATGTCGATCGACCAGGGCGCCTCGTACACCATGGCGCTGGACAGCAACTGCGGCAAGGTCACCATCGCGCTGGACGCGGCCAAGGCCCCGCACACCGTGAACTCGTTCAACTTCCTGGCAGGCGAGCAGTTCTTCGACCACACCAAGTGCCACCGGCTGACCACGGACGGCATCTTCGTGCTCCAGTGCGGTGACCCGACCGCCAGCGGTTCGGGCGGCCCCGGCTACAAGTTCGCGGACGAGAACCTGACCGGCGCGACCTACCCGGCCGGCACCGTGGCGATGGCCAACTCCGGCGCGGGCACCAACGGCAGCCAGTTCTTCCTGGTCTACAAGGACACCCAGCTGCCGCCGAACTACACCCCGTTCGGCAAGATCACCGGTGGTCTGGACGTGGTCCAGAAGATCGCCGCCGCGGGCACCCTGGAGGGCTCCCCGGACGGCCACCCGATGGCCGACGTCACCTTCAACTCGGTTACCGTGTCGAAGGGTTGACCGACCCCGGGGCCACCGGCGGCGGGCGCGCCAAGCGCCCCCGCCCGGCCCCGGACCGAAATCGCCCGGCCCGGATGCGGACAGCACCGGGCCTGGTCGCCTATGTTGGCGTTGTATAGGGTGCCCGGACCCGCCTAGCCGTCACCCTCGGCAGCAAGGCACGGCGGACGGGGACGGCGGACTCATCGGTCCGCCGCACATCAACTGTGGACGACGGTCGCGCGCCGCCCCGGCGCGGGCGCGACGTCATGTGGAGGACGCGCTATGAGCAGCGACCCGTGGGGCCGTGTGGACGAGCAGGGCACGGTGTACGTCAGGACGGCCGACGGCGAACGCGTCGTGGGTTCCTGGCAGGCCGGCTCGCCCGAGGAGGCCCTCGCCTACTTCGAGCGCAAGTACCAGGGCATCGAGGTGGAGATCGGCCTGCTGGAGAAGCGGGTGCGCACCACCGACCTGGCCGCCAAGGACGCCCAGACCGCGCTGGAGCACCTCCGCGCTCAGGTGACCGAGGGCCACGCGGTGGGTGACCTGGACGCGCTGGCCAAGCGGCTGGACACGCTCACCGGTGAGATCGAGAGCCGCCGGGAGGAGCGCAAGGCCGCCCGCGCCAAGGCGCAGGACGAGACCCGCTCCGCCAAGGAGGCCCTGGTCTCCGAGGCCGAGCAGCTCGCCGAGTCCACCCAGTGGCGGGAGGCCGGCGACCGGCTGCGCGCCCTGGTGGACACCTGGAAGGGCCTGCCGCGGCTGGACCGCAAGAGCGACGACGAGCTGTGGCACCGCTTCTCGCACGCCCGCTCGGTCTTCTCCAAGCACCGCAAGGCGCACTTCGCGACCCTGGACGCCGAGCGCGAGCAGGCCCGGCAGGTCAAGGAGGCGCTGGTCTCCGAGGCCGAGGCGCTCTCCTCCTCCACCGACTGGGGCACCACCGCCGCCACCTACCGCGACCTGATGGCGCGCTGGAAGGCCGCCGGCCGGGCGCAGCGGGACGTCGAGGACGAGCTGTGGGCGCGGTTCCGCGGCGCCCAGGACGTCTTCTTCCAGGCCCGTTCCGCGGTGTTCAGCGAGCGGGACGCCGAGCAGGTGGAGAACCAGAAGCTCAAGGAGGCGCTGGCCGCCGAGGCCGAGGCGATCCTGCCGATCACCGACCTCAAGGCCGCCAAGGCCGCGCTGCGCGAGGTCAACGAGCGCTGGGAGGCCATCGGCCACGTGCCGCGCGACGTCCGTCCGAAGCTGGACGGCCGGCTGACCGCGGTCGAGCGGGCCATCCGCGAGGCCGAGGACGCCGACTGGAAGCGCTCCAACCCGGAGGCCAAGGCCCGGGCGGCCGGCATGGTGGGCCTGTTCCAGGCGAAGGCCGACAAGATCCAGACCGACCTGGACAAGGCCCGCGCCGCCGGCAACGCCTCCAGGATCGCCAAGCTGGAGTCCGAGCTCTCCGGCGTGCAGACCCTGCTGGAGCAGGCGCACAAGAGCCAGGAGGAGTTCAGCGGCTGATCCGTCGGCCCGCTGAACGGCGAAGGCCCCCGGGGTGCTCCCCGGGGGCCTTCCTCATGCGCCGTGTCTCACTTGCGGGCCGAGGTGACCCGGTAGACGTCGTACACGCCCTCGACGCCGCGCACCGCCTTGAGCACGTGGCCCAGGTGCTTGGGGTCGCCCATCTCGAAGGTGAAGCGGCTCATCGCCACCCGGTCCCGGGAGGTCTGGACCGCCGCCGACAGGATGTTGACGTGCTGGTCGGAGAGCACCCGGGTGACGTCCGAGAGCAGCCGGGAACGGTCCAGCGCCTCGACCTGGATGGCCACCAGGAAGACCGAGGACTGGGTGGCCGCCCACTCGACGTCGATCATCCGCTCGGGCTGCTGGCTCAGCGACTCGACGTTGACGCAGTCGGCGCGGTGCACCGAGACGCCGTTGCCACGGGTGACGAAGCCGACGATCGGGTCGCCCGGCACCGGGGTGCAGCAGCGGGACAGCTTGACCCAGACGTCCTCGACGCCCTTGACGATCACACCCGGGTCGCCCTTGGCCCGGCGGCGCACCGCCCGCCGGTTGTCGTGGGTCGGGGTGGCCGTCTCGGCGAGGTCCTCGGTGGCGCCCTCCTCGCCGCCGAGCGCCTGGACCAGCTTCTGGACGATGTTCTGCGCGGCGACGTGCCCCTCGCCGATGGCGGCGTAGAGCGAGGAGATGTCGGGGTAGCGCATCTCGTGGGCCAGGGTGACCAGCGAGTCGCCGGTCAGGATCCGCTGGATCGGCAGGCCCTGCTTGCGCATCGCCCGGACGATCGCCTCCTTGCCGTGCTCGATCGCCTCCTCGCGGCGCTCCTTGGAGAACCAGGCGCGGATCTTGTTGCGGGCGCGCGGGGACTTGACGAAGCCCAGCCAGTCCCGGGAGGGGCCGGCGTTCTCCGCCTTGGAGGTGAACACCTCGACGGTGTCGCCGTTCTCCAGGGTCGACTCCAGCGGCACCAGCCGTCCGTTGACCCGAGCCCCTATGGTCCGGTAGCCGACCTCGGTGTGCACCGCGAAGGCGAAGTCGACGGGGGTGGCGCCGGCCGGGAGGGCTATCACGTCGCCCTTGGGGGTGAAGACGAAGACCTCGTTGCTGGCCAGGTCGAAGCGCAGCGACTCCAGGAACTCGCCCGGGTCGGCGGTCTCCTTCTGCCAGTCCAGCAGCTGCCGCAGCCAGGCCATCTCGTTGACGGCGCCGGCCTTGTCGTCCTTGCGGACCTGGGTCGGGGTGTCGGTGCGGACCTTGGAGGCCCCGGCGACGGCGCGCTGCTTGTACTTCCAGTGCGCGGCGATGCCGTACTCGGCCCGCCGGTGCATGTCGAAGGTGCGGATCTGGAGTTCGACGGGCTTGCCGCCGGGGCCGATCACCGTGGTGTGCAGCGACTGGTACATGTTGAACTTGGGCATCGCGATGTAGTCCTTGAACCGCCCCGGCACCGGGTTCCACCGCGCGTGGATGGTGCCCAGCGCCGCGTAGCAGTCGCGGACGGTGTCGACCAGGACCCGGATGCCCACCAGGTCGTAGATCTCCGCGAAGTCCCGGCCCCGGACGATCATCTTCTGGTAGACCGAGTAGTAGTGCTTCGGCCGGCCGGTGACGGAGGCGGTGATCCGGGCGCCGTGCAGGTCCGCCTGGACCTGGTCGATCACGGTCGCCAGGTACTCGTCCCGCTTGGGGGCGCGCTCGGCGACCAGCCGGACGATCTCGTCGTACATCTTGGGGTAGAGGATCGCGAAGGCGAGGTCCTCCAGCTCCCACTTGATGGTGTTCATGCCCAGCCGGTGCGCCAGCGGGGCGTAGATCTCCAGCGTCTCGCGGGCCTTCTTCTCCTGCTTCTCCCGCTTCAGGTAGCGCATCGTGCGCATGTTGTGCAGGCGGTCGGCCAGCTTGATCACCAGGACCCGCGGGTCCTTGGCCATCGCCACGACCATCTTGCGCACGGTCTCGGCCTGCGCGGCCTCGCCGAACTTGACCCGGTCCAGCTTGGTGACGCCGTCGACCAGCAGGGCCACCGAGTCGCCGAAGTCCTTGCGCAGGGTCTCCAGGCCGTAGTCGGTGTCCTCCACGGTGTCGTGCAGCAGCCCGGCCATCAGCGTCGCGGCGTCCATGCCCAGCTCGGCCAGGATGGTCGCGACGGCCAGTGGGTGGGTGATGTACGGGTCGCCGCTCTTGCGCTTCTGCCCTCGGTGCCACTTCTCGGCGACGGCGTAGGCGCGCTCGATGTCGCGCAGCAGCGCCGGGTCGGCCTTGGGGTCGTTCGCCCGGATCGAGCGGAACAGCGGTTCCAGGACGGGGTTCAGCACGCTGGAGCGCTGGCCGCCGAGGCGGGCCAGTCGGGCGCGCATGCCGCCGCTGCCGGAGCCGCGGCCGAGCGGGGAGAGCTGGCGCGAGGAGGTCGGTGTCGGGCGTGCCGGGGTGGCCCCCGAGGGCGTGGGACGGTCTTCGGGGGCGGCCGCTGCGGCCGTGGGCACAACCTCGTCGGGCAAGGACACTCCTCGGGGCACCGGGGCCGACCCCTGCCGAGGCCCGTACGGTCCGGGCGCAACCGGGAGGGGATGAATCTTCATGGTACCGAGCCGGGCGGCTCGCCGTTCATCCGGCCGGGCCCGGAGACGGAAGGGCGGCGGTCGGATGATCCGACCGCCGCCCTTCCCTCATGACCTTCAGACCGTGACCAGCGTCTCCAGCGGAGCGCCGGCCAGGTGCCCGGCCAGCCGCTCGCGGCCGTCCAGGAAGCCCAGCTCCATCAGCACCACGACGCCCACCAGCTCGGCGCCGGCCTCCTTCACCAGGTCCAGCGAGGCACCGATGGTGCCACCGGTGGCCAGCACGTCGTCCACCACCAGCACCCGCTCACCGGGCGCGAAGGCGTCGCACTGCACCTCCAGCGTCGCCGAGCCGTACTCCAGCTCGTACGAGCGCCGGAACACCTCGCCGGGCAGCTTGCCCTGCTTGCGGATCGGCACGAAGCCGAGCCCGGCCGCGACGGCCGCCGGAGCCGCCAGCACGAAGCCGCGCGCCTCCAGGCCCACCACCTTGGTCGCCCCGAGCGCCTTCGCCCGGTCCGCCAGCGCCCGGGTGAGGGCGCCGAAGGCCTCGGCGTCGGCGAGCAGCGGCGCGATGTCCTTGAACAGCACACCCGGCTTCGGGTAGTCCGGGACGTCCCGGATCCGGCTGTTCAGCAGCTCGGCCAATGCGGTGTCGGCGGTGGTCACGGTTCTGTCCTCAGGGTCGGGTGCGGTTCAGCGCTTGGTGGACGGACGGCCCTTGTCACGCGGGGCGCCGGCCGAGCGGCCACGCTGACCGACCATACCCGCAGGCTGATCGTCGTCCGCGCCCTCGTCCGCCACCACCGCGTCCGAGGCCTCCGCCTTGGCGGCCGCGGCCCGGTGCTGCAGGACGCGCTTGCGCAGCGCCTTCATCTCCGGCTGCTCCTCCTTGAGCTGCGCCAGCAGCGGGGTGGCGACGCAGATCGAGGAGTAGGCACCGGCCGCGAGGCCGATGAACAGCGCGAGCGAGATGTCGTTCAGGGTGCCGGCGCCCAGGAGGCCGCCGCCGATGAACAGCAGCGCGGCGACCGGCAGCAGCGCCACCACGGTGGTGTTGAGCGAGCGCACCAGGGTCTGGTTGAGGCCCGCGTTGGCCGCCTCGCTGTAGGTGAGCTTGTTCTGCTTGGTGATCCCCTTGGCGTTCTCCTTCACGGTGTCGAAGACGACGACCGTGTCGTAGAGCGAGTACCCGAGGATGGTCAGGAAGCCGATCACCGTACCGGGGGTGACCTCGAAGCCGACCAGGGCGTAGACGCCGATGGTGATCAGGAGGTCGTGGATCAGCGCGACCAGGGCGGCCAGCGCCATCCGCCACTCGAAGGCGATCGCCAGGTAGACCGTCACCAGGACCATGAAGACGACCAGACCGGTGAGCGCCTTGTTGGAGATCTGCTTGCCCCAGCTGGGGCCGATCACCTGGGCCTCGACGGTGTCCAGCGGCACGCCGAGCTTCTGCGAGAGCTGCGAACGGATCTCGTCCGAGCTCTTCGGCTCGTCGGTGCTGACCTGGATGCGGATCTTGTCGTTGTCGGTCGACTGCACCAGCGGGTGCGAGGAGACGACGCCGTCGGCCGTGTCCTGCGCCTGCGAGATCGTCAGGCCCGGCTTGGTCACGGTGTAGACCGAGCCGCCCTTGAACTCGATGCCCAGGTGCAGGCCCATCGCCAGGCCGATCGCCGCGACCAGCACGATCACGCCGGAGATGGAGTACCAGAGCTTCCGGCGCCCGACGAAGTCGAAGCTGACCTCGCCCTGGTAGAGCCGGTGTCCCAGATTGGAGAAGCGCGACACGGTGTCAGGCCTCCTTCACGGCGGCAGAGGAGGGGTTGCGACGACGGCTGCTGCGCAGCGGCGGGCGGGCGCCCAGCCGCTTCGGGTCCACACCGGACCACGGGTGGCCGTCGGAGAAGAACTTCCGTCGGGCCAGCAGCGTGATCAGCGGCTTGGTGAAGAGGAAGATCACCACGACGTCCAGCGCGGTGGTCAGACCCAGGGTGAACGCGAAGCCCTGGACCTTGCCGACCGAGACCACGTAGAGCACCGCGGCACAGAGGAAGGACACGAAGTCCGAGACCAGGATGGTGCGCCGGGCCCGCGGCCAGGCCCGCTGGACCGCCGGGCGCAGCAGGGCGCCCTCGCGGACCTCGTCGCGGATGCGCTCGAAGTACACGATGAAGGAGTCCGCGGTGATACCGATCGCGACGATCGCGCCGCAGACCGCCGGCAGGTTCAGCGCGAAGCCGATCCCGCCGCCGAGCAGGCTCATGATCGAGTAGGTCAGGGCCGCCGAGACGAGCAGACCGCCGATCGAGACCAGGCCGAGGCCGCGGTAGTAGAGCAACGAGTAGGCGACCACCAGCAGCATGCCGATCGCGCCGGCGACGAGGCCGGCCTTCAGCTGGTCGCTGCCCAGCGCCGGGGAGACGGTGGTGATGTCGCCCTTCTGGAACTCCAGCGGCAGGGCGCCGAAGCTCAGCACGTTGGAGAGGTCCTGCGCCTCGGGCTGGGTGAACTGGCCGGTGATGACCGCGCTGCCGCCCGGGATCGCGCTCCTGACCTCCGGGTGGGAGACCACCTGGTTGTCCAGCACGATGGCGAACTGGTTGTTCGGCGGGGCCTGGGTGGCCAGCGCGCCGGTGACCTTGGTGAAGGCGTCGGTGCCGGTGCCGTTGAACTGCAGCTGGACCTGCCAGCCGGCACCGGTCTGGGTGTCGAGGCTGGGCTGGGCCTTGGAGACGTCCGAGCCCTTCACCGCGACGGGGCCGAGGGCCAGCTTCTCGTAGTAACCGGCCTTGACGGGCTTCTGCGAGCAGGCGACCACCGCCTTGTCGTCGGCGCCGGTCTGGGCGGCGCGCGCCTCGGGCTTGGTGCAGTCGAGGTCGGCGAACGCGGTCTGCAGCTCCGGCGGGACGGTGCCCTGGGTCATCGCGGCGGTCAGGTCGGCGGCGCTCGGCTGGGTGGGCTGGGCGCTCGGCGCGGCCGAACCGGTGGCGGCGGCGGACGGGCTGGCGCTGACGCCGGTGGCGGCAGCGGTCGGGGTGGAGCCCTCGGCAGCCAGCGCCTCACCGACCGAGCGGCCCTGCTTGGTGGCGCTCGCGCTGGCGG
>NZ_MECK01000636.1 GCF_014596465.1 Streptomyces sp. CBMA123 | reverse complement strand
GGCGAGCACCGGCCAGAGCTCGGCGCCGCGGTCGCGGGCCTCGGCGACGCCGCGGTGCAGCGCCGCCAGGCTCCCCAGCGACCCGCTGACCCCGACCACCACCCTGGGTGCCGTGCCGTCCTGGTGCTGCCCGTTGCCGTGCATGATCCGTCCTCGTGTGGTGCGGTCTTCCGTCGGTCTCCACCCAACCGCCGCCCGGCCGCCGGGCCGGCCGCCTTGACGCCTTCCTGACGCCCCGGAGGGCGTTCCGTACGCACTCCATACACGGATCGCCCCTTCACCCGTTCGGCTCAGCCAGCGGGCGGAGGTCACGTCCGGGCGGGTGGCCGGCACGCGCCCGGGACGGGCGTGCCCACGGGCCGTTCGACACCGAACGTCCCCTGGCCGGGGAGCCGGGCAGTGGCCGCCCCCGGGCGCCTGGGCGGCGTGCACCGGGAACGCCGGCCCGGGACGGCGCCGAACTCGACCTGCCGGGGCCGGAGTTCCGGCGCGAGCGGCTGCCGCCCCGAATGGAGGCGGCGGCCTCGACCGGTCACGGGCATTCGGCCCACCTCGCCGCCCTCCGGTGGTAACCCCGCCCGCTCCCGGCGAGGCGCCGGCCCCGAACGGTTATGCCTGGGGAATGAAACTCACCCTCCGCGCCGCTCTCGGCGTCCCACTGATGACCGCCGCCGCCCTGACCCTGACCACCGTTCCGGCCACCGCCGCCACCGGAGACCTGGCCATCAACGGCACGACCCATACGGATCCCTCCGGGTGCTATGCCCTGGACGAGAACGCCAGCGTCGTCGACAACCTCACCGACCAGGGGGCGGAGATCCACTCCGGCGCGGACTGCACCGGGGAGGTCCTCGACGTCATCCCCGCCGGCGACGACAGCCGCGTCACCGAGGCACAGAGCCTCTTCATCCCCTGACCCGGCAGGGCCGCCCCCCGACCCCCGGCGCCACCCCCCGGCCCCCGGCACCCGGCGCCACCCCCGGGCACCCGAGCGGCACTGGCATCACATCCGGATGGTGCTATCGTCATTAGCATCATGTTGCTGAAGCTGGACCTTGGCGACGCCCGCCCCCTGCACGAGCAGGTGGCGGGCGCGATCCGACGGGCCGTCGCGGAGGGCGAATGCGCCCCCGGCGACAAACTGCCGCCCGCCCGGGAACTCTCCCGGGCCCTCGGCGTGAACACCAACACCGTCCTGCGCGGGCTGCGCGCCCTGCGCGACGAGGGGGTGCTGGAGTTCCGCCGGGGGCGTGGCATCACGGTCGCCGACCACGCCGACACCCGCGCCGAACTAGTGGACCGGGTACGGCAGTTGGTCACCGACGCGGCCAGGGTCGGCTACAGCAGGAACGATCTCGTGGATCTGATCAGGGGGATGTCGTGAAGAACGAAGAAGCCGGCGGAGAGCCCGTCTCAGACCGGCCGGTGCGCCGGGCGGCCCTGTGGGGAGCCGTGGTCTGGATCCTCGGCGTGGCGGCACTGCTGGTCGCTCTGCCGCTGACCGCGCGGGACCGGCTGCCGGACCAGGTGGCGACCCACTGGAGCGGGAGCCGGCCGGACGGTTCGATGCCGCTGACGGTGGCGGCGCTGTTCCCGGCCGGGGTCTGGCTGCTGGTCGCGATCGGTCTCGCCGTCGCCCTGCGGGTCGGGCCCGACCGGAGCCGTGGCATCGCCGGGCCGGTCCTGGCCACCACCGGGGTACTGCTGGCCGGCGCGCAGGCCTCCATCGTGCGCGCCAACCTGGACCGCACCCGCTGGCAGGACGCCGCGCCGATGGGCGTCGAGGTGGTCCTGATCATCGCGGCGGCCGGCCTGGCGGGCGCCCTGGCCTGGCTGGCGACCCGACGGGCCGCCACCGAGACCGCACCCGCCCGCCCCGGGGCGCCGGTGCTGGCCGCGAAGCCAGGTGAGCGGCTGGTCTGGCTCTCCGAGGCCTCCAACCACTGGCTGCAGGTGCTCGCCGCCGTGCTGGGGCTGATCTCGGTGCCGGGCGTCCTGCTCGCCGCGAGCGGGCGCACCGAGTCCGTGGACTGGGTGTCGGTCGTCCTCTTCGGCGCCGGCTCCGTCACCGTCCTGTTCTGCTCCTCGGTGCGGGTCCGGGTGACCGGCGACGGCCTGCACGTCGGCTTCGGCCCGTTCGGCCTGCCGACCCGGCACCTCGCCCCCGAGGAGATCGCCCATGCCCGGGTCGAGAACCTCACCGCCCGTCAGGCCGGCGGCTGGGGCTTCCGGGCCTTCCGCAAGGGCACCGGCGTCTTCCTGCGCTCCGGCGCCTGCCTGGTGGTCCACACCGTGCGCGGCACGGACTTCGTGATCAGCGTCGACGACGCGGAGCGCGGCGCGGCCCTGCTCAACGCCCTCGTCGAACGGGTCGGCGCGCCGACCCGCTGACCCCGCCCGGACCGCCATCCGTGAGCAGTCCTCCGGTGGCGGGCCGCTCCGCGTGCGGCGACGCCGGCGCGCCGGGATGCCGACGGGCCCTCGGTCCGCCAAACCACCCGGTTCGGTGGTGGGGCGATCTCCTTTGCGGGTACACCAGTTGGCGGTCAACCATCGCGCGGAGCAGCGAGGAGGCGTCCGTGACCGACGACCGGAGCGTTCAGAGGACCATCGATTCACAGCAGACCGTCCAGGACGGACGGACCATCACCTTCCTGCGGTTCGGCGTCGGGGCGATCGGGGTGCTGCTGCCGCCGGCGCTCCCCGTGGGCAACTGGCTGGCGGACGAGGTGACCGGGCGGGCCGCGGAAGGGTACTGGCCCGCGTCGATGAGCGCCGCGTACTACTCGGGGACGCGGAACGTGTTCGTCGGGGCGCTGTGCGCGCTCGGGGTGTTCCTGATCTGCTACCGGTTCGACCGGCGGGACGACCGGTGGAGCACGGCGGCCGGGGTGTTCGCGCTGGGGGTGGCGCTGTGTCCGACGACGCCCTCGGATCCGAGCGGGCTGCAGCGCACGGTCGGGGTGTTCCATCTGGTGTTCGCCGGGCTGCTGTTCGTGATGCTGGCGCTGTTCTGCCTGTACTCCTTCCGCAATCCGCGGTCGGCGCAACCGGTCCGGGTGGGCACGGCGTACCTGGCGGCGGGGGTGCTGATCGTGGTCGCGCTGCTGGCGGCGGTGGTCACCGGGCTGTCCGGGTTCGGGGCGGACTGGACGGTGCGGCCGGTGTACCTGTGCGAGTGGGTGGCGACCTGGGCGTTCGGTGCGGCGTGGATCGGTGCGGCGGTGGAGCTGGCGGCCGGGCGGGCCGGGTCCGGGCGGCTGCCCCGTCAGACGGTGGGGCTGGAGGTGCGGGGTCCGGAGGCGCCCCAAACCTGAGCATTCGTCATCTCGTCACACTGGCGAACCGTTACCATGCGCACCAGGGCCGGGCGCCGTGACGACCGGTGACGGATGCCGGCAGCAACGGGGAGCGCGAGCATGACGTACCAGGACTACCCGTCGGTCGACCTGCGGATGGACGTGCCGCACTCCGCCCGGGTCTACGACTACCTCATCGGCGGCAAGACCAACTTCGAAGCGGACCGGGCCGCCGCGCACGCCTCGGTGCAGGCCTGGCCCGCGCTGCCGGTCTCGATGCGCACCACCCGCGACTTCATGCAGCGCTCGGTGCGCCACCTCACCGAGCGGTACGGGGTGCGGCAGTTCCTGGACATCGGCACCGGCATCCCCACCTCACCCAATGTGCACGAGATCGCCCAGGCGATCGCCCCCGAGGCCCGGGTCGGGTACGTGGACAACGACCCGATCGTGCTGACCCACGCGCGGGCCCTGATGTCCAGCACGCCCGAGGGCCGCACCTGTTACGTGGACGCCGACTTCCGCAACCCGGAGTCGATCATCGGCGACCCCCGGCTGCGCGAGGTGCTCGACCTCTCGCAGCCGGTGGCGCTCTCGCTGATCGCCATCGTCCACTTCGTGCTGGACGAGGACGACCCCCAGGGCATCGTGCGCCGCTTCATGGACGCCCTGGCACCCGGCAGCTTCCTCGCCCTCACCGTCTTCACCGGGGACACCGACCCGGTCGGGGTGGGCGGCGTCGGCCGGGAGTACAACGCCCGCGGCATCCCGCTGCAGATCCGCGACAAGGCCGAGACCGAGGCCTTCTTCACCGGCTACCGGCTGCTCGACCCGGGCGTCACCCTGGTGCACCACTGGCGGCCGGACGCCGACGCCCCGGCGATCCGCGACCGGGACATCGCGATGTACGCGGGCGTGGCCGTCAAGAACTGAGCGCCCACCGATACGGACGAAGACATCCGCCCGACCCCACGGCGCCGCCCTCGGACCCGCCGCCTTCGCGCCGCGGGCACCGGGGGCCGGCACCCGGGCGTCCCCGAGGAGTTGCGCCGGCTCACCGTCGTCTCGCTCGGCCTGAGACAGCGCTGACCGCGGCCCGTACGCGGACGGGCCGCGGTCAACCGGAGACGGAGACCAGGCCCGCCTCGTAGGCCAGGATGACCAGGTGGACCCGGTCCCGGGCGTCCAGCTTTGCGAGCAGCCGGGTCATGTAGGTCTTCACGGTGGCGATGCTGAGCACCAGTTCGGCGGCGATCTCGGGGTTGGACAGGCCCCGGCCGACCAGGGTGAGGATCTCCCGCTCCCGCTCGGTGATCACGTCCAGCCGGTGGGACACCGGTACCGGATTCCTCGGCCGCTGCGCCGCGAAAGCGCCGATCAGCCGCCGGGTGACGCTCGGCGCGATCAGGGCCTCCCCCGCGGCGACCACCCGCACCGCGGCGAGGATGTCGTCCAGCGCCATGTCCTTGACCAGGAAGCCGGACGCCCCGGCGCGCAGCGCCGCGTACACGTGCTCGTCCTCGTCAAAGGTGGTGAGCACCACCACCCTGGTCGGTCCGCCAGCCGCGGTCACCTGCCGGGTCGCCTCGATGCCGTCGGGGACCGGGGGCCCCTCCCGGCCGCCGGACTGGGGGCGCATCCGGATGTCCATCACCACGACGTCCGGCCGCAGTTCGGCGGCCAGCCGGACGGCCTCGGCGCCGTCGCCCGCCTCCCCGACCACCTCGACGTCCGCCGTCTCGGCGATCACCATCTCCAACGCGGCCCGCACCAGCGGCTGGTCGTCGGCCAGCACCACCCGGATCACGCCGCCACCTCCGCGGGAGCGGGGACCGGCAGCCGGGCGGCGACCCGGAAGCCGCCGTCCGGGCGCGGCCCGGCCTCGAACTCGCCGTGCAGCAGGGCGACCCGCTCGCGCAGCCCGGCCAGGCCGAAGCCGCTGCCGGGCGCGGTGCCGTGGCCCCGGCCCCGGTCGGTGATCTCCACGGAGAGCTCCCCCGCCGCCCGGTCGACGGTCACCAGGCAGTCCCGGACCTGCGCGTGCCGGACCACGTTGGTCACCGACTCCTGGATGATCCGGAACGCCGAGAGGTCGATCTCCGGTGGCAGCGGCCCCGGTTCACCCGTACACCGCAGCTCGACCCGTACGCCCGCCGCGGTGGTGGCCTCGGCCAGCCGGTCGAGGTCGGCCAGGCCCGCCGGGGCGCTCGTCGACGCCTCACCGTCGGCCTGGCGCAGCGCGACCAGCATCCGGCGCAGCCCGGCCAGGGTCTCCCGGCCGGCGGCCTCGATCTCGCCCAGCGCCTGCTTGGCCCGCTCGGGCCGGCGGTCGATCACCCGCCGGGCGGCGCCGGCCTGCAGGGCGACGATGCCGATGCTGTGCGCGACGGTGTCGTGCATCTCCCGGGCGATCCGCAGCCGCTCGGCGGTGACCGCCTCGGCGGCGGCCCGGCTGCTCAACGCCTCGGCGTGCTCCCGGTTCTGCCGCACCGAGCGCCCGGCCAGCCAGGCGACCAGGGCGAGCAGCGCGGCGCCGTCGGCCGAGCCGATGTGGGTGCCGGTGAAGATGCCGACGGTGTTGCCGTGGACCAGGCCGACGTGCAGCACCAGGAACACCATGACCAGGGCGAAGGCTGCGCGGGAACCGCGGCGCGGGCAGGTGGCGGTGATCAGGCAGAGCGCGACGTAGACCGCGAGCAGCGCGGCGGGTGGCACCTGGACGCCGGCGGCCCAGCCGTCGGTCTCGGTCCAGGTGGCGATCAACAGCAGGGCGACCGAGAGC
The DNA here is from genome assembly GCF_014596465.1 of Streptomyces sp. CBMA123. Lineage (GTDB taxonomy): Bacteria > Actinomycetota > Actinomycetes > Streptomycetales > Streptomycetaceae > Kitasatospora. The sequence goes on along the minus strand of NZ_MECK01000636.1, from coordinate 25,012 downwards.
ACCGGCAGCCGGCGCAGCAGCGCGGCGCCGAGGAAGGCCACCGCCGTGTCGGCCAGGGTGAACGGCAGTCCGCCGTGCACGGCGGCGCCGCGGTGCTCCGGCAGGGAGCCGCGGAGCAGGAGCGCGGGATAGCCGACGGCCACGCACCAGGCGAGGGCGACCCAGGCCTCGGGCGGGACGCGCCGGAACAGCGGGGGCGTCGGTATCGCGGACATGGTTCAAGATCGTAACGACGGGGGCGGGGCACCGTCATCCAACCCTGGTTGTACGACCGGGGCCGACCTGCGGTGTCGACACCGGTCCGATGTGGCGGCGGGGGCTTCCCCGGCACCGTGGTGCCCATGATCGAAGTCATCGAACTGACCAAGCGCTACGGCCGCCGCACGGCCGTCGACACGTTGACCTTCACCGTCCGCCCCGGCCACGTCACCGGCTTCCTCGGCCCCAACGGCGCCGGCAAGTCCACCACCCTGCGGCTGATCCTCGGCCTCGACGACCCCACCTCCGGCAGCGCCACCGTCGGCGGCCGGGCCTTCCGCGGCCTGCCGCGCGGCCTGCGCGAGGTCGGCGCGCTGCTCGACGCGGGCGACGTGCACGGCGGGCGCACCGGGGCGGCCCACCTGCGGGCCCTGGCCCTCAGCAACGCGATCCCGCGCGGACGGGTGGACGAGGTGCTCGCCGAGGTCGGCCTCGCCGACGCCGCCGGCCGGCGGATCGGCGGCTACTCGCTGGGCATGAAGCAGCGCCTGGGCATCGCCGGCGCCCTCCTCGGCGACCCGCCCGTGCTGCTCTTCGACGAGCCGCTGAACGGACTGGACCCGGAGGGCGTGCTCTGGGTCCGCGGACTGTTCCGCCGGCTCGCCGCGGAAGGCCGGACGGTCTTCGTCTCCAGCCACATGATGGCCGAGATGGAGCACACCGCCGACCGGCTGGTGGTGGTCGGCCGCGGCCGGCTGATCGCCGACGAGAGCCTCACCGAGTTCGCCGCCCGGGCCGGCCGGGGCATCGGACGGGCCGCCGTCACCGTCCGCAGCACCGAACCCGAGCGGCTGACCGCCGTCCTGCGCGCCGCCGGCGCCACCGTCCGCCCCGGACCGGACGGCAGCCTCGACGTGACCGGTCTGGACGCCACGCGGATCGGCGAACTCGCCCTGGAACAGGGCCTGTTGCTGTACTCCCTGACCGAGCGAGGCGCCTCCCTGGAGGAGGCCTTCATGCAACTGACCGCCGACAGCGTCGAATACCTCGCCGGAGAACCCCGATGAGCACCCTCACCGCCACCGCCACCACCTCAACTCCCCTTCGCCGGCCCCGCTTCGGCGACCTGCTCGCCGCCGAGTGGCTCAAGTTCTGGTCGCTGCGCTCCATCCCCTGGGTGCTCGGCCTCGGCGCGCTGGTCGTCATCGCCGCCAACCTCAAGTCCGCCCAGTACCTCCACGACCACTACCTGCCCGGCGACGGCGACCCGGTGGTGATGAAGCAGGTCGCCCTGAACGCGTCCTTCGACACCGCCTCCGCCGACATCCTGATGCTGCTCGGCGGCGGCCTCGGCGCGATCGTCATCACCGGCGAGTACGCGACCGGCCTGATCCGCACCACTCTGGCAGCCGTCCCCGACCGCCGGGCCGTGCTGCTCGCCAAGGCGGGCGTACTCACCGCGGTGCTGCTCGGCTTCGGCGCCGTCAGCGTGGGCGTCTCCTTCGCCCTCACCCAGGCGATGCTGGCCGATCGGGGCATCGGACAGTCCATCGGCGACCCGACGGCGCTGCGGTACGTGGCGGCGGCCGCCCTGTTCGCCCCGGTCTGCGGACTGGTCGGGCTCTGCCTGGGCACCCTGCTGCGGCACAGCGCGGGCGCGGTGGTGGGCACCGTGGTGGTCCTGTTCTTCCTGCCGTCCTTCGTCACCGAACGCTACCGCTGGAGCGCCGACCTCCTGCACGCCCTGCCCTTCCCCGCCTGGCAGCGCCTGGCCCGCACCACCCTGGCCGGGATGCGCCCCACCGACTACCCGGCCACCGTCGCCGGCTCATGGGTCACCTACGCGGTGTGGGCGCTCGCCTCGGTGGTCCTCGCGACGGTGGTGATCCAGCGCCGCGACCACTGAACCCGCCCTTGCTTCACGACACTTGGGCCGGCTTCTCGCGCCGGCCGGCCCACTCGTCGGCGAGCGCCACCAGCAGGGCCGCCAGCACCAGCCCCGCCGCGACGGCGACGCTCAGCTCGAAGGCCATGGCCCAGTCGGGGCGGGGACCGGCCACGTGGGCGAAGAACACCGAGCCGACGACCGCGATGCCGACCGCCGAGCCGACCCGCTGGGCGGTCTGCAGGACGCCGCCGGCACTGCCCGCCCGGGCGAGCGGCACGTGCTGGAGGGTCAGCGTCTGGTTCGGGGAGATCACCAGGCCGCTGCCCGCCCCGGCGACCAGCAGCGGAACGAGCGTCGTCCAGCCCACCGAGGGCCCCGACCACAGCTGCACCGCCAGCGCCGAGGCCAGCAGGCCCAGCAGCACCAGCAGCAGCCCCAGCACCACCAGCCGCCGGCCCAGCCGGCTCACCAGCCGCCCGCCCACCGCGGCCGCCACACCCGAGCCCACCGCGAAGGGGGTGATCGCCAGACCCGCCGTCAGCGCCGAGTAGTGCAGGCCCGCCTGCAGGTAGAGCGTGAAGATGAAGAAGATCGCGGTGAACCCGGCGAAGTACACCAGCGACAGCAGCACCCCCGCCGCGTACGGCCGCACCGCGAACAGCGCCATGCTGACCAGCGGTTCGTGCCGGCGCGCGTAGTGCCGCTCCCAGCCGACGAAGGCGGCCAGCAGTACCGCCGCCACCGGCAGCAGCAGCCAGCGGGCCGAGTCGTGCCACTGCTGCCCCTGGACGAACGGCAGCAGCAGGGCGACCGTCCCCGCACCGAGCAGCAGCACCCCGAGCGGGTCGAAGTCCCGGTGCCCGGTCCGCTCGGCGGCCGGGCGCGGCGGCGGGAGCAGCCGGTAGGCGATCGGCAGGGCGGCCACGCCGATCGGCAGGTTGACCAGGAACACCCAGCGCCAGCCGTCCTGCGGGCCGAACAGGTGGATCAGCAGACCGCCCAGCAGCGGCCCGACGGCGGTGGACAGCCCGATGGTCGCGCCGAGCGCGCCGAAGGCCCGGCCGCGTTCGGCGCCCTGGAACAGGGTCTGGATGAAGCCGGACACCTGGGGCACCAGCACCCCGCCGGCCGCGCCCTGGAACAGCCGGGCCAGCACCAGCCACTCCTGGTCCTGGGCCGCCCCGGCCAGTGCGCTGGCGGCGGTGAACAGGGCGAGCCCGGCGAGGAAGACGGCCCGCCGGCTACGGGCGTCGCCGAGCCGCCCGGCGGGCACGAGCACCAGGCCGAAGGCGAGCGCGTAGCCGCTGAGCACCCATTGCAGGCCGCTGTCCGACATGTGCAGCCCGACCCGGACGGTCGGCAGGGCGACGTTCACGATGCTGACGTCCAGCAGGGTCATGAACCCGGCGACCAGGCAGACCGTCAGCGCCCGCCAGCGCCGTGCCTCGGCCCGCCCGCCGACGGCGGAGGCACCGGGCGGCTGCGGGCGCGGGTTGGGGTGGGGGTTCGGGTTCGGGTGCGGGTTCGCCGCGTCGGGGGAGGGTGGGGCGGTCATGGGGAGCCTCTTCCCGGTGTCCGGGGCCTGGTCCTGGCTCTGCTGCGGATCATCCTCACCCGGGCCGTACGGCGCCGCCACCCGGGCCGTCGCGGGCCGCCACCTGAGCCCCGTCTCCCGTCCGCCTCACTCGAACGGACGAACCGGATCGCGACCGACCCCCACGCCCCCGAGGCTGGCCGCATGACTGTCGCCACCGAGACCCCGCCCTCCGCCCCACCGGTGCTCGATGTACGGCAGCGGAACGTCGTCTTCGCCACCATCGTGCTCGGCATGCTGCTGGCCGCCCTCGACCAGACCATCGTCGGCACCGCGCTGCCCACCATCGTCTCGGACCTCGGCGGCGCCGCCCACATGTCCTGGGTGGTGACGTCCTACCTGCTGGCCGAAACGGTGGCCACCGTCCTGGCCGGCAAGTTCGGCGACCTGTACGGGCGCAAGCTGATCTTCCAGGTCTCGGCGATCGTCTTCGTCGGCGGCTCGTTCCTGTGCGGCCTGTCCACCAACATGACGCTGCTGATCGCCTGGCGGGCGGTGCAGGGCATCGGCGCGGGCGGGCTGATGGTCACCGCGATGGCGCTGATCGCGGACGTCATCCCGCTGCGCGAGCGCGGCAAGTACCAGGGCGCGATCGGCGCGGTGTTCGGCCTGGCCACCGTCATCGGGCCGCTGCTGGGCGGGCTGTTCACCGACCACCTGTCCTGGCGCTGGGCGTTCTACGTGAACGTCCCGCTCGCCGTCGTGGTGGTGATCGCGGCCGCCCGGACCATCCCGTCGGTGCGCTCCGCGGTGCGGCCGGTGATCGACTACCTGGGCATCGCGCTGGTCTCGGTCGGCGCCAGCGCCCTGATCCTGGCCACCAGTTGGGGCGGCAACCAGTACGCCTGGGGCTCCGGGGTGATCATCGCCCTGTTCGTCGGCGGCGCGGTGGCGCTCGGGCTGTTCTGCTGGACGGAGACCCGGGCCGTCGAACCGATGCTGCCGATGCGGCTGTTCCGCAACCCGGTGTTCGCGGTCTGCTCGGTGCTCAGCTTCATCGTCGGCTTCGCCATGCTCGGCGCGCTGACCTTCCTGCCGACCTTCCTCCAGTACGTCGACGGCGACTCCGCGACCGTCTCCGGCGTGCGGATGCTGCCGATGGTGATCGGCCTGCTGATCGCCTCGATCGCCAGCGGCAAGAGACCTGCTGGAGATGGGAGACCTCGCCCGCCACGGGGTTGACGGCCGCCGAGGCCGGTGCGGTGATCCCCGCGAGGACGTCGCCGGTGCGCGGCGTGGTGAGGGTGAGTGCGGCCCCCGACGACCCCGAGCCCCTGCTCCGCCTCGGCCTGCACCGCCTGCCGGCCGCCGAGTACCCCGTGCTGCGCGAACTCGCCCCGCTGCTGACCGACCAGACGCGGAACTCGAGTTCGCCTCCGGCCTGGACGTGCTCCTGGACCGGCTCGGCACCTGATCGCGCGCGGCTCGCGCCATGGCGTTCACGGCCGTGGTCGTACCCCTGTCCCGCGGTGCCAAGGGCCGACCCGAGCATCGAGGAAGATACGGCTCAGCACCGGAAGAATGCGCTTTCTCGCTCCCTCCCCCAGGCCCGAGGATGGGCAGCGAATCAGCCTGCCCGGGAGGAAAGCCGTGTCCGCCGTGTCGCCCGCCCCGCCGCCCACCCCCGTCGACTCCCCCGTCGATGCGGGCCTGCTGCCGCTCACCGCCGAGGTCCGGCCGGAGGGCCTGGTGGTCGGCGGTGTCCTGCTGGAGCAGATCGCCCGTCGGCACGGCACCCCGCTCTTCGTCTACGACGAGGAGCACCTGCGCCGGCGCTGCCGGGAGGCGGTGGCCGCCTTCGGCCGGGGCAACGTCGCCTACGCCTCCAAGGCCTTCCTGTGCACCGCCATGGCCCGGCTCGCCGCCGAGGAGGGCCTGCTGCTGGACGTCGCCTCCGGCGGCGAGCTGCGCACCGCGCTGCACGCCGGGGTGGAGCCGGACCGCATCGTGCTGCACGGCAACAACAAGGACGACGCCGAGCTGCGCACCGCGATGAGCGCCGGAGTGCGCCACATCGTGGTGGACAGCTTCGACGAACTGGAGCGGATCGAGCGGCTGCACCACGTGGAGGGCCTGCCGCCGGCCCGGATCCGGGTGCGGGTGGCGCCCGGCGTCGCGGCCGGCGCCCACCAGGCGATCCAGACCGGCGGCCACGACTCCAAGTTCGGCTTCGGCCTGGCCGACGGCGCCGCCCGGGCCGCCGTGCGCCGGGCCCGGGCCTCCTCGGCCGTCCGGCTGGAGGGCGTCCACGCCCACGTCGGCTCCCAGGTCCTCGACCCGGCCGAACTCGCCGACGGCGCCGCCGCGATGGCCCGCTTCGCGGTGGACAGCGAGGTCGCCGGACTGACCGTGGGCGGCGGCCTGGGCGTGGCCTACGTGGGCGGGCAGAGCGCCCCCTCGTTCGCCGTCTGGGCCGAGAAGGTGCGTGCGGCGGTGCGCGGCGCGGGTTGGACGGGCGAGGTCGGCGTCGAGCCGGGCCGCTCGATCGTCGCCCGGGCCGGGCTGACGCTGTACCGGGTCGGCACCGTCAAGCGGATCCCGGACGTGCGCACCTACGTCAGCGTGGACGGCGGGATGAGCGACAACCTCCGGCCGGCGCTGTACGAGGCCCGCTACGAGGCCTTCCTGCCGCGCTGCCCCGAGGCGGTCCGCCCGCAACGCGCCCGGCTGGTCGGCAAGCACTGCGAGAGCGGCGACGTGATCATCGACGACGCGGCCCTGCCGGAGGACCTGCGGGTCGGGGACCTGCTGGCCACCCCGGTCACCGGCGCCTACGGCTACGCGATGGCCTCCAACTACAACAAGCTGCCGCGCCCCGCCGTGGTCTTCGTCCGCGACGGCCGGGCCCGGCTGGTGGTGCGCCGGGAGACCGAGTACGACCTGCTGCGCCTGGACGTGGCGGCCGAGGAGGCGGAGCCGGCCCCCCGGGGGGAGCCGGTGGCGCCGCGCGAGGCGGTGCGGTCCTGACGAAGGCCCGGGGAAGGGCCCGGGGAGAGCCAGGGGAGGGCCCGGGTAGGACCGGGGAAGGGCCTAGCCTGGGCCGATGCTGAACAGTGCCCGACTGCTCGTCCTGCTGGAGATCGCCCGCCGGGGCACCATCGTGGCCGCGGCGCAGGCGCTGCATCTGAGCCCCTCCGCCGTGTCACACCAACTCGCCCGCCTGGAGCAGGAGTTGGGCGTGGCACTGGTGGAGCGGGCGCCGCAGTCGCTGCGCCTGACGGCCGCGGGCGCCCGGCTGGCCGAGCACGCCCAGGCGATCGCCGACCTGATGGCCGTCGCCCGGGACGACCTCCGAGCGCACTCGGAGGCGGCGGCCGGGGTGCTGCGGATCGGCTTCTTCGTCTCGGCCGGGCTGGCGCTGCTGCCGCGGGCGCTGTCGGAGTTCGCGGACCGGCATCCGCGGGTGGAGCTGGAGCTGGTGATGGGCCAGCCGCACGAGCTGGTGCCCGACCTGGAGGCCGGCCGGCTGGACGCGGCCGTGGTCTTCGAGCACCCGCTGGATCCGTGGTGCCGCCAGGCCACGGTGGAGGTGCGGATGTTCTTCGAGGAGCCGCCGTTGATCGTGCTGCCGCCCCGGCACCGGCTGGGGCGGCGCCCGATGGTGCGGCTGGCCGAGCTGGCGGACGAGAGCTGGATCGGCACCCACGGCGGCGGCACCGGCGAGCCGGTACTGGAACGCGCCTGCGCGGCCGAGGGCTTCCGGCCCCGGGTGCGCTGCCGCAGCGACCACTACCAGGTCACCGTCACCCTCGCCCGGGCCGGGATGGGCGTGGCGCTGATCCCGGCCCTCGGACTGGCCGACAGCGCCGGGGTACAGGTCTGCCGGCTGGAGCACCCGCAGTTGCACCGCCGCGTCGGGGTGGCCACCCGGGCCACCAACCGCAATCCGGTACTGAGCGCGTTCCTGGCCGAACTCGGCGCCGCCGCCGGGGAGATCGGCTCCGCGCTGGCACAGCGGTGGGCGGTCTGAGCACCACTGACCCGCGGTCGGCCGGGCGGGGCCTCACCGGACCCGCAGCACCTCACCGGACCGGACGGCGGTCGGCCGACCCCCGCGCACCGCGACCCGCCCGGCGACCACCACCGTCTCCACTCCCTCCGGCGGCAGCAGTGGCTGCTCGAAGCTCGCCCGGTCCAGCACGGCCGCCGGATCCAGCACCACCAGGTCCGCCACCGCACCGTCGCGCAGCACCCCGCGCCCGGTCAGCCGGAACCGCCCCGCGGGCAGGCCGGTCATCTTGTGCACCGCGAGTTCCAGCGGCATCAGCCCCTGGCGGCGCCCGTAGTGGCCGAGCACCCGGGCGAAGCTGCCCGCCCAACGCGGGTGCGGGCGACCGGGTTTGGGCACCCCGTCCGAGCCGATCATGGACAGCGGACTGGCCAGCACCCGGCGGACGTCGTCCTCCCGCATCGAGTGGCTGATGATGGTCACCTCGCCCCGCCCCTCCAGCAGCAGCTCGCAGACGTAGTCCACCGGGTCGGTGCCGCGCTCGGCGGCCAGTTCGGCGATCCGCCGCCCCTCGGCCGCGGGGCGGGCCGGGGCGGCGGCGACCGAGATGAGGTCCCAGCCGCCGTTGCCGACGGTGTTCTCCCAGCCCGCCACGCCGTTCGCGATGTCCGCCCGGATCCGGCCGCGCACCGCGGGGTCGCCCAGCCGGGCGAGCAGCGCGGCCGGCCCGCCCTCGCTGACCCACGGCGGCAGCATCGCGGGCAGCACGGTGCTGCCCGCGGTGTACGGGTAGACGTCGCAGCGCACGTCCACGCCCTCGGCGCGAGCCCGCTCCAGCCGCGGCAGGGTGCGCAGGGTGGCGCCCCAGCCGTACCGGCCGGCCGTCTTGTGGTGGGAGATCTGCAGCGCGGCGCCGGAGCGTACGGAGATCTCCAGGGCCTCCTCCAGCGCCGCCTCCACCTGGGACATCTCGTCCCGCAGGTGGGTCACGTACGGCTTGCGGTGGCGCGCGGCGACCGTCGCCAGGGCGACGATCTCCTCGGTGTCGGCGTAGCCGCCGGGCGGGTAGATCAGGCCGGTGGAGAACCCGGCGGCGCCCTGGGCGAGCGAGCGGTCCAAGAGCTCACACATCGCGGCCAGTTCCTCGGGGCGGGGCGGGCGGTCCGCGAAGCCCATCACCCCGGCACGCAGGGTGCCGTGGCCGACCAGCGAGGCCAGGTGGTTGCGTCGCAGCTCGGGCCGCTGACCGGCGGCGAACGCGGCGAAGTCCCCGGCCGGGCGCACCGGCCCGAGGCCGAAGGTGACCCGCAGGTGCTCGGCCAGCCCGGTCAGCCGGCCGGGCAGCGCCGGGAACAAGCTGGTGCCGCAGTTGCCGGCGATCTCGGTGGTGACCCCCTGGAGCAGCGGGGCCAGCCGCAGTTCCTCGGTGCCGTGGCCGGCGCCGCCGTCGTGGTCAGGGCCGCCCTCGCCGTCGAAGGTGGCCGCGAGGGCGTCCGAGTGGGTGTGGACGTCGATGAAGCCGGGGGTGACGACCCGTCCGGTGACGTCCAGCACCTCGGCCGCGTCCGCCTCGGCCCCCGGCGCGAGCACCGCGACCCGGCCGCCCACGACGGCCACGTCCGCCGGCCGGCCGGCGGCCCCGGTGCCGTCCACCAGGGTGCCGCCGCGCAGCAGCAGGTCGATCCGGCCAGGCGGCGGGCGGTGCATCGGCGGCTCCTCGGGCGGTGGGCGGTGGGCGGTGCGCCGATGCTGGCAGCCCGCCCCGGGGGAACGGAAGATGATGCACCCATTGCCGCCTCAGCCACCACTTTGGTACCGCTGCCCGGGCGGGTGTGCCGTGTGCCCGCTCGTCGAATGGCGCCCGCTCGATGATGAGGGGATCGAACGGGGCCCGGAACCGGTGGTCAGTGGCTGAGGTTGGCGGCGGCCTTCTTTGCCTCGGCCTTCGCGCGGAACTCCACGGCCTTGGGGGAGTCGCCGTACCACCACCACGTGTAGCCGACGGTTGCCAGGTTCAAGGCGATGAATCCGAGGAACAGCGGGGTGACCGCGAAGTGGCCACCGCGGACGTGGCCGTACAGCGTGCAGGCGCCGATCACGAGCGCGCCCCTGAGCAGGGCCGTCAGCGTCTTCTTGGTGCGGAGGTTCATAGCGCGCACCTTATGGCCTGGCCGAGATGCTGACCAAGCGTCATCTGATTCCGAGAAGGGTCGCTGACCTGCGAGATCAGGCCCGGCTTCCACCCCTCCCGGGCCGCCTGACAGGAGATCACCCCCACCACGCCGTCGCCGAGCCGGAGAACCTGGCGCCGGGCTCCACGCCGACGGCGGCGGCGGTGGTGGTGGGCGTCAGCTCAGGGCGCTGCCCGAAGCGAGGCGAGCCCAGGGCTTGGGGGCGCGACGCCAGCCGTGGCTCGGTTCAACCTGACTTGGGGCACTACCCGGCCAGCGGCGGGTTGAGGCGGGCGAAGGCCTCCTGGCGGCGGTAGGGAAAGTAGGGGTAGGGGGCGGTGCGGGCGCTGGCGGCGTCCAGGCGGGCGACCTGGTCGGGGGTCAGGGACCAGCCGACGGCGCCGAGGTTCTGGCGCAGCTGGTCCTCGTTGCGGGCGCCGATGATGACGGAGGAGACGGTGGGGCGGCGCAGCAGCCAGTTGATGGCGACCTGGGGGACGGTGCGGCCGGTCTCGGCGGCGATCTCGTCCAGGGCGTCGACCACCCGGTAGAGCAGTTCGTCGTCGACCGGCGGGCCGTAGTCGGCGGTGTCGTGCAGGCGGCTGTCGGCCGGGAGCGGGCGGCCGCGGCGGATCCGGCCGGTGAGGCGGCCCCAGCCGAGCGGGCTCCACACCAGGGCGCCGACGCCCTCCTGTTCGGCGAGCGGCATCAGCTCCCACTCGTAGTCGCGGCCGACCAGGGAGTAGTAGACCTGGTGGGCGGCGTAGCGGGGGCGGCCGTGGCGTTCGGCCAGGTCGAGGGACTTCATCAGCTGCCAGCCGGAGAAGTTGGAGACGCCGGTGTAGCGGATCTTGCCCGCGCGGACCAGGTCCTCCAGGGTGGCCAGCACCTCCTCGATCGGGGTGGCGGCGTCGTAGGCGTGCAGTTGGAAGAGGTCGAGGTGGTCGGTGCCGAGGCGGCGCAGCGCGTCCTCCACCGAACGGATGAGCCGGGCACGGGAGGTGCCGGCCTGCTGGGGGCCGTCGCCGAGCGGCAGGCCGGCCTTGGTGGAGATCAGCACTTGGTCGCGGCGGCCGCGGACGGCCTGGCCGAGCACCTCCTCGGAGGCGCCGTCGGAGTAGACGTCGGCGGTGTCGAAGAGGGTGACTCCGGCGTCGATGGCGATGTCGAGCAGCCGGCGGGCCTCCTGGACGTCGGTGGTGCCCCAGGCGCCGAACAGCGGGCCGCGGCCGCCGAAGGTGCCGGTGCCGAGGCTCAGCGCGGGGACCTTGAGTCCGGATGCGCCGAGCCGGCGGTATTCCATGGCGGTGGATTCCACGGTGGTTGACATGAAGGCACTCCCCTCGGAGTCCGCTAATGGGACTCTCGTTCCGTTAGGATGCCTCGAAGCTAGCAGACTCCACCCATCTAATGGAACAGGAATCCCGTTAATGGTCGACGAGCCCTCCACACCCGGCACCCTCCGCCCCGGCGGCCGCACCGCCCGGGTGCGCACCGCCGTTCTGCGGGCCGCCGAGGACGCCCTGGTCGAGCACGGCTTCGGCGGCCTGGACCTCGGCGACCTCGCCCAGCGGGCCGAGGTCGGCCGCACCACCGTCTACCGCCGCTGGGGCAGCACCACCGCCCTGGTCGCCGACCTGCTCGCGGACATGGCCGAGCAGTCCTCGCCCCGCACCCGCAGCGGCTCGCTCGCCGAGGACCTGCGGGCCAACGCCCGACTCGTCCAGCGGACTCTGGCCGACCCCCGGCAGGGCGCGCTGTTCCGCGCCGTCATCGTCGCCGCCAACGGCGATCCGGGCACCGCCGAGGCGCTGCGGCACTTCTACCGGCGCCGGGTGGAGGAGTGGGCGCCGTGCGTCACCGAGGCCGTCGAGCGCGGCGAACTCCCCGCCGACACCGACCCGTTCGAGGTGATCCGGGCCGTCTCGGCACCGCTCTACTACCGGATGCTCACCACCGCCGAGCCGCTCGACCAGCCCGCCGCCGACCGCGCCGCGACCGCCGCCGAGGCCGCCGCCCGGGCCGGGGCGTACCGGCGGGCGCAGGCCTGAGGGCCGAGGGCCGAGGATCCAGGGCTGAGGATCCAGGGCTGAGGACCGAGGCCCGCGTACGCCGACGGCGGCTGTGACCGGGCCAGCTCTCCGAAAGGCCGTCGACGCATACGCTCCGTCACCTGATCGCCGTCCACCGGCTGCGGAGCGCAACCGGCCTTCGTAGCGTCATGGTCATGACGATCACCGTACGAGCGTCCCTGCTCGCCGTCCTGACCACCGCGACCCTCACCGCGGGCACCGCCCCCGCACCGGCGGCCCCCGCGGCCGCCAGCGTCCCCTACTACCACCAGCAGCTCAGCGACGACTGCGAGGCCGCCGCCCTGCGGATGGTCCTCGCCGCGCGCGGCGTGCAGGCCGACGACCAGCAGATCCTGGACCGGATCGGCGTCGACCGGGACCACCCCGAGTTCGGCCACTCCGGCCCGCGCTCCGGCGACCCCTACCGGGCGTTCGTCGGCGACCCGGACGGCTCCGAGACGGACGGCACCGGGTTCGGCGTGTACTACCCGCCGGTGGCCGGGGCCGCCCGCGCGTACGGGCTGACGGTGCTCCAGGACGCCGAGGGCGTCTCCGTCCAGGAGCTCAAGGACCACCTGGCCGCCGGCCACCCCGCGATCGTCTGGGTGGACTACCTGTGGCGCCGCCTCAAGGGCACCACGTACACGGCCTACGACGGCCGGAGCATCCCGTACGCGGGAACCGCCGAACACACCGTCGTGGTCACCGGCTTCGGCGGCGGCAAGGTGTCGCTCAACGACCCCGCCCGCGGCCGCACCACCGTCTCCGAGCAGGACTTCGCCGACGGCTACGCCACCTACGGACACATGGCGGTGGTCATCGACTGACCGGCGCCCCGGGGCGTCGGGCGTCACCGCCGGGGGAAGCTGAAGACGTAACCGTTGTCCTTGAGCCAGGGCAGCAACTGTTCCAGCGCCTCCAGGGTCTGCGCCCGGTTGCCCCCGCCGTCGTGGAGCAGCACGGTCGGGCCGATGCGCAGTTGGGCCTTCGCGGTCTCGACGATCTTCGCCACGCCGGGGCGTTCGAAGTCGCGGGTGTCGACGTTCCAGCCCAGCGGGCGCATGCCGTGGGCGGCGGCGATCTGGCGGCTCTCCGGGGTGAAGGCGCCGCCCGGGGCGCGGTAGTAGTCGACGGGTGCGCCGCCGGTGGCCTCCTGGATCATCCGCCGGCCGTCCACGATCTCCTTCTCCTGGTAGGCGACGTCCTTGTGGTCCATCGCGGTGTCGTGGCTGACCGAGTGGTCGCACAGCCGGTGCCCGGCGGCGACGACCTGCCGGGCGAGGTCGGGGTGGGCCCGCGCGTCGGGGCCGAGCATGCAGAAGACGGCCTTGGCGCCGTTGCGGGCGAGGACGTCCAGGACCCGGGGCGTCCACTGCGGGTCGGGGCCGTCGTCGATGGTCAGGTTGACGGTCTTGCCCGGGTCCTCGGACTGGCGGGAGATGCTCATGTCGACGACGGGCGCGGGCAGCGTCGGGTCCGGGGCCGAGGCCGCGGTGGAGGCGTCGGCGGCGGAGGCACCGGCGGCGGACGGGGGTGCGTCGTGCATCGCCCCGGCGACACCCACCAGGGTCGCGGCGGTCACTCCCAGGGCCAGCACCCGCAGCGCCACCGTCCGCCGCCGGCCCGCCGGACGGGCCGGGGAAAGGCTCGGGGGGAGGCCCGGGGAGAGGCCCGGGGAAAGGCCGGGGGAAAGGCCCACCCGCCCCTCCTGCGGGTACCCGCCGCCCGGGGTCCGGTCGTTGGGGTCCATCGGGTTCGGCTCGCGGTCGTGGCGCACGGCGGTACTCCTCGGAGGGGATCGGGGTCTCGGTGCCCACCACCCTCGGCCGCCCGCTTGCGCGCCCCGTGAGCTGCGTATGAGCGTTTCGCAACAACCCACCCCTCCCCCCACCCCCGAAGACGCGTCCCCGCAGGTCAACCCGGATACTGGCTCCCATGGCACGGCTGCTCCTGATCGAGGACGACGACTCCGTACGCGAGGCACTGGCCCTGGGCCTGCGCCGCCAGGGCCACGAGGTGCGCACCGCCGCCTCCGGCGAGGCGGGGCTGGAGGCTGCCCACCGGGAGCCCCCGGAGCTGGTGGTCCTGGACCTGATGCTGCCCGGGATCGACGGCCTGGAGGTCTGCCGACGGCTGCGCCGGGCCGGGCCCACCCCGGTGATCATGCTGACCGCCCTCGGCGACGACGTGGACACCGTGCTCGGCCTGGAGGCCGGCGCCGACGACTACGTGGTCAAGCCCGCGCAGTCCCGCGTCCTGGACGCCCGGATCCGCGCCGTCCTGCGCCGGGCGGGCGGTCCGGGCCCGGAGGCGGAGCGGGAGACCCACGGCGAGCTGGTGCTGGACCGCTCGGCGCTGACCGTCACCAAGCGCGGCGCCCCGCTGCCGCTGGCACCCAGCGAACTGCGCCTGCTGCTGGAGCTGGCCGCGGCCCCGGGGCGGGTCTTCAGCCGGGAGCAACTCCTGGAGTCCGTCTGGGGGCTGGGCCGCCAGGAGGACATCCGGCTGGTCGACGCCGGGGTGAACCGGCTGCGCGCCAAGGTCGAGGACAGCCCCGCCGCACCGCGCTACATCCAGACCGTCCGCGGCTTCGGCTACCGCTTCGGACCGCTGTGACCACCGCCTCCGCGTCCGCCCCCGCGCCCCGTCGGCCCGAGGACCCGCACCCGCCCCGGCTGGTCCGGCTGCGCCGCGCCGTCGCCGGACTGCGGCCGCGCCTGCTGGTCGCCTTCGTCGCCGTCGCCGCGCTGAGCGCCCTGGCCACCGCCGCGCTCACCTACCGGGCCGCCACCACCTCCACCCTCGACCTGACCAAGGACACCGCCCTGGACGAGCTGCGCCGCCGCGTCGACGTCCTCGCCCCGGCCCTGCCCTTCCCGCCCACCCAGGGCGAACTCGACCGGCTGGCCGGCCAGTTGTCGGGCACCGGCGGGTTCCGCGACTGGCGGGTCCTGGCCTCCTACGGCACGGCCCACTCGGAGTGGACCCAGCCCTTCGCCGTCCCGCCCGCGCTCCAGCACACCGTCGGAGCCGGCCACGCCGCCTTCCAGCGCTTCACCGACAACGGCCACCCCTGGCTCGCCGTCGGCGTCCCCGTCACGTACGCCAAGGGCGGCGCCGCCGCCGGCCCGTCCGGGCTCACCGTCTACGCCGCCCTCCCCCTCGACCGCGAACAGAGCGCCGCCGACTCGCTGCTGGCCGCCGCCGCCGGGGCCGGGGCGTTCGCCGCGATCCTGGCCGCCGGGCTCGCCCTGCTGGCCGCCCGCCAGGTGCTGCGGCCGGTCCGGGCCCTGGGCGATGCCGCCCGGGCCCTCGCCCAGGGCCGGCTGGACACCCGGCTGACCGTCACCGGGCACGACGAACTCGCCCAGCTCTCCAAGACCTTCAACCACAGCGCCCGCACCCTCCAGGGCACCATCGAGGAGCTGCGCGCCGTCGAGTCCCAGGGCCGGCGCTTCGCCGCCGACGTCTCCCACGAACTGCGCACCCCGCTGGCCGCGATGCTGGCCGTCACCGACATCCTCGACGAGGACGCCGAACAGCTGCCCGCCGACACCGCCACCGCCCTGCGCATGATCAGCAACGAGACGGTACGGCTGACCCGCCTGGTCAACGACCTGATCGAGATCTCCCGCCTGGACGCCGGAGCCGCCCCGCTGCGCACCGAGGCCGTCGACGCCGCCACCGCCGTGCGCGAGACCCTCGACCTGCGCGGCTGGAGCGAGCAGGTCGACCTCGACCTGCCCGCCGCCCTGCCCGTCCGCCTCGACCCGCGCCGCTTCGACGTCATCGTCGCCAACCTGGCCGGCAACGCCCTGCGGCACGGCCGCCCGCCGGTGCGCCTGGCCCTGCGCGGCTCGGCGAACGAACTGGTGCTCACCGTCACCGACCACGGCGCGGGCATCCCGCCCGCCGAACTCCCGCACCTGTTCGACCGGTTCTACAAGGCCGACAAGTCCCGGGCCCGCTCCGAGGGCAGCGGGCTGGGCCTGGCCATCGCCCAGGAGAACGCCCGGCTGCACGGCGGCCTCGTCGAGGCCGCCAACTCCCCGGACGGCGGTGCGGTGTTCACCCTCGTCCTGCCCCGTGGGCTCGACCAGGAGGAGGAGCTGTGACCGTCCGCCGCCTCGCCCCGCCGGCCGCCCTGGCCGCCGCGCTGCTGCTCGCCTGCGGCTGCTCGGTCTCCACCACCGGCGCCGTCCGGAACGGACAGCCGGCCACCGGCGTGCAGCCCGGTACCCGGCTGTACTTCCTCGACCAGCACGGCATCCGCCTCGCGATCCGCCCGACCGCGCAGCGCGAGGACCTCCAGCAGACCCTGAACACCCTGCTGGCCGGCCCCGACCAGAGCGAACAGCGCCAGGGCCTGTACAGCGAGCTCCCGGTGAAGGGGCGCGTCGAGGCCACGGCCACCCCCGGGGTGGTCACCCTGCGACTCTCCTGGCCGGCCGCCTCGCTGTCCGCCCCGACCATCCAGCAGCTCGTCTGCACCACCGAGGACGCGCCCACCACCGGCCCGGTGCCGAAGGTCGCCATCGTCAGCAGCGACGCCCCCTCGGCCATCCAGCAGCAGTGCGACCTGCACCGCACCGGCTGACCGAGGGGGCCACGGGCTGACAGCCTGGCGAGCTGACGGGCTGACGGGCTGACGGGCTGACGGGCTGACGACCTAGAAGAAGGAGTCGTCGTCGTCCTCGTAGTAGTTGTTGACGACCACCTGCGGCTCGTCGTCGCTCAGCGCCTCGTTGAGCAGCATGCCGCCGACCAGGCCGGCCGCACCGGCGCCGATCATCGCGCCGGTGCCGAAGCGGCGGCCGCCCTGCTCCTGCTGCTGGGCGGGCACCTGCGCCTGGACCGGCTGCGGGTAGCCGGCCTGCGGCGGGGTGTAGAACGGCGGGACGGTGGTCTGCACCCGCTGGGCGCAGGCGGCGCAGGTCTCGACCTGGCGCGGCACGCCCCACTGCGGCTGCCACAGCACCACGGCCGAGCCGACGCCGTGGGTGGGGTCGAAGAAACACGTCACGGGTGAACTCCCTGTTGCTGGCTGGGTCTTCGGAACAGCGGGTACGGCGGGGGCCGCGACGGGCGCGGCGGGAGCGGGAACCGGGGCGACCGGCGCCGGGGCCGCGGGCTGCAGGACGTCGACGCCGAAGTCGGTGGCGATGCCCGCGAGCCCCGAGGCGTAGCCCTGCCCGACGGCCCGGAACTTCCAGTCCGCGCCGTTCCGGTAGAGCTCGCCGAAGACCATGGCCGTCTCGCTGCCCGCCTCCGGCGTCACGTCGTAGCGGGCCACCTCGGTGCCGCCGTCCGCGTCGACGACCCGGACGTACGCGCCGCGCACCTGCCCGAAGGCCTGCCGCCGCTGCGCCGCGTCGTAGATCGCCACCGCGAAAGCGACCTTCCGCACCTCGGCCGCCACGTCCGCGAGCCGGACCTCGATCCGCTCCCGGTCCTCGCCCGCGCCGCCCGCGCCGAGGTGGCGGACCGCGCCGTCCGGGCTCTGCAGGTTGTTGAAGAAGACGAAGTGCTGGTCGGTGAGGACCTTCCCGTTCTCCCCGCAGAGCAGCGCGCTGGCGTCCAGGTCGTACTCGGCTCCGGCCGTCCAGCCGAGGCACACCCGGACGGTCCGCACGCCGGGCGCCTGCCGGTTCAGGGAGACGTTGCCGCCCTTCGTCAGGGCCACACTCATGGGGTTCCTCCACCGTCCGATTCCTGCTGTTCGACCACGACAACGCTGTAGAGGTCACACCGGTTCCCATCCGTCCGACCGGAACCGAGCGGGGGTTCCGGCAGGCCACGGGCCTGCGGGGCGGGCACTCTGGCGGGGTGTCGGCCCGCCGCCTATCGTCAGTGTCCATGACAAATGCTCACCGTGACGCCGGCCACACCGCCCGCCGTGCCGCCCGCCGTGCCGCCGCCCTGGCCACCGCCCTCGCCGGGACCCTCGCCGCGCTCCTGGCCCCCGCCACCGCCCAGGCCGCACCGGCCGGCTGCCGGACCGTCACCACCGCGCCCCTGGACGCCGAACAGGCCCGGCTGCAGGACCCCCGCACCGCCGCGTTCACCGAACGCTCCGGCCTCGCCGACCTGCTGCACGGCTTCCCCGCCGCCCTGTGCTCCGCCCGCGACGCCCACCGCGCCCAGCGGGTCGTGGACGCCTGGGGCCGCAAGCTCTGGCAGGCCGGCCTCGACCGCGCCCAGGGCCGCCGCCCCAACGGCGAACTGCCCGCCCTGGACGACCGCCCGCTGTACTGGGCCCGGCTCGCCATGACCGTCCGGCTCGCCCAGTGGCAGCCCCGGTTCGACGTCGACCACGCCGAACTCCGGGCCCGCTTCGAGGACGCCTCGCGCGGTCTGGACGACGGCTTCTCCGACGACCCCTCGCCCGATCCCGGGTCCGGGGGCGGGGTCCGGCGGATCTTCGTCAGCGGCTTCGACCCGTACGGCCTGGACACCGAGCCGCGCCGCGCCAACCCGGCCGGCGCGGCCGTGCTGCAACTCCACGGGAAGCGGATCACCCTCGCCGACGGCAGCACCGCCGAGGTGCGGGCCGTCGTCCTGCCGGTGCGCTACGGCGACTTCGACGACGGCATCGTGGAACGCGCCTTCGGCCCCCACCTGCGGCCCGGCGGTCCGCAGTCCGCCGACCTGATCACCAGCATCAGCCAGGGCTACCCCGGCGAGTTCACCCTGGAGGCCTGGGCCGGCCGCGCCCGCTCCGCCGACCCGGCCACCGACAACACCGGCGCGCTCTCCGGCGGCACCGCCCTCCACCCGGTCGACGCCCCCGGCCTGGCCGACGGACCGCAGTTCATCCGCACCACCCTGCCCACCGACGCCATGACGGCCGTCCAGCAGCCCTACCCCGTGCTGCTCAACACCCCCGTCACCGAGATCCCGGCGGGCGCCACCGCCCCCGTCGAACGCCCCGACGGCCCCACCCCCGGCTCCCGCGCCGTCGCCGGCGGCGGCGGGGGCTACCTCTCCAACGAAGTCGCCTACCGCTCCAACCGCCTGCGCCTGGACCTCGACCCCGACCTCCCCGGCGGCCACCTCCACACCCCCGTCCTCACCGGCCTGCCGGCCCGGCAGGACCAGCTCACCTCACCGGAGTTCGAGCACAACGAGGCCGCCATCGCGGACGAGGTCCGCGCGATCCTGCGCAGCGCCCGGCTCTGAGCGGGCGACCGTACGGCCGGGCCGGAAACGACGTCACGGCGCCCGGCCCGCCCGGTCACGGCGGGCCGGGCTCGCACCGCACCGGCGGCCCGGCCTACGCCGGGTGGGCGAAGCGGGTGCCCGCCGCCCGGGCGCGGGAGTCGGTGATCTCCGCGTAGGCGGCCTCGCGGCCGGCCCAGTGCGAGCCCTCGACCGACTTGCCGTGTTCCAGGGCCTTGTACACCTGGAAGAAGTGGGTGATCTCCAGCAGGTCGAACTCGGGCAGGTCGCCGATGTCGCGGAGGTCGGCGTAGCGCGGATCGCGGGCCGGGACGCAGAGGATCTTCTGGTCCGGACCGCGTTCGTCGCGCATCACCCACATGCCGACCGCCCGGCAGCTGAGCACACAGCCGGGGACGGCCGGCTCGCGGCCGAGGACCAGGGCGTCCAGCGGTTCGCCGTCGCCGCCGAGGGTGCCCTCCACGTAGCCGTAGTCGGTGGGGTAGCGGGTGGCGGTGAGGAGGGTGCGGTCGAGGCGGATCCGGCCCGCGTCGAAGTCCATCACGTACTTGTTGCGCGATCCCTGGGGGATCTCGATCATCACGTCGAACTCGGCGGGTTCCACCGTGGCCTCCTCCTCGGCTCCTGGGGAGATTGTCCGCCGTACGGGCCCTGTGAGCACCTGTCGAAAGCGCCTCCGCCGCCCGGGCCCAGCCGATAGCATCCGGCCCATGGGGAGCTGGCAGGTCACCGTCCTGGACCACCGTCACGAGCCCGGCGGACGGCCGCAGGGGCGCCCGGAGGGGCCGCTGGCGCAGCGGGACGGCTGGGAGGTTCACGGCGGGGACGGCGAACTCAGCCGGGTCGACGCCGACGGCGTGGTCCGCTGGCGCCGGCCCTGCCCGGGGCGGCCGAACGCGGCCCACCTGTCCGCCGACCGGGTGCTGGTCACCACCAGTTCCTTCGAGTACACCGCCTGGGGCCACCTGGGCCCGGCCCTGCTGCTGGACCTCGCCGACGGCTCCCTGGTGGCCGAGCTGCGCGGCGAGCGCGGCGCGGCGCTCGGCGACGACGGCCGGTTCGTGCTCGGGCTGGAGGGCTACGGCGCCTTCCACACCTGGGCGCACGACCGGGACGGCGCCGTGGTCGACTCCTGGCCCAGCTACGGCCACTACGTGGTCGACGGCGGGCTGCGCGTCGTCGAGGCGGACCGCCGCGTCCCCACCCGCAGCCGGGTGGTGCGGCTGCTGCCCGGCGGGGTGGTCGAGCCCGGCCCGCGGCTCTCCGACGCCCAGGCCCCGGCGCCGCTGGTACTGGCCGACGGCACCCTGCTGGTGCTGGACGCGGGGGTGCTGCGCGCCGTCGGGCGGGAGCTGGACGACGCCGTGCTCGCCGAACTGCTCCCGCTCGCGCCGGACCAGCGGCACCGCTTCACCGGTGCGCTGCGCCGGACGGCCGAGGGCCTGACCGCGACGCTGGTCGAGCGCCACCCGACCCGGATGGGCCGCTACAGCCGCCATGTCTGGACCCTCGGCCTGCGCACGCCACGGCCGTAACCCGGAGCGGCCGCAGACGGCGCCGCAACTACCCCTGCACCACCGGAAGTTCCAGCACCGAGCCGTGCTCCCCGCCGTACCCGATCCGGTACTCCGCCCGCCCGTCGGCCGGGAGCAGCTGGAAGGAGTCGGGGTTGGCGGCGGCCACGGTCAGCCGGATCCGCTCGCCGGCCTTGAACAGCACCGAGACCGGCTGGAGGTCGATCACCACCTGTTGCGGCCGGCCCTGTGGGAAGGGCTCGGCGTCGCCGGCCGCGTAGCTGCGGGGCGTGCGCAGCCGGCGCCAGTCGGGGTTGTCGTCCCGGTCGGCCACCGCCCGGTCGGCCAGGGCGAGTTGGCCCTCGGTGAGGTAGCTGACCCGGCCGTCGGGGGTGACGTCCTCCAGGTAGACGTGCAGGGCGCCGTTCGCCGAGCCGGCCAGGCCGGTGACGTCGAGGGTGACCTTGCCGTTGCCGGTGACCCTGGTGTCCTCGGTCAGCGGCGCGGTGGTGTAGCCGAGCAGTCGGGCGTCCACGCCCGCGCGGTCGGGGTAACTCACCTCTTCCCCGGTGAGGTTGGTGTTCCAGCGGTCCAGCGGGCCGGTGCCGGCGGTGGGGTCGAGGCGCAGCGGGTCGGAGCCGGCGGGGGTGGCGCCGGAGCGCCCGGTGGCGAGGGTGTTGCCCGCGCCGAGGCGGAACGGCCGGGTGCGGGTGCCGGGCACCGGCCAGCGGTTGGTGGTGCGCCAGACGCCCTCGTTGAAGGTGTAGTAGTGCACCTGCCGCGCGCCGTCGGGGCGGGCGCCGTCGCGCACGTAGCGGTCGAAGAAGTCGACCACGCGCTGGTCGTTCTGCTCGTGTTCGGCCCGGGTGAGCGGCCGGGCGGGCTGGAAGGGGTCGGCGAGCCAGCCGGCGCCGTGGTTCCACGGGCCGATCCAGTCGTCCTGGGTGTCGGACAGGCCGGTGAACTGGGAGAGCACGCCGTTGGCCGTCCCGGCGTCCAGCCAGCCGGCCCGGGTCAGGACCGGGACTCCGCCGTCCTCGACCGCGTCGGTCTTCTCGCCGACGCTGCCGACCGTCCAGCTCTGCGGGCCGTTGCGGTAGTCGCGGAAGGCGCCGGTGCGGGCCATGTCGACCAGGTTGGCGTTGTTCGCGTGCTCGGCGCGCGCGGCGGCCAGCAGGGCGGGGCCGTCCGGACCGTCGACCGGTCGCGGGGTCAGACCGGTGAGGCCGAGCTGCGCGCAGAGCTGCCGGGTCTGCTCGCTGGTCTCGCAGGTGGTGCCGCCGGTCTGGTCCAGGATGCGCAGCAGCAGCGCGTACGGGGCGAGCCGGGGCTCGATCAGCAGGCCGCCGGGGCGCACCAGGTCCTCGTACGGGTCGAAGTCGTAGGAGAGCGGGGCGGCGGCGGTGATGTGGTGGTTGCCGAGGGCGGTGGCGAGCATGGCGGTGTCGCCGCCGTAGGAGATGCCGGTGGTGCCGACCCGGCCGTTGGACCAGGGCTGGGCGGCGATCCAGTCGCCGAGCGAGCCGCTGTCGGCGATCGCGTCGGCGCCCAGCTCGGCGGTGAGGGTGCCGAAGGAGGCGCCGGTGCCGCGCAGGTCCGCGACGAGGTAGGCGTAGCCCTTGGCGTTCCAGGCCTCGGCCTCGCCGCTGGCGCCGCCGGGTTGACCGGCCAGGACGCGGGCGCGCCAGTAGCGCTGGGTGACCAGCACGGTGGGCAGCTTGGCACCGGGCTTGGTGCCGGGCGGGAGGTAGACGTCGACGGCGAGGCGGACGCCGTCGGGCATGGTGACGTAGCGTGACTGGAGGTGGGGCTCGGTGGGTGCGGTGGCCGCCGCCGGAACGGCCGGGAGGCCGAGGAGCGCGAGCGCCGCGAGCGCGGCCGCCAGCGGGCGGCGCAGGATCCCCCGGCCCGTCGTCCGCCGGCCCGTCGTCCGCCGACCGATCATCCCCCGGCTCATCGGACGGTCGCCTTCCAGGGGCCTTCCTCGGGGCGTGCCTCGGTGTCCGTCCCCGGCCAGGGCGGCATGGTGACGGCGGTGATCCGCAGCGGCCCGTCGCCGTCCGGGTCGGCCCGGAACTGGAAGGCGGTGCCCAGCGGGATCGACACGGCGGTGCCGGGTTCGAGCCGGTGGATCTCCTCCCGGCCGTCCTGGCGCCGCCACAGTTCGCCGCCGCCCGCGGTGACCTGCCACAGCTCCTGCACAGTGGCGTGCGACACCGCGTGGGTGACCTGCCCGGGGGCGAGTTCGAAGACGGCGAGGCTGCCCAGCCCGTCCAGGACCAGCAGCGGGCGGACTTCGGCGCCGTCCGGGGCGGTCACCATCGGGGCGGCAGCGGCCTCGGCGCTCTCGAAGGGTTGGTGCACTGGCGGAACGGGTTGGTGCACTGACTGATCGTTCATCGACGACCCGGCCTCTCTCGTTCGACGGAGCAACTGGGCTCGTCCCCCACCGCCGATCAGACCACGCCCGCCGCCGGGCCCGCCATCGGCGCCGGCCCGTATCCGACCCCGAATCAACCCCGAGAGGACCGGGGCCGCTACCCCGAGACGCCCCCGAACTCGCGCACGGCGTCGGTGACGATGGCCTCCAGCCGGGCGTGGTGGGCGCCGCGCCAGTAGGCCTGGCCGCAGTCCGCGCACTGGGCGAAGGCGTCGTAGGAGCGCTCGGTGCCGTCGTGGAGCTGCTCGCGCACCGTGGTCTTGCTCACCGTGCGCAGCGTGCCGTTGCACGTGGTGCAGCGGCTCCAGGGGGCGAGCGGCGGGGTGAAGCGGGAGAGCACGTCGCGCAGCTGCTCGGCGGGGCGGTGGCTGTAGACGTAGGCGCCGGCCCACAGTTCGCGGCGGCGCAGCAGGCCGCGGTCACGAGAGAGCATGATGCGCTGTTCGGCGGCGGAGCGGGCGGCCAGCGCGGCGTCGCCGATGTCCGGGTTCTCGTACGCGGCGTCGATGCCGAGCAGCCGCATCCGGCGGGCGAGGGTGCCGAGGTGGACGTCCAGCAGGAAGCGCGGCGGGGCGGGCGAGGGCTGCGGCCGGGCCACCGCCTCGACGCTGACGTGCTCGTCGTCGACCGGGACGTACGAGTCGGGCACCGGCCGACCGTCCACCCGCAGGGTGCCGACCTCGGTGAGCGGGACGCCCAGCGACTCGACCAGGTGGCCGAGGCTGGAGGTGCCGTCGGTGCGCAGCGCGGTCCGCCCGGCCCGCCGGGGCGCGGAGACGAAGAGGTGCAGCTCAGGGGCGAAGTCGAGCCATATCTGGGGTCTGTCCACGCGGCCAGCATGCCAGCGGGCGGCGGGCCGGGGCCACCGGTTTGCCCGGCACTCCTCATGAGGCGGCTTTGGCCCGGCACTCCTCACGGGGCGGCTTCGCCCACGCTCCTTACGGAGCGACCGCCGCCGCGGCCACCGGCCCCCGGTCGCGCGCCGCCCAGCGGGCCACCGGGCCCATCGCGTACCCGGCGGCGAGGAACACCGCGCCCAGCACCAGCCAGCCCGCGAGCCCGCCGTCCAGCAGCAGGGCGGTGAGCAGCAGCGGTCCGAGGGTGCGGGCGACGGCGACGCCGGTGCCGAAGAAGCCCTGGTACTGGCCGATCCGCTCGGGCGGCGCGAGGTCGAAGCCGAGCTGCCAGGAGCCCGCCGACTGCCGCATCTCGCCGGCGACCTGGAGGACTGCCCCGGCGACCAGCAGGGCGGCGAAGGCCCACAGCGGGACGTCCAGCCCGGAGAGGCCGCAGACCGCGCAGGAGGCGAGCAGCAGCACCCCGGACGAGCGCACCGCCCGGACGGCGGAGTCCAGTCCGCTGACGTCGCTCGCCGCCCGGACCTGGAAGGCCAGTACGGCCAGGGTGTTGAGCACGAACAGCACCGAGCCGAGCCAGCCGAGGCCGGGGGCGCGCTGGGCGATCCACAGCGGCAGGATCAGGCTGAGCATCGGCATCCGCAGCAGCAGCACGGTGTTGACCAGGGTGACGGCGGCGTAGCGCCGGTCCCGCAGCACGGCCAGGCGCGGGCCGGTGCCCGACTCCGTCGGCGCGGGCGGGACTTCGGGCAGCCCCCGGAGGACGAGGGCGCCGGCCAGGAAGCCGAGCGCGGTGACGGTGAAGGCGCCGAGGTAGGCCGCCCGGGTGCCGACGGTGAGCGCGATGCCGCCGATGGCGGCGCCGACGGCGAGACCGCCGTTGAGGGTCGACTGCAGGTGGGCGAGCAGTCCGGTGCGTTCGGCGGGCGGCACCAGGCCGGCGACCAGCGCCTGTCGGGCGGCGGTGAGGCCGGACTGCGCGGTGGCGTAGAGGCAGACGGCGAGCAGGAAGGGGGCGTAGGAGCGGACCACCAGGAGGACGGCGACCACGGCGGCCGTGGCGAGCGCGAGCGTCACCGCGGTGCGGCGCGGGCCGCGGCGGTCGGCGAGGTGGCCGAGCGGCACGCCGGCCAGCGAGCCGAGCGCCGAG
>NZ_MECK01000635.1 GCF_014596465.1 Streptomyces sp. CBMA123 | reverse complement strand
GTCGCGGCTCGCACCCGAGTCCGACCGGCCGGCCGGCGCCGAGCGGGGGCCCGGGTGCGCCGGGGGTCCCGTCGCTCGGCCCGGGCACGATCTGCGACCAGGCCGAGCGGATCGGCCGCTGGTCGGCCGGTTCGGAGCAGGCCCGCCTCTGCCGCGGCGTCTACGGCTGACCCTCGCCGATCGGCCCTGACCGGCGCTGACCGACCCCGCCGGCGCCCGCCACCGCCCCCGGACGGGCGCCCGTCCGGCGGAACGGCCCCGCGAGCCCGTCCCGGGCGGAGCCGGCAGCGGGCAGCGGGCGCCCCGTGCGGGCCGGTTCCCGGTCGGCCTCACCGCGTGCCCAGCAGCTCCTTGTCCAGTCGGGGCGCCAGCACCCGGGCCAGGGTGTCCGTGATGTGCCCGGTGTCCCGGTAGAGCACCACGCCCTCCAGGACGGCCGGGCAGCTCGGCCCGCCGCCCGGGCAGAGCACCGGCCCGAGGTCGAGGGTCCGGACGCCGTAGCGGGCCGCGAGGCCGCCGTCGAGCAGGGGGTCGGGCTCGAAGGCGGTGTCGCGGGGGAAGAAGCAGGCGTCGGAGCGGCCGTCGGAGGCGGCCAGGCAGGTGGGGATGTCCTTGCCGGGCATCGGGGTGTCGCCGAGGTAGGCGAGCGGGGCGCCGAGCGCGGTCAGCCGGTCCAGGGTGCGGGTCCAGCCGGCGGTGCGTTCCTCCTGGCTGCCGTAGCGGTTGAGGCCCGCCAGCAGGACCAGCCGGGGCTTGGGCCCGGAGGTGAGCCGGGTGAGGGTGTTCTCGCGCCAGCGGTCGCACTCGTCGAAGGTGCGGCCGAGGACGTCGTTGCGCACGGTCAGGGTGGCCAGCGGGCAGCCGGGCTTGACCAGCACCTCCAGCGCCCAGTGCCGCTGTTCGGCCATCTTCAGCCCGGCGGAGATCCACTGTCCGGCGTGGGAGTCGCCGAGCAGCACGATCCGGTCAGGGCTGTCCTGGTTGCCGAAGAGGCAGCGGGGGCTGGCGTCGGCGTTGAGCGGGATCTCGCAGCCCTTGCCGGGCGGGAAGTCCTCCCGGGCGCGGGCGAGCGACGGGGTGAGGCCGAGCACCCGGACGCCGGGGGCGAGCAGGGCGGGTCCGTCGACGGCTCCGGCGGGTGCGGCGGCGGGGGTGTCCGCGGTGCCGCCGAGCGCGCGGACGGTGCCGCCGCCGAGGGTGAGGGCGGCGATCAGCGGGATGACCAGGGCGCTGGCGCCGACGGCGAGGCCGCGCCGGGGTACCGGGCTGCTGCCGTACCGCAGCGGCTGTTCGACCAGGCGCAGGGTGAGCCAGGCGGGCAGGGCGCTGGCGGCGGTCAGGGCGAGCAGGACAGCCCAGGGCAGCTGGCCGTAGCGGGCCTGGGCGATGGTCAGTACCGGCCAGTGCCACAGGTACCAGGCGTACGAGAGGCGTCCGGCGGCGCGCAGCGGTCGGGTGGCGAGCAGGCCGCCGACCATCCGGTCGGCGGGGGCGGCGAGCAGCAGGGCGGCGGTGCCGAGGACGGGCAGCAGGGCGGCCGCGCCGGGGAAGGGGGTGGTGCGGTCGTACCGGAAGACCGCCGCGAGGACGGCCGCCAGGCCCGCCCAGCCGAGCAGTCGCAGTGTGCCCGTCAGGGCGCGCCCGGGGGTGCGGGCGGCGAGGGCGCTGCCGAGCAGGGCCGCGCAGGCGCCGGCCGCGAACTCCCAGAGCCGGCTGCCGGTGGAGAAGTAGGCGAGCGGCGCGGAGGTGGCCGTCCAGCGCAGGCAGAGGGCCAGCGAGGTCCCGCCGATGGCGAGGGTGGCGAGGGTGATCGCCAGGGTGCGGCGGCGGCCGTGCAGGTAGCGGGCGAGGCCGAGCAGCAGGACGCCCCAGAGCAGGTAGAACTGGTTCTCCACGCCGAGGGACCAGAAGTGCTGGAGCGGGCTGGGGTCGCGTTCGGCGGCGAGGTAGTCGGTCTGCTGTCCGACGAAGCGCCAGTTGGCGAACTGGCCGGCGGCGGCGATGAGGTCGCGGGCGAGGTCGGTGCCGCGCAGTGGGTCGAGCAGGGCCCCGCCGGCGGCGGCGGTGGCGACCAGCACGGTGGCGGCGGCGGGCAGGATGCGACGGGCCCGGCGGGCGGCGAAGTCCCACAGGCCGATCGGGCGGCCGGTGAGCAGGCCGGTGATCAGGAAGCCGGAGATGACGAAGAAGATGTCGACGCCGACGAAGCCGCCGGCCGGGCCGGGGACGGCGGCGTGGAAGGCGAGGACGGAGAGCACGGCGATGCCGCGCAGCCCCTCGATGTCGGGGCGGAAGGCGGTGCGCCGGCGGGGCTCGCCGGTCGGCACCGGTTCGGCGGTGGCGGAGGCCGGGGCGGTTTCGGCGGCGACGGCCTGCCGGTCCACCCGGACGACTCCGGGCAGCAGTTCAGCGGAAGGGGACGTGGAAGACGTCGGTGGTACGGCCGTTGACACGGCGGTGCTCCTTGCTGGGCTGGCAGCGGTGGTCGGGCCCGCCGGGCCGATGGGGCGGCCTGGCGGCGGGGTCCGCGCCGGTGGGGCGACGCGCAAGGAAACGCAGCGTTGGATAGTCGGTTCCAGAAAACGGGCGGTTCCAAAAAACGGGCGGTTCCGGAAAACGGTCGGTGCTGGAAGAACAGTCGGTGCTGGAAGAACAGTCGGTGCTAGAAGATCAGCGGATCGGCCCAGCCGGAGGCGAGCACCCCGCACAGCACCAGCACGGCGGTGACGGCGACGGCCTCCGCCCGTCCGAAGCCGAGGTCGGAGCGGCGTCGCACCGGCGCGGCGACCTCGCCGCCCCTGCCGCCGGCCCCGCCGAGCAGCGGCCACAGTTCCCTGATCAGCGGGATCATGGTGTACGCGGTGAGCCCGAGCAGCGCGGTGAGCGCCCAGAAGGGCCGCCAGCCGTACTCCAGCGCGGCGCGCACCAGCCCCGCCCCGCCCGCGAGGACGACGAGGCCGAGCCAGCCGACCCCGAGCCGGGCGACGCCGCGGGCCAGCGCGGTGCCGCCGGAGACGGCGCCGGTGGGCACCCAGTCGGCGGAGCGGCGGCGCAGCGCGTGGGCGATGGCGATCACGTGGCAGAGCCCGCCCAGGAGTTGGACCCGGGTGACCTCGAAGCGCCAGCGGGTGCGGGACATCGCGGGCAGCAGCACCAGGGCGACCCAGATCGGCGGCAGGAAGGGCAGCACCTGCCAGGGCTGGATCTGCTCGGGGGCGAAGAACAGCATGATCAGCGCGGGCAGCGGCACGGCGAACACGTTCACCGCGCTGGTGACGTAGCCGAGGATGCCGTTCCAGAAGCAGAGCCGGGCCGAGCGCGGCAGGGGTCCACGGCGGAAGTCCGGGTCGCGGACGAGGGCCAGGGAGCCGAGGCACCAGCGGTACTGCTGGCTGATGAAGGCGGGCAGGCCGGTGGGCGACATGCCCTTGGCGACCAGCGCGGGGACGTAGCGGGTGCTCCAGCCGGCCCGGGCGAGGGCGAGGCCGGTGTAGAGGTCCTCGCTGTGGTCGATCTCGGCGAAGCCGCCGATCCGTTGCAGGGCGGCGCGTCGGTAGAGCGCGTTGGTGCCGCAGCAGACGGTGCCGTCCTGGGCGTCCCGGGAGGGCTGGATCCAGCGGTAGAAGATCTCCTGGGTCGCTCCCGCGGCGCGTTCGAGCCATGACATGTCGGCGTCGGTGTCGAAGCACTGCGGGCTCTGCACGATGCCGACCCCGGGGTTGTCGAGGTAGGGCACCAGGTGGTGCAGGAAGTCGGGGCGCGGGCAGAAGTCGGCGTCGAGCACGGCGATGATCTCGCCGGCGCCCTCGGCCAGGCCGTGGTTGAGGTTGCCGGCCTTCTTGAACCGGCCGCGGTCGGGGCGGGCGCGGTAATGGAAGCCGTAGGAGCGGGCGAGTTCACGGACCTCGGGCCGGTCGGCGTCGTCGAGGACCAGGACGGTGAGTTCACCGGGCCACTGGACGGCGGCGGTGTGCCGGTAGGCGTTGTCCAGGACGGCCAGTGGTTCGCCGGCGGTGGGCAGCAGCAGGTCCACGCTCGGGTGGCGGGCGGGGTTCCAGGCGCGCAGCAGCAGGTCGTGCGAGTCGCGGGTGAAGCGGCGGGCGCGCTGGCCGTCGGTGAGCGAGAGCAGCCACGTGACGGCGTTGAGCACGGTGAGCACCAGGAACGGCCACAGCAGCGGCTTGCTCAGCGCGAACAGGCCGAGGGTGGCGGTGGCTCCCGCGTAGGAGAGGGTGGCGCAGAGCAGCACCCAGCGGCGCTGCGGGCCGAAGTACCAGTAGAGCTCCTGGTCGTCGGGTGGGCTGGGGAGTCGGAGGTCGGGGTCCGCGGGTATCGGGCGCGGACCGGTGTCGGGTGCGGGCATGGCGGTGCCATGGAGTACGGGCATGCGGAGATGGCCCCCCTGGGCATCGGACGGAACCTTGCCGTTCGACCACAGCCTCTCATATTGGTCTGGACCAATCATGAACGAGGTGTGACATCTCCGCATCGCCCCAGCTCAACGACTTGATGCCGCGTCAGTAGCACGACGGACCGTCAAACGATCAACAAACCGGCCCGCTTCCACCCACCCTCAGGCCGCCTTCAACTCCTTGATCAGCCGCTCGAAGCGGAGGTCCGGCCGGCGCGGGATGCCGAACCGCTCGTCCCCGTACGGGAAGGGGCTGTACTCGCCGGTCCGGCGGAAGCCGCGCCGCTCGTACCAGGCGATCAGCTCCGCGCGCTGCTCGATCACCGTCATCTCCATCGCGCCGACGCCCCACTCCTCGCCCGCCAGCCGCTCCGCCCGGGCCAGCACCGCCCGGCCGATCCCGCCGCCCTGCAGGCCGGGACGCACCGAGAACATGCCGAAGTAGGCGCGGTCGCCGCGCCGTTCCAGCTGGCAGCAGGCCAGCAGCTCGCCGTCCCGCTCGGCCAGCAGCACCAGCCCGTCGGTGTGGCCGACGGCCTCCGCCACGGCCTCGGCATCGGTGCGCCGCCCGCCCAGCAGGTCCGCCTCGCTGGTCCAGCCGGCCTTGCTGGCCTCGCCCCGGTAGGCGGACTCGACCAGCGCGACCAGGGCCGGGACGTCGGCGAGGGTCGCGGTACGGAAGGCGGGTTCCCCGGTGGGCTCGGTGGCGGGCCCGGTGGCGGTTTCGGACATGGCGGTTCCCCTTCTCAGGCAGGTCGGCTCGATCCGGGCATCGTGCCACAGCGAGCACACCCCCACCGCGAGGACCATGGCCGTCACCGCCAGGGGAGGGCGACTCGCCGTGTGGCCGCGGAGCCTGGCGCAGCTGGCGGGTACATGGCTACCCTGCTCCCCGGCCGGTGCCGACCACCGGCCGTACCGGGCCCGTCCGGCCCATCCGTAACGGGCTCGTCCGTACCGGGCTCGTCGAGCCCGGCCGCACCGGAACCAGAGGAGTGTCCATGCCCCGCTCTTCCCGCTCCGCCCGCCCCACCGGTCCCACCAGACCGGGAGCCCGCCGCCGGCTCCCCGTACTGGCCGCACTCGCCGCCGCGACCGCCCTGGTCGCCGGCGCCACCGCGCCCGCGTACGCGGCCGACCCAGCCCCTCTCGCCCCCGCCCCCACCACCGAGCACCGCCCGGCCTTCCACCCCGACCGCGACTTCGCCGGCTCCACCGTCGCCGCCCACGAGGGCCGCACCCCCGGCTCGCCCCCCGCCCTGCTCGACGCCGCCCAGACCCCCGGCCTGGATGTCGCCAGCTACCAGGGCAACGTCGACTGGACCACCACCGCGGCCAACGGCGCCCAGTTCGCCTACGTCAAGGCCACCGAGGGCACCAGCTACACCAACCCGTACTTCGCCCAGCAGTACAACGGCTCCTACAACGCCGGACTGATCCGCGGCGCCTATCACTTCGCACTGCCGGACCACTCCTCCGGCACCGCCCAGGCCAACTGGTTCGTCGACCACGGCGGCGGCTGGTCCGCCGACGGCGCCACCCTGCCGCCCGCCCTGGACATCGAGTACAACCCGTACGGCGCCAGCTGCTACGGCCTCAGCCAGAGCGCCATGGTCGGCTGGATCCGCGACTTCAGCAACACCGTCCTCAACCGCACCGGCCGCTACCCGACGATCTACACCACGACCAACTGGTGGTCGGGCTGCACCGGGAACTACGGCGGCTTCGGCGCCACCAACCCCCTCTGGATCGCCCGTTACTCGTCCACCGCCGGCACCCTGCCCAACGGCTGGGGCTACCAGACCTTCTGGCAGTACTCCGACTCCGGCACCTTCCCCGGTGACCAGGACCTGTTCAACGGCGCCGCCGACCGGCTGAGCGCCCTCGCGCTGGGCTGACGCGGAAAGAGCGGCTCCCCGTGGGTACGGGGAGCCGCTCGGCGCGCGGAACCGCTCGACGCACGGAACCACTCAGCGCGGGTCGGTCAACTCCGGTGCGAACACCGTGCCCAGCGGCTCCGGCCCCACGTACTGCTGGCAGTTGCACTGCCCGGGCTCGAAGCGCACCGGGCGGCGGTCGGCGTCCCAGGCGGTGGGCGTCTCGACCACCTCGTGGCAGCGGCCCTGCCGGTCGTGCTTGGCCAGGTGGTGGGTGCAGCCGCAGACCGGCTCGGGCGGCCGGTGGGCCTCCTCCAGGACGAGGCGCTGCCGGTGCTGGGCGTCGAGCAGTTCGAGCTTGCGCTCATGCCGGTCCTTGATGTCCCGGCGCACCCGGTTGGCGATGTTCCCGCCCCCGTAGAGGACAGCCGGTACCAGCCACCACAGGTTCCACAACGAGTCCATCGACGCCCCCCAGCCCTGCCGTTCTTCTGGTGCAGATCATACGACCGACCAGCGCGTACGGCTCCCGCGCGGGATCGCCCCCGCCCAGGGGTGGTGAACTGCCGGCGGTTGAGTGTTGTTGAGTGATCTTTGCTGTTCATGGCCGCTTCCGGCAACTCGTCGACGGCATGCCCACGGGCAGACTTCGTGCCAGGCTCGCCGCCATGACCGCCGAAGCCGGAATCGGTGTGATCGCGGTCGATCCCGCCTACACCAGCATGTGGGGCGCGCAGCACCGGCAGGCCCCGCTCTCCACACCCCGACGCCCCGCCGGCCGCCACCAGGCTGCCGCCGTGGCGATCGGCAGACGCGCCCTCGGCCACCGGATCAGGCGACGGACGGCACCCGTGCACACCAGAGCGATGTGCACGGGCATCGGACCGCCCAGGCCCGACCCGGCGACCAGGGGCGTGAGGGAAACCGCCCCGCGCACCCGGACCACGGACACGATCCGTGCGCGCCGAACGCGGCAGGAACGCGGTCGACCAGCCCATCCACAACCGTTCGGGATGGGCGCAGTGCCGGATTGACCTCGATGGTCACTTCTGATCACTGTCCAGGAACGGTCAGCGGATGACCGGCAGCACCGGCTCCGAACTGCGGCCCGCCGCCGCCTCGATGAAGGCCACCGGGTCGGCGACCTCGGCCAGCAGCGCACGGGTGAAGTGCAGCGCTCCCTCGGCCGGCGCCGGCCCGCCGACCGCCGCGATCAGGTCGAGCAGGTGGACGGTCGCCTCCATCAGCGCCACCTCGCCGAGCGCCCCCACCGTCACGGGGCCGAGCAGCGGGTGCGCCACCACCGTGTCGGGCGTGAGGTCCGCGATCCCGGCCAGGGCGGCCGGCCCCTCGGTGCCGAACCGGGCGATCAGCGTGGCCGGTTCGGTCACCTTGGCGGCCTCCTTGGCCAGGTCGGCGACCTGCCCGGCGGCGGTGTGGGCGAGCCCGCCCGGCTGGTTGAACGTCCGCAGCATGTCCGCCCCGCGGGTCAGCCCGGCCGGGGCGTCGACCACGATGGCGCGCAGCCCGGCGAACTGCTCGGGCACCGGCGCCACATGCGCGTACAGGTCCCGTACGGTCCACTCGGTCAGCCGGGTGGGCCGGTCCCAGTCCGCCGCGCTCAGGGCCGCACCGCGTTCCGCCCAGGACGACCACGCCTCGACCAACAGCTCGTTGACGCGGGTGTTCTGACTGCTCATCGGTACCTCCTCGAACCAATGTTCACCGGAGTGCCCCACAGTACCCGCCGTCACGGGCAAAACCCCTTGCACCCCCTACCGCACCGCCGTCACCGCCCTGCCCGGCCGCGGCTCCTCCGTCTTGACCGCGCCGACCCCGCCCGGCCCGGTGCGCGCCTTCCCGACCCTGCTCGGGATCACCCTGCCCAACCCGCTCGCCGTGCCGTCCTTCGCCGCCCTGGTCGGCGGGCTCGCCCTCCGGCTGCTGCTCGGCTGATCGCCCCCGACCGCCGCACCCCGGACCACCACACCCCCCAGCCCCACCGCACCCCAGCACCACCGCACCCCAGCACCCCAGCACCCCAGCACCACCGCAGCCTGACACCACCGCATTCCGGCATCGACTACGCTCCGTCACCGATCATGGTGCAACCAAGGCCTGTTTCCGACCTATTCGTCCCTTGTATCCTGGTTCTGTATCCGCTGCGTCACCTGCCGCCTGTCCGGCCGGGGCACGGCCGACGGTGCCGACTCGGAGGAGTGCGGACATGGTTGAGCGGGACGGGCCCGAGAAGCGGGGTCGCCTGAGTCGTCCACTGGTGCTGGCCGCCGCCGTCGCCCTGGTGGACCGCGAAGGCCTCGCCGCGCTCACCATGCGCAGACTGGCGGCGGAGCTGGGCGTCGAGTCGATGGCGCTGTACCGCTACACCCCCGGCAAGGAAGCCCTGCTGGACGGCCTGACCGAGGCCTACTTCACCGAGATCAACGCCCGGCTGCGCACCAGCCCCGGTCGCGGCCCGGACGAGCCCCAGTGGCGGATGGAGCTGCGGCGGATCGCCCAGGCCTTCGCCGCCGTGGCGCACGCCCACCCCGAGATCCTGCCGCTGGTCGCGACCCGCCCGCTGGCCGTCCCGGTGTCCCGCCGGCCCGCGCCGGCCCTCGATCTGACCGAGCACATCCTGTCGGTGCTCGGCCGGGCCGGCTTCGACGACGCCACCGCCCTGACCGTCTACCGCACCTTCGTGGCCTGGAACCTCGGCTGCCTGCTGGTGGACAAGCGCCAGGTGGTCGACAACCCCGAAGAGCCGGACCCGGTGCTGCGGCTGGGCCTGCACCGGCTGCCCGCCGCCGACTACCCGCGGTTGCGGGCGCTGGTCCCCCGCTTCGCCGACTTCGACGACCGCGCCGAAATGCTGGCCGGCCTGGACAGCCTGCTGGACGGGATGCCGGAGCCACCCCTTGACGGGTTCTACGACGGCGGCGGATCCTGAGGATACGAGGTACACGTCGGACATATCCGTACTCATCACCCGAGGTCGTCATGTCCGCCGTCCCATCCGCATCATCCACCCCTCCCCGGCCCGACATCCTCCGGCTCCGCGTCACCGCCAAGGACGCGGAGACCCTGCTCGCGCTGCTGCGCGACACCCGCCCCGACACCGGGGGACACCCCCAGCCGGAGCCGGACGGCCGGATCGGCATCGACGTCTACGCCCCGGACGCCCAGGTGGCCGCCCTCGAACGCGAGGGCGTCACGGTCACCCGGCTCGGGAACGCCAGCGAGGACGGGCGGGCCGCCCAGGCCGAGGTCGGCGCCGGCGACCGGTTCGCCGCCGCCGTCCCGCACGGCCTGGCCGCCAAGCTCACCGGCTGACCGGGGAGGGCCCGTCATGTCGTACCTGAACATCACCGAGGTCGAATCCGCCGTGACCAGCCTGGCCGGCGCCTACCCCGGCCTCACCGAGCTCATCACCCTGCCCGAGCCCTCGATCGAGGGCCGCACCGCCCACGCCCTGCGGATCGGCGCACCCACCGCCACCGGCCCCAAGAGCTGCGTGATGATGATCGGCGGCGTGCACGCCCGCGAGTGGGGCAGCTGCGAGATCCTCGTCCACCTCGCCGCCGACCTGCTGGAGGCCTACCAGTCCGGCACCGGCCTCGGCTACGGCGGCACCGCCTTCACCGCCGACCAGGTGCGCGGACTGCTCCAGCGGCTGGACTTCGTGCTCTTCCCGCTGGTCAACCCGGACGGCCGGCTGCACAGCCAGACCGTCGACCCGATGTGGCGCAAGAACCGCAACCCGGCCAACTCCGGCGGCAGCGCGAACCCGGACTGTATCGGCATCGATCTCAACCGCAACTACGACTTCCTGTTCGACTTCACCACCGCCTTCGCCCCGACCGCCACCCCCCAGGTCTCCACCAACCCGTGCGACCAGCAGGTCTACGAGGGCCCGAGCGCCTTCTCCGAGCCCGAGACCCGCAACGTCCGCTGGCTGCTGGACCGGTACCCGCGGACCGGCTGGCTCGTCGACGTGCACAGCTACTCCCAGGACATGCTCTACAACTGGGGCGACGACGAGAACCAGTCCGACGACCCGGGCATGAACTTCCGCAACGCCCGGTACGACGGCAAACGCGGCCTGCCCGGCGACACCGCGTACGCCGAGTACATCCCCAAGGACGACGCCGACAGCGCCCTCGAACTCGCCACCGCCTTCTGCCAGGGCGTCCAGGGCGTGCGCGGCACGGCGTACAAGCCGCTGACCGGGTTCCACCTCTACCCGACCAGCGGGACCAGCGACGACTACGTCTACTCCCGCCACTTCACCGACCCCGACCAGGGCAAGGTGCTCGGCTTCACCGTCGAGTGGGGCGTGAAGTCCTTCCACCCGCCGTGGGCGGAGATGGAGAAGATCGTCCTCGACGTGGACGCCGGGCTCGTCCAGTTCTGCCTGGCCACCGCCTGAACACCCCCGAACCACAGTGCCCGACAGCGGGGCGCCCGCCACGACCGATCGTGGCGGGCGCCTCGACACCGGCGCTCAGCGACACCGGCGCTCAGGCGGCCCGGTGGAAGAAGAACGGGTCGAGGGACGGCAGCACCCGGGTGACACCGTCGAGGGCGAACAGCTGGTGGGTGGTGAAGTTGGCGTTGCGCTGGTACGTCACGCCGACCGGGAAGTTGGCGCTGTCCGGGGTGTTGTTGCCCACGAAGACCCCGTAGAAGTCCTTCCCGATCGTGAGCATCCGGATGTAGTCGCCCAGGTACGGCAGGTGGCCCGGCGGAGCCTTCGGCACGTTGCCGGGGGCCTGGTGCAGGACGTGGCTCTCCATGGTCGTGAAGCCGTCCGAGGTCAGCTCCAGGGCCGTCGTCCACTGGTTCTTGGCGAGCTGCTGGTAGACCAGTCCGACCAGCCCGTCGGAGTTGACCGCCAGCGAGGGGTTCTTGGCGTTGATGAGGTCCTGACGGGCCGCGGCCCACGTCCTCCCTCCGTCGCCCGAGTGCCGGACGTGCAGCACGTAGTCGGTCGGAACGGTGCCGCCGAGGCCGTCGCACCAGGCGATCCAGACGCTGTCGGCGTCGTCGGGGTCGACCGCGATCGACAGGTCCGCGCCGGTCCGCTCCTGGCCCAGCGACGCCACCTGCACGTTGAACGGCACGGTCCGCCCGCTGACCACCGGCTGACCGATGTCGCCGGCCTGGTCCGTGAGGCCCTCGAACGGACCGAGCCCGCCCTTGTCGTCGCGGGTCACCACGACGTCGAAGGTGACGACCAGGGTGTTCTGGTCGAAGCCGGTCCAGTTCTCGAAGGCCGCGTAGACGACCTTGCCGCCGGGGTGGGCGGCGAGCCGGACCGGCGGCCCGTCCTGCGGTGCCGTGGCGGGACGCTGGTCGACCTGGACGTCGGCGAACCCGCCCGTACCCGTACGGGCGTCGGCCGAGACCGCCACCTCGGCGGTCCGGGGCGCGCTGCCGACGATGTTCTTGCCGACGTACACGACGTCCTGGCCCCCGCCGTTGGCTGCGGCGGCACCGGTGACCACCCACGGCTGGTCCGGCGTGTGCTGCGAGGGCACGGTCGCCAACACCGTCATCGGGGTGGTCGAGGCGATGTTCGGCGCCCGCAGGATCTGCAGGTCGTCGGTCCGGCCGTTGAGGATGCCGGTGTAGAGCGTGCCGCCCTGCGCGGCGAAGCCGACGCTGATGTCCCCGGTACCGGTGCCGGGGGAGTTGCCCGGGACGACGCTGTTCAGCACCCAGGTGTCCCCGCCGTCGGTCGAGACGTAGACCGGGGCGAGCGGCCCGCCCAGCGGGTCGGGAGTGAAGGCGGTCGCGACCATCTCCTTCGGGTTCTCCGGGTTGACGGCGAGGTTGGGCTCACCGTCCAGGTTCGCGTCGCCGCTCTGCGCCTTGGGGGTGATGTTGACGACCTTGATGGTGGGCATGTCGGCTCACCTCCGTTCCCGCAGCACGGCGAGGTTCTGCGCCGGCTGGTAGTCGTCGGGATCGCTCAGCTGGTACGGGGCCTGCGCCGCCAGGTCGGCCGGCGCGGCGTGCAGCAGCCACAGGCCCAGCTGCCCGGCCGTCGGCTTGGGGATGGCGCGCCAGCGGACGTCCCCGCTGCGCGGGTAGAGGAAGGTGGTCCGCCCGTCGACCGGGCCGGACTCGACGTGCGAGACCTCCAGCGTGGCGCGCCACCAGAGCGGGGCGTGCTCGGAGAACGCCGGCAGCCGGAGATCCTCCAGGGCGACCACGGTGCCGACCACCACGGCCTGCGCCGTCCGGGCATGGGCGGCGAGGTCCTCCTCCCGGTTCTCGCGCTGCACCGAGGAGAACGGCAGTTCGTCGGCGGTGGTGGCGGCCAGCGAGACATGGGGCTCGACCTCGGCGGCGGGCAGCCGACCGACCTCGGCGAGGCCCAGGCTCTCGCCGTAGACCATCCCCTGGGTGAAGAAGGCAGCCGTCTCGCCGACCTTCAGCAGATCCGCTTCGGGCGCCAGCTGAACGGTGACCTCACTGCCCGCGAGGTGCCGGAAGGCGGCCGGAGCGTGGAGCACCTCGTTCACCTTGACCACGGTGGTCCGCTCGTTCCGGGCCTCGGCCGGGAAGGCCGCGAGTGAGGTGCCGCCGACCCGGGTGACCGTGCCCAGGAAGCTCAACGGAGCTTGCCGGACGAGTCTCTTCAACTGCTCGGAGGCGGTGGGAGTCCTGTCTTCCATGACGGCTCTCCTCTCCGCTCACCGCGCGGCGCGGGCCGCGGCCGGGTGCGCCCGGCGCCACTCGATCCGCGCGCCGAGCAGACAGGCCGCCGTGACGGCGGCCGCCAGGGCGACCACCAGCCACTCGGCCGCGCCGCTGCCGGCGTCCGGATCGACGCCGAGGAGCGTCTCGATCCACTGCGGCCACACCAGGGTGAGCAGGAACAACAGCCCGGACAGCCCGCCGAGGGCCGTCTCCAGCCAGAAGCGGGGCCGGACCGGGCTGGAGCTCTGCTGGGGGATTCCTTGCCGGGGCTTTCCCTGCCGGGAAGGCATCGTTGCGCCTCCCCTCTCCCTCCGTCCGGGCCGCGCCCGACGCGCCACGCGCTCGACCGGTCCGCCGGTCGGCCCGGGTCGGGGGTCGGCTCCCGTCGGCGCCACCGGTCGGGGCGCGGTCGCCGCAGGAGGCACTGCTGGGGGTGCGCGGCGACGGAAACCGCGCCGGGGTCCGTTGACCGGGCCGGGAACGCGCCGACATCGGCGCTGTACGCCTACGAGGCACACGTACTTCGTATACGAGTCTGCCCGCACCCTCGGAGTTTGGTCAAGGGCGGCCGCAGGGGCCTGCGGTCAGAGCCGGGCGCCGAGCATCCGCAGCACCAACTCACCGTAGCGGCGGCCGAGTTCCTCCGGGGTCTCGGAGGAGCGCTCGGTGTACCAGCGGGAGACGTCGATGCCCAGCGAGGTGACCGCGCGGGCCGCCGTGCGCACCTCGGAGACCTCGAACTCCCCGGCCGCCGCGCCCGCCTCGATCAGCACGCTGACCTCGCGCTCGATGTCCAGGCGCAGCGCCGCGACCAGCGCGTAGTCGTCCTCGGGCAGGGCGTGCAGCTCGTAGTTGACCACCCGGCCGACGGTCCGGGCCCGGGCGTGCCAGGCGGTGAACTGCTCGACCAGCCGACGCATCCGCTCCGCCGGGCCGCCGTCCCCGGCCACCGCCTCCCGCACCAGGGCGAGGGTGGCGGCGTGCCCGGCCCGGCTGATCTCGGCGAGCAGGGCGGCCTTGGACTGGTAGTGGATGTACAGCGCGGCGGGGCTCATCCCCGCGGCGGTGGCGATGTCCCGGGTGGTGGTGGCGTGGAAGCCGCGCTCCGCGAACGACTCGACGGCCGCCTGGAGCAGCCGGTACGCCGCCTCGGGGCGGGTGTCGGCGCCGGGCAGGGTCGGCCAGAGGTCGGCGATGGGCGTGCTGGTCATGGCGTCATCCTCGCAGAGAACTCGTACAGGCTTTCCCGTCGGCCGTCCGGCGGGCCCGGGCGGACTGTTGACAGGCTCCCGCACCGACAGCATGCTGAGCAAGCGCTTAGTCAGCGCCCATGAAGCAGCGGCACGAAGCAGCGGCATGAGGCAGCGACGTGAAGCAGCAGTGTGCAGCAGCAACGTAGAGCAGACCGGAAAGGCAGGACCCTCCGTGGTGCACTCCTTCAAGGGCCGGGTGGCCGTCGTGACCGGATCGAGCCGCGGCATCGGCCTCGGCATCGCCCGCGAACTGGTCGACCGCGGCGCCAAGGTCTGCCTCACCGCCCGCAACCCCGAGCCGCTGGCCGAGGCCGTCCGCGACCTGGGCGGCCCGGACAACGCGATCGCCGTCGCGGGCAAGGCCGACGACCCGGCCCACCAGGAGGAGGCGGTCACCCGCACCCTGGAGGCCTTCGGACGCCTCGACCACCTGGTCAACAACACCGGCATCAACCCGGTGTACGGCCCGGTCCTGGAGACCGACGAGGCCGCCGCCGCCAAGATCTTCGCCGTCAACGTGCTCGGCCCGCTGGCCTGGACCCGCCGGGCGCACGCCGCCTGGATGGGCGAGCACGGCGGCTCGATCGTCAACGTCGCCTCGATCGCCGGCATCCGCGCCTCGCTCGGGATCGGCATGTACGGCATCAGCAAGGCCGCGCTGATCCGGCTCACCACCGAGCTCGGCGCCGAGCTGGGCCCCCAGGGCATCCGGGTCAACGCCGTCGCCCCCGCCGTCGTGAAGACCAGGTTCGCCGAGGCGCTGTACGAGGGCCGGGAGGAGAAGGTCGCCAAGGCCTACCCGCTGGGCCGGCTCGGCGTCCCCGAGGACGTCGCGGGCGCGGTCGCCTTCCTGCTCTCCCCCGAGGCCGGCTGGATCACCGGCCAGACCCTGGTGGTGGACGGCGGGGTCACCCTCGGCGGTGGCATGTGACCACCGACCTGACCGGCCAGGGCGTGGTGGTCACCGGCGCCGGCCGGGGCATCGGCGCCGCGCTGGCCCGGGCCTTCGCCGCGGCCGGCGCCCGGGTGGTGGTCAACGACCTGGACGCCGAGGCCGCCCACACGGTCGCCCGGGACTGCGGCGGCACCGCCCTGCCCGGCGACGCCGCCTCCGCCACCGGCCTGGCCGCCCTGGTCGACCGGGCCCGCGCCGAACTCGGCGAGATCGACGTGTGGTGCGCCAACGCGGGTGTCGCCCCGGTCGGCGGCGCCGACGCACCGGCCGCGGCCTGGGCGAGCGCCTGGGAGGTCAACGTCATGGCCCACGTCCGGGCCGCCGAGCTGCTGCTCCCCCGCTGGCTGGAACGCGGCCGGGGCCGCTTCCTGGCCACCGTCTCCGCCGCCGGGCTGCTCACCATGCTCGGCTCGGCCCCGTACGCGGTCAGCAAGCACGGCGCGCTCGCCTTCGCCGAGTGGCTCTCCGCCACCTACCGCCACCGCGGCGTACGGGTGCACGCGCTCTGCCCCCAGGGAGTGCGCACCGACATGCTGGCCTCCACCGGCGCCGTCGGCGAGGCGCTGCTCGCGCCGACCGCGCTGGACCCGGAGGACGTCGCCGAGGCGACGCTGGACGCGCTGCGCGAGGAGCGCTTCCTGATCCTGCCGCACCCCGGGACCGCCGAGTACTACCGCGTCCGGGCCACCGAACCGGAGCGCTGGATCGCCGGGATGAACCGGCTCCAGCAGGACCTGGAGAAGGGCGGAGCACTGTGAGGGCCTGGCAGGTGCACGAACTGGGTGAGCCGGCCGCCGTGCTGCGGCTCGCCGACGACGTCGCCCGGCCGGTGCCGGGCCCGGGGCAGCTGCTGGTCCGGGTCCGGGCGGCGGCGGTGAACTTCCCGGACGCCCTGATGGTGCGCGGGCACTACCAGGTCCGCCCGCCGCTGCCGTTCACCCCGGGGGTGGAGCTGTGCGGCGAGGTCGCCGAGGGCCCCCGGCGGGGCGAGCGGCTGATCGGCAACCCGGTGCTGCCGCACGGCGCCTTCGCCGAGTACGCGCTGCTGGACGCCGCGGCCGCCTTCCCGGCGCCCGAGGCGCTGGACGACGCCGAGGCGGCGGCGCTGCACATCGGCTACCAGACCGCCTGGTTCGCCCTGCACCGCCGAGCCCGGCTGCGGGCCGGGGAGACCCTGCTGGTGCACGCGGCGGCCGGCGGGGTCGGCAGCGCAGCCGTCCAGCTCGGCCGGGCCGCTGGGGCCCGGGTGGTCGCCGTGGTCGGCGGGCCCGCGAAGGCCGAGGCGGCCCGGGCGCTCGGCGCCGACCTGGTGGTGGACCGGACCGGCCAGGACTTCGTCGCCGCCGTCAAGGAGTTCACCGGCGGGCGCGGCGCGGACGTGGTCTTCGACCCGGTCGGCGGCGACGCCTACACCGGCTCCACCAGGTGCGTGGCCTTCGAGGGCCGGATCGTGGTGGTCGGCTTCGCGGCCGGGCAGATCCCGGCACCGGCGCTCAACCACGCCCTGGTGAAGAACTACGCGATCCTCGGCCTGCACTGGGGCCTCTACAACACCCACGACCCGCAGGCCGTCCGCGCCGCCCATGACGAGCTGACGAAGCTCGCCGACCAGGGCGTCGTCCGGCCCCTGATCAGCGCCCGGGTGCCACTGGCCGAGGCCGCGACGGCCGTCCAGCTGGTCGCCGACGGGCGCAGCACCGGGCGGATCGCCGTCCTGGGCGGCTGAGGGCCGGGGAAGGGCCGGGGAGCCATGGGCGGCTGAGGACCGGGGAGTCCCGGCCCGGCGCACGGGTTCCGGGCCGTGCGCCGGGCCGGAGATCACTGGGTGGTGGTGACGGTCAGGTACGAGGAGGAGATCTCCGCGCCCTGGCCCCAGAGCCGGTCGCCCGGCCGGCTGTTCGGGTCGACGAAGGTCTGCGGGGCCGGCCGGCCGCTCAGCGGGGCGTAGTAGTAGCCCGGGGTGGTGTCCAGCCGGACGAGCCCGCGGCCGTCCTGGCCGGCGCCGTCCATGATGGTGAACGTCCCCAGGCCGCACAGGAGTTGGCGCGGCGCGACGGCCTGGTCGGTGCCGCCGTGGTCGGTGACCAGGTGGGACCGGTCGGCCGGGCGGGCGCCGAGGCCGGACACGCTGTACACCGGGATGCCGTCGATCATCCAGGTCGCACGGGTGCGGCTGTCGTCCAGCACGATCCGGTAGTTCAGGGACGCGCCCTTGGAGATGGTCGCCACCGGCACCGCGTAGGCGAAGGCCGAGTACGTGGTGTTGGGGTAGCGCAGCCGCTCGTACCAGGCGTACACCGTGTTGTCGGTGACGTGGAAGTCCATCAGCACGCCCGTCTCCAGGTCGGCCACGACCATCGCGCCGTTGGCGAGCCGGAGGTCGGACTGGGCGTCGGTGGCGTTCACGCCGAACGGGTTGGCCCCGGTCTTGCGGGTGGTCACCGACAGGTTGGCGTCGCAGGTCCAGCTGCCGGCGGCCGGGGTGTCGTAACCGGCGAAGCCCGCCGTGGAGTTGTGGTTGGCGAAGGTCAGCCACTTGGTGTGGTCGCGGTCGCCGGCGCCGCCGGCGGTCTGCTGGGCGGTGGTGAAGGCGAAGGCCGGGTTCCCGGTGGCCGGGTCGGTCCCGCTCGGTATCACGTGCAGCCCGTTCGCGTCCGTACTGGGGATGCCGTCACCGCTCGGCATGCCGGGCGCGGGCCAGAGCTGCCACTTGCCGGCGGCGGAGGTGTCGAAACCGCTCTGGAAGTCGTCGGTGAAGACGGTCGTGGTCGTGCCGGCGGCGTGGGCCGGGGAGGTCGCGACCGGGACGACCGCGGAGGCCAGGGCCAGTGCGGCGGCGGCGCGGACGAGACGTCTGATCGGGCGCATGGCAGCAGGTACCTTTCGAGGTTGCTCGGGCTTGTTCGGGGACGTTCGGGGTTGTTCGGGGTTGTTCGCGGGTGTGAGGTCCCGGCGGTTCGGGGTACGGCCGGCGGGCGGGGTTCAGCGGGCGGCCGTCAGCAGATCCGCTATCGCGTCCGCGTTGCCCGCGTCCATCAGTTCGTCGCCCGGTATCCGTCGGCCGTACTCGTGCTCCAGGATGACGGAGAGTTCGAGCATGACCAGGGAGTCGATGTCGATGTCGGAGAACCGGGTGGCGGGCGTGACCTCGCCCTCCACCGCGAACTTCTCCACCAGGAGTCCGACGATCCGGTCGGCCACTGCGCTCATGGGTTCTCGCCTTTCGA
Source organism: Streptomyces sp. CBMA123 (assembly GCF_014596465.1). Classification (GTDB taxonomy): domain Bacteria; phylum Actinomycetota; class Actinomycetes; order Streptomycetales; family Streptomycetaceae; genus Kitasatospora. Next base: position 12,716 of record NZ_MECK01000635.1, on the reverse strand, counting down.
TGCCGGCCGGCCCTGCCCGGGCCGGCCTCGGTACGTCGTTCGGATGGGGTGGGGGGCGCGCCGGGGAGCTGCGCCTCAGTCTCCGAGGACGCCGTCCACCGTGATGTCGGGCCAGGTCAGGGCGGTGGAGCCCCAGTTGAGACCGACCCCGAAGGTGCTGGAGAGGATGCGGTCGCCGACACCGAAGGTCCCGGCCGCGGCGGCGTGGGTCATCGCCAGCGGAATGGAGGCCGCCGAGGTGTTGCCCACCCGGTCGATGTGCAGCAGGACCCGCTCGCGCTGCACCTTCAGCAGGTCGGAGACCGCGTACAGGATCCGGGAGTTGGCCTGGTGACCGGCGAACCAGTCGACGTCCCCGACCTCCCAGCCGATCCGGTCCAGCAGCTTCGCCGAGGAGGAGCTCATCCGCTCGACCGCGTGGGAGAACAGGTCCTTGCCGCGCATGGCGAGCAGGTTGTCCTCCTCCGTCGGCGGCTGCCGGTGGGAGCGCTGCCGGGAGCCGCCGACCGCCAGCCGGGCCAGATCGTGGTGCTCACCGTCGCTGCCGAGGTCGAAGCCCCGGAACGCGCCCGGCTCGTCCGGATCACCGGCCCGCAGCACCGCCGCGCCGGCCCCGTCGCCGAAGATGATCGCCGAGGCCCGGTCCCGGTGGTTCAGCCGGGTGGACCAGATGTCGGCCCCGATCACCAGCGCCCGGTCGACCAGGCCGGCCGAGATCGCACCGACGGCGTTGGCCATCCCGTAGACCCAGCCGGTGCAGGCCGCCGAGAGGTCGTACGCCCAGGGCTCGCCGAGGCCCAGCCGGTGGGCGATCTCCGGTGCGGTGGCGGGCATCGGCTGGTTGGGGGTGCTGGTCGCGAGCACCACCAGGCCGACCGTACCGCCCCCGGCGGACTCCATCGCCCGCTGTCCGGCGGTGATCGCGAGATCGCCGGTGACCGTACCGGGGTCGGCCCAGTGCCGTTGCCGGATGCCGGTCCTGGTCCGGATCCAGGTGTCGTCGCTGCCGACCAGCTCGCCGATCTCGTCGTTGGAGACGATCCTCGGCGGCACCATCGCGCCGAGCCCCTCCAGTACCGCGGCCCTGGTCACACCGCCACCTCCGCCCGGTCGTCGCGGACCCGGCCGGCCGGCAGCCGGTGGGTCGCCGCACAGCGGATCCGGAGGTGTTCGAAGGCCGCGGCGATGTCGACCACGCGCCAGTCCTCCCCCTCCCTGGTGGTGAGCAGCCGCGGTTCGACCAGTTCCACGGACAGCGGCGCCGGGCCGGCCACCGGCCGGTGCGGGTCGCCGATCTCCAGCACGGTCTGCCGCATCCAGAGCGTGTCGCTCTCGGCGCGGGGGACGTCGTCCAGTCCGTAGATCAGGATCTGGCCCAGCTGGATCGCGCCGACGAAGGCGTCGATGACCGAGACCGACCCGTGGCTGTAGCTCTCCAGCCCGCCCACCGGGCCGGCCGGCGGCTCCACCGCGCGGCTGCCGAGCAGGGCGGTCGCCCGCCGGGCGGACAGGTCCACCCGCAGGTCCTCGATGGTCTGCGCCCTGCTCCGGTGCGCGGCGGCGAAGGGCCGCAGCGGGGCCGGCCCGAGCAGTACGTCGGGCGAGTCGCAGCGGGCGGTCCGGGCGGCGCCGGCCGGGAGCTGCGGGTGCTCGACCTCCAGGCGGGCCCGCAACTCGCCGACCTGGCAGTCCACCACGGTCGAGTGCCCGGACGGCCGGGCGGCGGTGGCGCGGACGGCGAAGCCCCCCAGCTCCTCCTCCACCGGCTTGGTCCCGGCCTTCAGCCGCACCCGGCGCAGCCGGAGCCGGCCGCGCTGCTCGGCGCCCAGGCCGAACGTGTGCGTCAGGTGCAGTTCGGCGGCCTCCCCCGCGATCAGCAGGGCGTCGATGCTGCTCAGGTGCGGGGCCTGGTCGGTGCCGCCCTTGCGGGACCAGTCGGCCGGGTACTCGACGGCTCCGCGGGCCAGCACCGTACCGGTGCCGTCGGCCTGCGAGCTGATCCGGATGTCGGTCAGCCGCTGCCGCGCCCTGCGGTAGCCGCTGCCGAAGAAGCGGCGCTCCCCCGCGCCGAGGTAATCGTCCACCGTGGTGCGGGCCGGTGCGCCCGGCGTCTGTGTCGTGCCGATCATCTCACTCCCCCGTGGTTGTCGATCACGGCTGCGAGCCGCGTGAAGAATGCGTCCTTGGACTGTCGTTGGAAGAAGTGCCCGCCGGGGACCACCTGGAGGGTCCCGCCCCGCATGGAGTGCTCGGACCAGGCGGCCGCGTCCGCCACCGCCACCAGGGGGTCGTCGGCACCGGCGAAGACGTCGATGGGGCAGGGCAGTTGGTAGCTGAGGTCGGTGTGCCGACGGCTCTCGCACAGTTCCAGGCCGGCCCGGACCTGGGCGAGGTGCTCGGCGAGCCGGTCCGGGCAGCTGCGGACGGCCTCCGGCAGACCGTCGAACGCGGCCAGCCGGCGCATGAGCCAGGCGTCGTCCAGGTGCAGCGCCGACTCCAGCGGGAGCGGCAGGTGCGGCGCCGAGTGGGCGCCCACCAGCAGCCGTTGCGGCAGCCGGCGCCCGGTCGCGGCCAGGAACCGGACCAGGTGGTACGCGACCAGCGAGCCCATGCTGTGGCCGTAGCACAGGTACGGTTCGTCCAACTGCGCACCGAGCTGCGCCTGCAGGGCCCGGGCGAGCGCGGCGAGGTCCCGGTGGGGTCCGCTGCCGGGCCCGTCCCGCTCCGGCAGCCGGACCGCGACGACCTCGACCCGCGACCCCAGCCGCCGCTGCCAGCCGGCGAACGAGGCGGTGCTGCCGCCCGCGTGGTGGAAGCAGAACAGCCGGACCGGCCGCGCGGCCGGCGTCGCGCGGGCGGCGCGCACGTCGGCGAGACGGACGACGTCGGCACTCACAGGCTGTTCCTCTCCTACGGGCTACGGCGGGCGGCGGTGGGTGCGTGCCCGCCCCGGCCGGGGCGGGCACGCGGTCGGTCACTGCTCGGTGCCCCGCAGGTGGGCGGCCGAGGCTACGGCCAGCTGACGGGCCCGGGCGGTGTCGGCCAGCAGGCGGCCACCGCGCTTGACGACCCGGCCGGCCACCAGGACGGTGTCCACGTTGCCGGTGTGGGCGGCGAGGACCAGCGACTCGGCGGCGGTGGTGACCGGAGCCAGGTCGATGTCGTCGGCGCGGACCAGCACCAGGTCGGCGGCCTTGCCCGGCTCGATGGAGCCCGTCCGGTCGCCGAGGTGGACGGCGCGGGCGCCCTCGACGGTCGCCATCCGCAGCACGGCCTGGGCGGGCAGCACCGGCTCGCCCTCCGGCGTGTCGGCGCGGTCGGCGGCCAGCGCGAAGCGCATCTGGGTGAACAGGTCGCCGCTGGACTCCATCTCGGTATCGATGCCGAGACCGGGGTTGACGCCCGCGGTGCGCAGCCGGCGCACGGCCACGTTGCGGCCCAGTCCGGGCATGGTGAGCTCGATCTGCGGGCAGATCGACACGGTGGTGCCGGAGTCCGCGAGCAGCTTGAGCGCGTCGGGCTCGGCGCCGTTGACGTGCGCCAGGTTGACGTCCGGGCCGAGCAGGCCGGCCTGGTGGAGCAGCTGGACGCCCTGGTGCTCGGGGCTGGGGCTGCCGGTGGACAGGTGCGTGGTGATCGGGACGCCGAGCTCGCGGGCGAGGGCGAAGTCCTTGACCGCGTTGTCGATGCCGGAGTAGTCCGGGCCCTTGGCGGCCATCGCGAGGGTGACCAGCCCGTCGTCCGAGGGGAGCAGCTGCTCGCGGACGCGGCGGATGTCGAGCGGGTGGGTGGCGGCGAAGTCGAGCTTCGAGCCGATCGGCCAGGCGTGGCCGAACACGGCGCGCACGCCCGCGTCCTGGAGGGCCCGGACGGCGGCGTCGGCGTGCTCGGGCGAGTTCATCGCGTGGGCCCAGTCGAGCACCGTGGTGATGCCCGCGTTGAGCGCGGTGAGCGCGCCGAGGTAGGTGCCCGCGTAGACGTCCTCCGGGCGGACCTTGTCGCCGAGGCCGATCAGGGTCTGACCGACGTACTCCATGATCGAGGCCTCGGAGTCGGACTGCCGGAGGCTGCTCTGCCAGGTGTGCCGGTGGGCGTCCACCAGGCCGGGCAGGACGAAGGTGCCCGAGGCGTCGATCACCTCGGTGTCGGGGGCCGGCTGGAGGTCGGTCCCGACGGCCGTGATCCGGCCGTCCTCGATGAGCACGTCGCCCGTGGGGAATTCGCGGTTCTGGGCGTCCATCGTGACGATCCAGCCGCCACGGACCAGGGTCCGCTGAGTGGTCAAGGCAATTCTCCCAGTGTCTCCGGTGACGGCCCGGGGGTCGGGCCGTCGTCGTTCGGTTCGGTGGCCGGGCGGATCGGTCCGTCCGGCCGGTGGGGGCCGGGGCGAGCCCCGGCCCCGGTCATGCGGCGGCCGACCCGGCGCCGGCCCGGGCGTCGACCGCCCACACCAGCAGGGCCAGCAGGGCCAGCGCGGCTCCCACCGCGCACACCGCGCCCCAGCCCGCCGCCGCGTAGGCGGCGCCCGAGGCGGCGGATCCGGCGAAGCCGCCGATGAAGTAGGTGGTGGTGTAGGCGGTGGTGATCCGGCTGCGCGCGTCGGCCCGCAGCCGGTAGATCACGCTGAGGTTGGTGACCTGGACGCCCTGGACACCCAGGTCGAGCAGGACCACCCCGAGCAGCAGGGCGACCAGCCAGTGCCCTCCGTTCAGCGCGAGCAGGCCCCAGCCGGCGAGCACCACCGCCAGCAGGACGCCGGTGGTCACACGGTCCAGCCGCCGGTCGGCGAACCGGCCGGCGATCCGGGCCGCGTACGCCCCGACCGCGCCGACCAGACCGACCAGGCCGATCAGCGCCGCGTCGAAGTCGTACGGCGGCCGGGCGAGCAGGAAGGCGACGGAGGCCCAGAAGGCGTTGAACCCGGCGAAGGTGACGAAGCCGAGCAGGCAGCGCCGCCGCAGCACCGGTTCCTCCCGCAGGATGGTCAGGACCGAGCGGAGCAGCGCCGGGTAGGGGAGCCGGGCGGCCGGCTCGACCTTCGGCAGCCGGAGCCTCAACACGGCGGCCAGCAGCAGGGTGAGCACCCCGGCGGCGACGAACACCGCCCGCCAGCCGGCCCAGCCGCCGAGCAGCCCGCTGCCGGTCCGGGCGAAGAGGATGCCCAGCAGCAGCCCGCTCATCACCCGTCCGGAGACCTTGCCCCGCTCCTCCGCGCCGGCCAGGGAGGCCGCGAAGGCGACCAGCATGGGCCCGACCACGGTGCACATCGACAGCACCGCCATCGCCGCGACCAGCACGGCGAAGTCGGGCGCGGCCGCGGCGACGGCGCAGGCGACGGCCGTCACGGTGAGCATCACCACGACGATCCGGCGGCGTTCCGTGACGTCCCCGAGGGGCACCAGCAGGGCGAGCCCGGCCGCGTACCCGAGCTGGCCGACGGTGGTGACCAGGGAGGCCGACCCGCTGCCGAGCCGGAAGGCGTCGGCGATCCCGTTGAGCAGCGGTTGCACGTAGTACAGGTTGGCGACCGCGAGACCGCAGGCCCAGGCGAACAGGGTCACCAGGCGGGGGTCGATGCCCGCGCCGGGACCGGCTGCCGGGCCGGTCGGGGCGGGGGGTGACGCCGGCTCCGTGTCGTGGGCCGGGGTTCGGGGGGTCATGGCTGTCCTTCCCTGTCCTTCCGTCAGGACGGTGTGCGGGGGGTCAGGGGGTGTCGGAGCCGGCCGGCCGGGCAGCGCGCAGGAACCGGAGCACCTGGTCGGGGCGGTCCGCGCCGGCCAGCAGCGCGAGGTGGCCGTCGGGGCGGACCACCGCGAAGGCGGGGTTCCGGCCGAAGGTGCGGTCGAGGATCCGGGCCGGCCCGCCGGAGACCCGCGCGAGGTCGCGCACCGTGATCCCGGGGTCGAGCTTCCCGCTCAGCGACCGGGCCCGCTGCGCCCAGTCGGCCTTCGGGCGCCGCCCGGGCCAGAGCAGCACGGTGTAGTACGCGGGGTCGAGGGTCGGCATGCCCGAGTCCGGCTCCGGCGGGACGAACATCGGGACGCGCTGGCCGGGCTCGATCGGCCGCGGGTGGCGCAGCAGGATCGGCTCGGTGGCGAGCCGGCCGTAGCTGACGTCGACCTGGCTCAGCAGCGGCACGACCATCCGGCTGACCAGCCCGGTCTTGCAGGCGAGGGTGAACAGCGTGTCGCGCACGGCGATCCGCCCCGCGCTGCGCTGGAGCGCGAACCGGGCCTGCGCCGCCGAGGTGCGCGAGAGCCGGGTGGTGCCGGCCTGCCGCTCGGGGGCGTAGCTCTCCAGGACCGACTCCCGCAGGGTGCCGTTGACCACGCCGGCCAGCTTCCAGCCGAGGTTGGCGACGTCCATCAGGCCGACGTTGAGGCCCTGGCCGCCGGCCGGGCTCACCACGTGCGCGGCGTCGCCGACCAGGAAGCACCGGCCCTTGCTGAAGGTCTCGGCGATGCCGAGCCGCGGGCGGAAGGCCCGGGTCCAGTCCGGTGTGCCGACCTGGATGTCGCGCCGGGAGCGGGAGCTGAGGATGTGCTGGATCAACTCGCGCGAGGGGTTGCCGTCCTCCTCGCGCCGGTGCGGGGTGGTGGCGGCGAAGCGGTAGCTGCCGTTGCTCAGCGGCACGATCGCGGCGACGCCGTCGCGACAGTAGTAGTACTGGCCGAGCGGCGGGACGTCCCCGGAGAGCGGTACGTCGCCGATGGCGTAGGTGACGTCGATCTCCTCGCCGTCGAAGCGGATCCCGAGTTCGCTCCGCACAGTGCTGGCCGGTCCGTCCGCGCCGATCAGCCAGTGCGGCTCGACGGTCTCGCCGGTGCCGTCGGAGTGCTTGAGCACGGCCCGCGGGCGGGCCCCGGAACCGTCCAGCGAGACCAGTTCCACCCCGCGCTCGACGACCCCGCCGAGCTCGGCCAGGCGCCCGCGCAGGACACGCTCGGTGTCGCGCTGCGGCAGCGCCAGGATGAAGGGGTACGGCGAGTCGTCGAGGGTGCTGAGGTCGGCGGTGCCGAGCAGCCGGCCCTCGGAGTAGTAGCTGAGGCCGGTGGTCCGCCGGCCCTCCCGGACGAGGGCGTCGGCGACTCCGATCCGCCGGAGCATCTCCAGGTTGCGCGGCCAGACGAGGACCGCCTTGGAGTGCGGGTCGCTGGTGTCGATCCGCTCCTGACGGTCGATCAGCCTGACGTTCACGTCCTGCTGGAGGAGTTCGCAGGCCAGCGCCATGCCGATGGGTCCGGCGCCCACGATCAGCACCTGCGGGGCGGGGTCGCGACCGGCGCCCGGCTGGGCCGGGGGCTGCTCGTCGGCGGGCATGTGGGGTCCTTCCGTCTCGGTGGCCGCGGTCGGCGGTCCTGGAACACCCGGTGACCGCGGTCGGCGGTCCCGGCACGTCTCGGTGACCGCGGTCAGCGGTCCTGGAACTTCTCGATGGCGCTCTGCGCGACGCCCATGGCGTTGATCGCCCGGGGCACCCCGGCGTAGAGCGCGACCTGGCTCAGCGTCTCGGCGACCTCCTCGGCGGTGGCGCCGTTGCGCAGCGCTCCACCGACGTGGAAGCCGAGTTGGCCCTCGCAGCCGCCGAGGGCGGCCAGGACGGCGACCGTCACCAGCTGGCGGGTGCGCAGGTCGAGGCCGGGACGGCCGACCACTTCGGCCAGGCCGAAGGCGACGGTCTCGGCGAGCGCCGGAGCGGTCGCGTCCAGCGCCTCCCAGGGCACGGCGGCGGTGTCTCCGGCGAGGCGGCGGAAGACCTCGCCGGCCTCCTTCCGCAGCGGGTCGGCGGACTGGTGCTCGGTCATCTCTGTTCTCCGGGAGAGTGGTTGGGGAACGGGGCACAGGGCACGGGGGCACAGGGCACAGGGCGCTGTGGCGGATCGCCCGCGCGCGGCGCGGGTCAGGCCGGCAGCGGGGCCGGGGTGTCGGCCCAGCAGGTCCACGCCCGGCCGCGGGCCTGGTCCACCAGCGCCCGGTCGGCGTTGGCGACCACGACCGGGTGTCCGACCGACTCCAGCAGGGGCAGGTCGGAGATGTGGTCCCCGTACGCCCAGGAGCGCGGGAGGTCGAGCCCGTGCGTCCGGGCGGCCCCGGCGAGCGCCTCCGCCTTGTACCGGCCGATCATCGGGTGCGGGAGTTCTCCGGTGTAGCGGCCGTCGGCGACGGTGGGCCGGGCGCAGATGACCAGGTCCGCGCCGAGGTGACGGCCGATCGGGTCGAGGCAGGGCGGGAAGGAGCCGGACACCAGCACCGTCAGGTGCCCCTGCCGCCGGTGGCCCTGGAAGGCCGCCAGCGCGCGCCGGTGGAAGAGCGAGCCGCCGGCGAGTTCCCGGGCGAACCACTCCCGGCCCAGCTCGGCGAGTTCGGCCTCCGGCCGCCCCGCGTAGTTCCGGTAGTACAGCAGGTTGGCCTCCTCCCGCCGGCCGTTGGCCCGGGCTTCGGCGAGACGGGCCATCGCCTCGTCGAACGCCGCGTCCGGCAGGCCGCGGGCGGCCAGGTCGAACCGGAGGAAGCCGATCATGCTGACCACGGTGGTCAGGGTCTCGTCGACGTCGAAGAAGGCGGCCCGGCGCCCGGTGGCGCTCACTTCGCCCCCAGCACTCCGGCGGGGACCCGCTCGGTCTCCAGTCGCAGGTCCTGCCCGCCGTAGTCCGCCTTCGCCCGTCGGATCGCCTCGTCCACCGGGATCAGCGCCGGCAGGTCGAGCAGCTTGACGATCTGCTGCAGCCGCTCGGCGATCGTGCCGCCGATCACGTGGTACGGCATCCCCATCTCGGCGAAGCTGCTCAGCAGCATCTCGTCGCAGAGCCGCCGGAACTGGTCGTTCATCGGCCGGTGGCCGTCCGCGACGATCGGCAGCTCGTTGCGCAGGTGCACGAAGGTGTCGTAGGTCTTGGCGACGTGCTGCTTGAAGGCGCTGCCGTACTGGACCATCACCTGCTCGAAGAAGTCCATCTCGGCGGTCCGGGCCACGGCTTCGCCCTCCGGGAGGTGGGCGGAGGCGGTCGGGTTGATGCCCGCCCGGACCCGCAGCGTGCCGTAGATCCACTCCTGCAGCGAGGACCCGTCGGAGACGAAGCCGTCGCTCAGGAGGTTCTCGTGCACCGCGCGCTCGACGTGCCGGCGCATCACCAGCTGGAGGAACTCCGGCGGGGTGCACTCGGCGAGTGCCTTGCCCGGCAGGGCTTCGGGAAGGATCTCCCGCATGGTCTTGGCCAGCGTCCTCGGCATGCCGGTCAGATGCGACAGCGCCATCACCGTGAACGTCTTGCCGGACGAGTACGTACCCGAGACTGCCAACTTCACCTTGCGCCCCCTTGTGACCGGTCTTCCGGCTCGTCGGACGGCGAATCCCCGGGCCCGGCCCGCGTTCCCCGCCGGCCGGGCCGCCTTCGCCCGGAGACGACGCTAGATCGTCCGCGATCCTGGTGGCAGTGTCGGATCATGGTGGTGGTGGCACCACCAGGCACCGGGTACCGGACAGCACGACGGGGGCGGGCGGGCGTTGGGGGAACGCCCGCCCGCCCCCGTGGGGCGGAGCGGTCCGGTCAGGCCACCGCGCGGCCCTGATCGGAGAGTTGACGCAGCAGCAGCTTGAACGGGGCGGAGGCGGCGGTCTGCTCGTCCGGCCCGTAGAGGTGCAGCCTGAGGTGCGGCGCCTCGCTCAGGTCCAGCGCGGTGTGCTCGAAGGTCAGCGCGCCGCAGCGGGGGTGCAGGACGGTCTTGGTCGCCCGGGTGGCCAGGCTGATCTCGTGCCGGTCCCAGAACGTGCGGAACAAGGGGCTCTCGGTGCGCAGCCGTTGGGCGATGTCCATGAAGTGGTGGTCGTCCGGGTAGCGCGCCGCCTGGTCCCGGAGGAATCCGATGACCTCCCCGGCCACCGCCTCGGTGTCCGGGAACCTGGCGCGCCACTCGGTGTCGAGGAAGAACCGGACCGCCTGGTTGTTGTTCGCCTCGGTCAGCCCGAACACCTCGCGGGCGGCCTCGTTGAAGACCGGGATGTTGCCGTAGCGGTCGACCAGTTTGGCCGGGAACGGCATCCAGCGGTCGACGATCCGCTGGAGCCTCGGCGGGACCCCCTCGGTGTGGGTGTCGCGGGGCAGTGGGGAGTTGAGCCCGGCCAGCCGGTACAGGTGGGCCCGCTCGGGCTCGCCCAGCCGCAGGGCCCGGCTCACCGCGTCCACGACGTCCGGGGAGACCTTGATGTCCCGCCCCTGTTCGAGCCAGGTGTACCAGGAGACCCCGATACCGGCGAGCACCGCCACCTCCTCCCGCCTCAGCCCGGGGGTGCGCCGGAACCCGGCCGAGGGTAATCCGACGTCCTCCGGTTTGAGCGCGGCGCGGCGGCTCCGCAGGAAGTCTCGCAGCTCCGTCCGTCGAACGTGCCTCGCATGCGTACTGTCAATCGCCTTCTCCATAGGACCAGACTAACTCTGGAGTTTTCGGCCGAAACATCAGCGGGGCACCGGACTTGACCGGGAAGACCTGCCTGACCTGCGGTTCTCTCCGCGCTCAAGCAGCCCTGCCGGCGCATCCGGAATCCTCGGCTCGATTTCTTCACGATTCCCCAGCGACCGCCACCTGCGGTCACGCGAATACCGTGACGATTTACGCCGATTCCGGCCCGGGTTCGGTCAGCGGGGGTGAATGCCGCCGTTCAGCCCGATCACCTGGTCGGTGAGGTAGCCGTTGTGCAGCACCGCCATCACAAGGTCGGCGACCTCCTCCGGGCGCCCGTACCGTCCGACCGGGACGGCGGGCGAGAGGCTGCCCTCGGTGAGCGAGGGCAGCATCCGGGTGTTCTCGATCAGCGCCGGCGCCACCGCGTTGACCGTCACCCCGTGCCCGGCGACCTGGGGCGCCAGGGCGTGCACCAGGCCGTGCAGCCCGGCCTTGGAGGCCGCGTAGTGCGGGCCGACGATGCCGCCGATGAAGGCGGCGGTCGAGGAGATGAAGACCAGCCGGCCGTAGCGGCGCGCCATCATCGCCGGGATCACCTCCTGGGCCAGCAGGAAGGGCGCGCGGAGGTTCACCGCGAGGGTGCGGTCCCAGGTCCGGGTGTCGACGGCGAGACGGATCCGGCGAGGCGCGTAGCCGGCGTTGGGGATCAGCACGTCGATCGGTCCGAGCGCGTCCGTGGCCTCCTGGACCAGCCGCTCCGGCGTCAGCGGATCAGCCAGGTCGCCCTCCAGGGCGACCGCGTCGAGCCCGATCTCCCATGCCTCCTCGGCCAGCAGTTTCGCCTCGGCGTACCGACCGCCGGCCGCGAAGGCCACCCGCGCACCGGCCGAGATCAACCGGCGGCCCAGCGCACCGCCGATCCCGCCGGACGCCCCGGTCAGCAGCACCGCCCTCCCGGCCAGACCCGATTCCTCCAGGCGCATCATCAGCTCTTCCCCTCACCGTCGGACCAGCGATTCCCCCCTCACCATGCGGTCGTCGGACTGCCGGTGTCCAAGACTCTTTCCCGAAGCTGTCATACCCTGCGGGCATCACGACCGAGGAGGACCCGGTGGACCTGGACCTGCGGAAGCTGCGCTACTTCACGGCCGTCGCGGAACGGCAGCACTTCGGCCGGGCGGCGGAGGAACTGCACATCGCCCAGTCGGTGCTGTCCCGTCAGATCATGGCACTGGAAAGGGAGTTACGTGCCCAGCTGTTCGTCCGCACCCGGCGCACCACCCGACTGACCGCCGCCGGCGAGCAGTTGCTCGCCGACGCCGGGCCGCTGCTGGCGAACGCCGAGGCGGTCCGCCGGCGGGTCGCTCTGGCCGCCGGCTCGGGACCGCTCGGCTTCGTCGTCGGCTTCATGCCCGGCCTGATCGTCACCCCGGCGGTCCGGGTCATGTCGCAGCGCCACCCCGAGCTGTCGGTCGAGGTGTTCCGCACCGGCTGGGACGACCAGGCCCAGGTGATCAGGGACGGCCGGGCGGACGTCGGCTACCTCCGGCTGCCGGTCGACCAGCGCGGGCTGACCGTGCTGCCGCTGCTCGCCGAACCACGGGTGGCGGTGCTCCCGGCCGACCACCGGCTGGCCGGGCACGACGCGGTCACCCTCGCCGACCTGGCCGGGGAGCACCTGCTGCAGAACCCCGACGCGGTGCTGCCCCCGCACGCGGCGTCCGCGCTGCTAAACGGGCGCACGCGGCCCTCCGTCCAGACCATCCGCACCGTCGAGGAGAAGCTGGAGTACGTCGCCGCGGGCCACGGCTTCGTCGTCCTCCCGCTGTCCGTCGCGACCTTCTACACCCGCCCGGACGTCACCCACCTCCCCGTGCACGCCCTCCCTCCGTGCCAGGTGGCGCTCGCCTGGGACCGCAGCCGGCGCAGCCCGCTGATCGAGGAGTTCGCCGGCATCGCGGCCATGCTCCAGGCCTCCTCGCTCAAGCCCCTGGACGCCCGGCAGCCCACCGCCCTCGGCTGAGGCTCCGGCCTGCGGCCTCCGACCTCCGGCGCCGGGACTACCGGCCCGCGATGACCTCCAGGGCCGGGCGCGGCGGGCGGCCGAGCAGGGCCGCCAGGTCACCCGGCCCGCCCGGGCCGGCCAGGAAGCCGTGGGCGATCGCCGAGCAGGTGCCGACCAGCATCGGCACCTGGAAGTCGCGCAGGGTGTCCGAGGCCGCGGCCGCCGTACGGGCCCCGGCGAGCCGGCCCGGGCGGTACTCGGCGCCGAGCGCCTCGGCCACCTCCGCGCCGCCGACCGCCCGCTCCCCCAC
>NZ_MECK01000634.1 GCF_014596465.1 Streptomyces sp. CBMA123 | reverse complement strand
AGCGCTGCCAGCCGCCGGGGGCGGGGGCCGGCGGGCGCGGCAGCGGCGGCGGGGAGGGTTCGGCCTCGGCCTTGGCGTGCCGGGGCGGTACGGCGAGCTGCAGCACGTCGGCCAGGGTGCCGGCGTACCGGTCGGCGACGGTGCGGCAGAGCCGGAGCAGCTGCGGGCTGAGCACCGGTTCGGGTGAGAGCACCTGGGCGAGCGGGGCGAGCGGGCCGGCGAAGTCGCTCTTCTCCAGCCGGGCGACGATGAACCCGTCGTGCAGTTCCCCGCCCTCGCGCTGGCCCTTGACCACCCGCGCCCCGAAGCGCACCCGCACCCGGACGCCCGGCTGGGCCTCCTCGGCCATGGCCGCCGGCACCTCGTAGTCGAAGAGCTTGTCGATGGTGAGCACACCCTTGTCCACCACGACCCGGGCCACCGGCAGGTGTTCGGCCCGTTTGGCCCCATGCCACGTCCGGGGCTTGGCCCGCTTGACCGTCTCCCGGATGAACGCCAGCTGCTCCGGCTCGGCGGCCCCGTTCTCCCCTGTGCTGCTCATCGCTCCCAAGTACTACCAGGTCACACCGACACCGCGCACACAGCGGAGCGGCGCCCGCCCCCGAACAGGGGCGGACGCCGCTTCGAAGCCCGGGGGGTCAGTCCTGGACGGCAGCCTTCAGCTGCTCCACCCGGTCGGTGCGCTCCCAGGTGAAGTCCGGCAGCTCACGGCCGAAGTGGCCGTACGCGGCGGTCTGCGAGTAGATCGGCCGCAGCAGGTCCAGGTCGCGGATGATCGCGGCCGGGCGGAGGTCGAAGACCTCGGAGACGGCCTTCTGGATGGAGAGGACCGGCACGCTCTCGGTGCCGAAGGTCTCCACGAACAGGCCGACCGGCTCGGCCTTGCCGATCGCGTACGCGACCTGCACCTCGGCGCGGCGGGCGAGGCCGGCGGCGACGATGTTCTTCGCCACCCAGCGCATCGCGTACGCGGCCGAGCGGTCCACCTTGGACGGGTCCTTGCCGGAGAAGGCGCCGCCACCGTGGCGGGCCATGCCGCCGTAGGTGTCGATGATGATCTTGCGGCCGGTGAGGCCGGCGTCGCCCATCGGGCCGCCGATCTCGAAGCGGCCGGTCGGGTTGACCAGCAGGCGGTAGCCGTCGGTGGTCAGCTTGATGCCCTGCTCGGCCAGCGCCTTCAGCTCCGGCTCCACGACGAACTCGCGGATGTCCGGGGTGAGCAGCGACTCCAGGTCGATGTCACTGGCGTGCTGGGTGGAGACGACCACGGTGTCGAGGCGGACGGCCTTGTCGCCGTCGTACTCGATGGTGACCTGGGTCTTGCCGTCAGGGCGCAGGTACGGGATGGTCCCGTTCTTGCGGACCTCGGTGAGGCGGCGGGAGAGGCGGTGCGCCAGGGTGATCGGCAGCGGCATCAGCTCGGGCGTCTCGTCGGACGCGTAGCCGAACATCAGGCCCTGGTCGCCGGCCCCCTGCTTGTCCAGGTCGTCCTCGTCGCCCTCGACCCGGGCCTCGTACGCGGTGTCGACACCCTGCGCGATGTCGGGCGACTGGGCTCCGATGGACACCGACACGCCACAGGAGGCGCCGTCGAAGCCCTTCTTGGAGCTGTCGTAGCCGATCTCCAGGATCTTGTCCCGGACGAGCTGGGCGATCGGGGCGTACGCCTTGGTGGTCACCTCGCCGGCCACGTGCACCTGGCCGGTCGTGATGAGCGTCTCCACGGCGACCCGGGAGGTCGGGTCCTCACGGAGGAGCGCGTCAAGGATGGTGTCGCTGATCTGGTCAGCGATCTTGTCGGGGTGTCCCTCGGTCACGGACTCCGAGGTGAACAGGCGGCGAGACACAGCGCTCCCTGGGGTTGCAGCGGCTGCTGACTGAAGGCCCCCGGCGAACCGGGGACATCCGGAAAGACTTGATTCCTGGATTCTAACGGTCTGCTTCCGCCGAACGTCACCCGCTTCCGGAAATCAAGACCGTTCTCCAGCGGGTCTCGATCAGTTCCGACCCGGTTCCAGCCGCTTTGCGACCAGATCCCAGATCACGTCCGCGAGGGCCTCCTTGGGGCCCACCGGTACGGGGGTCTCGCTGCCGTCCGCGCCCAGCACCACGGCCTCGTTGACGTCCTGCCCGAAGGCCTTTCCGTCGCCCACCTCGTTGACCACCAGCAGGTCGCAGCCCTTGCGGGCGAGCTTGGCGCGGCCGTTGGCGAGCACGTCGTCGGTCTCCGCCGCGAAACCCACCACCAGCTGGCCCGAACGGGGGCGGTGCGCCGACAGCTCGGCCAGCACGTCGGGGTTGCGGACCAGCGCCACCGGAGCCGGCTCGACCCCCTCGACCTTCTTGATCTTGCCGGTCGCGTACTCGGCGGGCCGGAAGTCCGCCACCGCCGCGGCCATCACCACGGCGTCCGCGTCCGCGGCCGCCTTCAGCGCCGCCGCGCGCAGTTCCAGCGCGGTCGAGACGTGCACCACGTCCACCCCGGCCGGGTCGGGCAGCTCGGCGTTGGCGGAGACGAGGGTCACCCGCGCCCCGCGCGCCGCGGCCGTCACGGCGAGCGCGTAGCCCTGCTTGCCGGAGGAGCGGTTGCCGAGGAAGCGCACCGGGTCCAGCGGCTCCCGGGTGCCGCCGGCCGAGACCACCACGTGCCGGCCGGCCAGGTCGGTCGGCACCGCCCCGCCCCGGCGCAGCACGGCCCGGCAGGCCTCGAAGATCGCGCCGGGCTCGGGCAGCCGCCCCTTGCCGGTGTCCTTGCCGGTGAGCCGCCCGACGGCCGGCTCCAGCACGATCACACCGCGGCGGCGCAGGGTGGCGACGTTCTCCCGGGTGGCCGGGTGCTCCCACATCTCGGTGTGCATGGCGGGCGCCAGGACGACCGGGCAGCAGGCGGTGAGCAGGGTGTTGGTCAGCAGGTCGTCGGCGAGCCCGTGGGCGGCCTTGGCGATCAGGTCGGCGGTGGCGGGGGCGACCACCACCAGGTCGGCCTGCTGCCCGATCCGCACGTGCGGCACCTCGTGCACGCGCTCCCAGGTCTCGGTGGCGGCGGGGCGGCCGGACAGCGCGGCCCAGGTGGCCTCGCCGACGAAGTGCAGCGCCGCCGCGGTGGGCACCACGGTGACCTGGTGGCCGGACTCGGTGAACCGGCGCAGCAGCTCGCACGCCTTGTAGGCGGCGATCCCGCCGCTGACACCCAGAGCCACCCGAGGAGCGTCCACCGTCAGACACCCACCTTTCTCCCGATCCGGAACCCGCCCACCCTACGACCCCTCAGCCGCGCCCCACACCGCGGCCCGGCCCACCGGGGCCGGAAAACGCCGGAGGGCCCGGCGGAACGAATTCCGCCGGGCCCTCCGGGACAGGTACGAGGCTGCCTCAGGCGGCGCCCTCGACCGCCTCGGCGGTCAGCATGCCCGCGTTGATCTCGCGCAGCGCGATCGACAGCGGCTTCTCGTGCACGTGGGTGTCGACCAGCGGGCCGACGTACTCCAGCAGGCCCTCGCCGAGCTGGGAGTAGTACGCGTTGATCTGGCGCGCGCGCTTGGCGGCGTAGATCACGAGGCTGTACTTCGAGTCGGTGGCCTCAAGCAGCTCGTCGATCGGCGGGTTGATGATGCCCTCGGGCGCGGTCATGGAAGAGGACACGCGAAAACCTTCCGAAAGGGTGGAAAAGACTGACAGGTCAGGCTACACCGAGCAAGGCTAGCAGTTCGGCCGCTACCTGCTCGACGGAGGTGTTGACAAGGGTCCTGTCGAACTCGGCCTCGGCCGCGAGCTCGACCCTGGCCGCCTCCAGCCGCCGCTCGATCACGTCCTGCGCCTCGGTGCCCCGGCCGGTCAGCCGACGGACCAGCTCGTCCCAGCTCGGCGGCGCCAGGAAGACCAGCTGGGCCTCCGGCATCGACTCGCGCACCTGGCGGGCGCCCTGCAGGTCGATCTCCAGCAGGACGGGCTCGCCGCGCTCCAGCTTCTCCAGTACGGCCGCACGCGGGGTGCCGTAGCGGTTGCCCGCGAACTCGGCCCACTCGAGCAGCTCGCCGTTGGCGATCAGCTTGTCGAACTCGTCATTGTCGACGAAGTGGTACTGGACCCCGTTCTTCTCGCCGGGCCTCGGGTGCCGGGTGGTGGCCGACACCGAGAGCCAGACCTCGGGGTACATCTTCCTCATATGAGCGACGACCGTGCTCTTGCCGACCCCCGAAGGGCCGGAGAGCACGGTCAGCCGCGGACGCTCACTCATGCACCGATTATCCCGGATCGCGGACGATCCCGGGACCACGGGGCACGGTCAGACGGCGCCACCGCCGAACTCACGCTCCAGGGAGGCGATCTGGTTCGTTCCGAGACCGCGGACACGGCGGCTCTCGCTGATGCCGAGGCGCTCCATGATCTGCTTGGCACGAACCTTGCCGACGCCCGGAAGGGACTCCAGCAGGGCCGACACCTTCATCTTGCCGATCACGTCGTTGTCGTTCTTGCCGGCCTTGATCACCTCGTGCAGGGAGGCGCCGGAGTGCTTGAGCCGGTTCTTGACCTCGGCGCGCTCCCGGCGAGCCTCGGCGGCCTTGGCGAGCGCGGCGGTGCGCTGTTCAGGGGTAAGGGGCGGAAGAGCCACGCCGTTCACCTCAGGGTGTGGAAGGAAGGGATTGAGCTATGACTGGTTTGGTACCGGGACACCGTCCGCAAGGGGAGCCCAATGGGGAACCACAGGGCCCTGACCTGCGGGAGCTACAGATTTCGCAACTCGCCGATGACCTATCGCCGGACACTACCCGCATTGCGGCGCCGCGTCAGGAAAAGAACACGAAAAGTCCTGGTCAGCCAAGGCCGACCAGGACTTTCCGGGGCAAAATGACCGCGATTGCGAAACTTTGACGGGGTCGATGTGACGGCGCTCACGTCAACTCCGGTGCCGCCCCGCCGTCCTGCGGACACTGCGTACGGTCACCGGTCGGCTACCAGCCGGCCACCGGCCGGGCCGCCTCCGCTACTTGACGGCGTCCGCGAACTCGCCGACGAAGCGCTCCGCGGCCTCCCGCAGGGCCGGCACCGACGGCCCGTGCTTGAGCACGTCCCGGCTGACGCTCGGCACCACGTTGATCACCGAGGCGCCGAACACCCGCGGCAGGTCCGCCATGGTCGCGCCCTGGGCGCCGATCCCGGGGGCCAGCAGCGGGCCGTTGATGGCCAGGTCCACGCCCGCGTCGGCCAGCGTCGCGCCGACCACCGCGCCGAAGGAGCCCAGCGGCGCCGCGTCCGCGTTCTCGGCCGCCAGCTGGCGCAGCACCGACGCGGCGACCGGCTCGCCGTCCGCGCCGACCGCGCGCTGCACCTCGGCGCCCTCCGGGTTGGAGGTGAGCGCCAGCGCGAACACCCCGCAGCCCTGCTCGCGAGCCAGGTCCAGGGCCGGGCGCAGCGAGCCGAAGCCCAGGTACGGGCTGACCGTCACGGCGTCCGAGAACAGCGGGCTGCCGGGCGACAGGAAGGCCTCCGCGTAGGCGGCCATGGTGGAGCCGATGTCGCCGCGCTTGGCGTCCATCAGCACCAGCGCACCGGCCGCACGGGCCTCCTCGACGGTCTTCTCCAGCACCGCGACGCCCTTGCTGCCGAAGCGCTCGAAGAAGGCGGCCTGCGGCTTGAGCACGGCCACCCGGTCGGCCAGCGCCTCCACCACGGTGCGACTGAAGGTCTCCAGCCCGGCGAGGTCGTCACCGAGCCCCCAGGCGGAGAGCAGGGAGGCGTGCGGGTCGATGCCGACGCAGAGCTGGCCGCGGGTGTCGAGGGCCTGGCGCAGCCGGGCACCGAACGGGGCGAGGGTCATGTCGTCCTTTCCAGATCCAGTACAGGGGTTCACGAGCTGCGGACGGCGCTGCCGACGGCCGCCGCCAGGTTGCGGAAGCCCGCGGCGCGGACCCGGGCGGAGAGGCCCCGGTGGATCCGGCGGCACCAGAACGGCCCCTCGTAGATGAAGGCGCTGTAGCCCTGCACGAGGTCGGCGCCGTGGATGATCCGCTGCCAGGCGTCCTCGGCGGTCTCCACGCCGCCGACCGAGACCAGCGTCAGCCGGCCCTCGGTGCGGGCGCGCAGCCGCTGCAGCACCTCCAGGGCGCGGGCCTTCAGCGGGGCGCCGGACAGGCCGCCCAGGCCGATCTCCCGGACCCGCTCGGCGTCGGCCCGCAGGCCCTCGCGGCCGATCGTGGTGTTGGTGGCGATGATGCCGTCCAGGCCCAGCTCCAGGGCCAGGTCGGCGACCTCGTCGATGTCCTCGTCGGCCAGGTCGGGGGCGATCTTGACCAGCAGCGGCACGCGGTGCGCGGTGGTGCGGTCGGCGGCCTCGCGGACGGCGGCGAGCAGCGGGCGCAGGTGGTCGACGGCCTGGAGGTTGCGCAGCCCGGGGGTGTTCGGGGAGCTGACGTTGACCACCAGGTAGTCGGCGTACTTGGCCAGCCGCTCGGTCGACTTGACGTAGTCGGCGACGGCGTCGGCCTCCTCGACCACCTTGGTCTTGCCGATGTTGACGCCGATCACCGGGGTGGAGCTGGTGTGCGGGCGGGCGGCCAGCCGGGCGGCGACCCTGGCCGAGCCCTGGTTGTTGAAGCCCATCCGGTTGATCAGCGCGCGGTCCTCGACCAGGCGGAACAGCCGGGGCGTCGGGTTGCCGGGCTGGGGCTCGCCGGTGATGGTGCCGATCTCGACGTAGTCGAAGCCGAGCATCGCCAGGCCGTCGATGCCGACGCCGTTCTTGTCGAAGCCGGCCGCGAGCCCGAACGGGCCGGGCAGGTCCAGGCCGAGGGCCCTGGTGTGCAGCGCCCGGTCGCGTGGGGCGAGCACCAGTCGCACCAGGGTGCGCAGGCCGGGCACCGAGGAGGCCAGCCGGATCCAGAAGAAGGCGAGGTGGTGGGCCTTCTCCGGGTCCATCTTCTTGAACACGAGGTCGAACAGGAACTTGTACAAAGTGGGGTCAACTCCCGGATCGATGACCGGACTTGGTCATGGAAGTGGGGGGCACCCGACTGGCTCCGGTGCCCCCCACTGCGGTGGTGCTACTTGCGACCGGCGTTGATCAGCTCGGCGTGCTCCTGGAGGGACATCACTCCGACCTCGTCGCGCAGCAGCGCGTCCATGCCCTGGACGGCCGCGCCCATCGCCTGGACGGTGGTCAGGCACGGCACCCCGCGGGAGACCGCGGCGGTGCGGATCTCGTAGCCGTCGAGGCGACCACCGGTGCCGTACGGCGTGTTGATGATCAGGTCGACCTCGCCGTCGTGGATCAGCTGGACGATCGTCCGCTCACCGTTCGGGCCCTCGCCCTCGCTGTGCTTGCGCACCAGCGTGGACGGGATGCCGCCGCGGTGCAGCACCTCGGCGGTGCCGGCGGTGGCGAGCACCTCGAAGCCGAGGCCGACCAGCGCCCGGGCCGGGAAGACCAGGTTGCGCTTGTCCCGGTTGGCGACCGAGACGAAGACCTTGCCCTTGGTCGGCAGCGCGCCGTACGCGCCGGACTGCGCCTTGGCGTAGGCGGTGCCGAAGACCTTGTCGATGCCCATGACCTCGCCGGTCGAGCGCATCTCCGGGCCGAGCACGGTGTCCACGCCGCGGCCGTGGATGTCGCGGAAGCGGCTCCACGGCATCACGGCCTCCTTGACCGCGATCGGGGCGTCGGCCGGCAGCGTGCCGCCGTCGCCCTCGGCCGGGAGCAGGCCCTCGGCGCGCAGCTCGGCGATGGTGGCGCCGAGCGAGATCCGGGCGGCGGCCTTGGCCAGCGGCACGGCGGTCGCCTTGGAGGTGAACGGGACGGTGCGGGAGGCGCGCGGGTTGGCCTCCAGCACGTAGAGGATGTCCCCGGCCAGTGCGAACTGGATGTTGATCAGGCCGCGGACGCCGACGCCGCGCGCGATGGCCTCGGTGGAGGTGCGCAGGCGCTTGATGTCGTAGCCGCCCAGGGTGATCGGGGGCAGCGCGCAGGCGGAGTCGCCGGAGTGGATGCCGGCCTCCTCGATGTGCTCCATGACGCCGCCGAGGTAGAGCTCGGTGCCGTCGTAGAGCGCGTCGACGTCGATCTCCACCGCGTCGTCCAGGAAGCGGTCGATCAGCACCGGGTGCTCGGAGATCAGACCGGCGTGCCGCTCCAGGTAGGAGGCGAGCGAGGCCTCGTCGTAGACGATCTCCATGCCGCGGCCGCCGAGCACGTAGGACGGGCGGGCCAGGACCGGGTAGCCGATCTCGTCGGCGATCGCCTTGGCCTCTGCGAAGGAGAAGGCGGTGCCGTGCTTGGGGGCGGGCAGCCCGGCGTCGCGCAGCACGCGGCCGAAGGCGCCGCGCTCCTCGGCGAGGTCGATCGCCTCGGGCTGGGTGCCGACGATCGGCACGCCGTTGTCCTTGAGCGCCTGGGCCAGGCCCAGCGGGGTCTGGCCGCCGAGCTGGACGATCACGCCGGCCAGCGGTCCGGCCTGCCGCTCGGCGTGGACGATCTCCAGCACGTCCTCCAGGGTGAGCGGCTCGAAGTAGAGCCGGTCGGAGGTGTCGTAGTCGGTGGAGACGGTCTCCGGGTTGCAGTTGACCATGACGGTCTCGTACCCGGCCTCGGCGAGCGCGAAGGAGGCGTGCACGCAGGAGTAGTCGAACTCGATGCCCTGGCCGATGCGGTTGGGGCCCGAGCCGAGGATGATCACGGCCGGCTTGGTGCGCGGGGCGACCTCGCTCTCCTCGTCGTAGGACGAGTAGAAGTACGGGGTCTTGGCGGCGAACTCGGCGGCGCAGGTGTCGACGGTCTTGTACACCGGGCGGATGCCGAGGGCGTGGCGCACCTCGCGGACGACGTCCGCGCGCAGGCCGCGGATCTCCGCGATCTGCTGGTCGGAGAAGCCGTGCCGCTTGGCGTGGCGCAGCAGCTCGGGGGTGAGCTCGGCGGCCTCGGCCAGATCGCCGGCGATCTCGTCCAGCAGGAAGAGCTGGTCGACGAACCACGGGTCGATCTTGGTGTACTCGAACACCTCGTCCGGGGTGGCGCCGGCCCGGATGGCGTCCATCACGGTGTTGATCCGGCCATCGGTCGGCACGGTGGCCTTGGTCAGCAGCTCGGCCTTGTCGCCGACCGGACCGGTCCAGTCGAACTGGGAGCCCTTCTTCTCCAGCGAGCGCAGCGCCTTCTGCAGCGCCTCGGGGAAGTTGCGGCCCAGGGCCATGGCCTCGCCGACGGACTTCATGGTGGTGGTCAGCGTCGCGTCGGCGCTCGGGAACTTCTCGAACGCGAACCGCGGCACCTTGACCACGACGTAGTCGAGGGTCGGCTCGAAGGAGGCCGGGGTCTCCTCGGTGATGTCGTTGGGGATCTCGTCCAGGGTGTAGCCGACGGCCAGCTTGGCGGCGATCTTGGCGATCGGGAAGCCGGTGGCCTTGGAGGCGAGCGCCGAGGAGCGGGAGACGCGCGGGTTCATCTCGATGACGATGACCCGGCCGTCGACGGGGTTGACGGCGAACTGGATGTTGCAGCCGCCGGTGTCGACGCCGACCTCGCGGATGACGGCGATGCCGATGTCGCGCAGGATCTGGTACTCGCGGTCGGTGAGGGTCATCGCCGGGGCGACGGTGATCGAGTCACCGGTGTGCACGCCCATCGGGTCGAAGTTCTCGATGGAGCAGACGACCACGACGTTGTCGTTCTTGTCGCGCATCAGCTCCAGCTCGTACTCCTTCCAGCCGAGGATGGACTCCTCCAGGAGCACCTCGGTGGTCGGCGAGAGGGCCAGGCCCTGGCCGGCGATGCGGCGCAGGTCCTCCTCGTGGTGGGCGAAGCCGGAGCCGGCGCCGCCCATGGTGAAGGAGGGGCGGACCACGACCGGGTAGCCGCCGAGCGTGTCGACGCCGGCGAGCACGTCGTCCATGGTGTGGCAGATGACCGAACGGGCGGACTCGCCGTGGCCGATCTTGGCCTTGACGGCCTCGACGACGCCCTTGAACAGCTCGCGGTCCTCGCCCTTGTTGATCGCCTCGACGTCGGCGCCGATCAGCTCGACGCCGTACTTCTCCAGCGTGCCGGCCGCGTGCAGCGAGATCGCGGTGTTGAGCGCGGTCTGGCCGCCCAGGGTCGGCAGCAGCGCGTCGGGGCGCTCCTTGGCGATGATCTTCTCGACGAACTCCGGGGTGATCGGCTCGACGTAGGTGGCGTCGGCGATCTCCGGGTCGGTCATGATCGTGGCCGGGTTGGAGTTGACCAGCACGACCCGCAGGCCTTCGGCCCTGAGAACGCGGCAGGCCTGGGTGCCCGAGTAGTCGAACTCGGCGGCCTGGCCGATGACGATCGGGCCGGAGCCGATCACCAGGACGGACTTGATGTCAGTGCGCTTAGGCACGCTGGCCCTCCATGAGCTTCACGAAGCGGTCGAACAGGTAGGCGGCGTCGTGCGGGCCGGCGGCCGCTTCGGGGTGGTACTGCACGCTGAAGGCGGGCACGTCGAGCGCCTGGAGGCCCTCGACCACGTCGTCGTTGAGGCAGACGTGGGAGACCTCGACCCGCCCGTAGGGGGTGTCGCTCACCTTGTCCAGCGGCGCGTTCACGGCGAAGCCGTGGTTGTGGGCGGTCACCTCGACCTTGCCGGTGGTGCGGTCCTGCACCGGCTGGTTGATGCCGCGGTGGCCGTACTTGAGCTTGTAGGTGCCGAAGCCCAGGGCACGGCCGAGGATCTGGTTGCCGAAGCAGATCCCGAAGAACGGGGTCTTGCGCTCCAGCACGCCCTGCGCGACGGCGACCTGGTGGTCGGCGGTGGCCGGGTCGCCCGGGCCGTTGGAGAAGAAGACGCCGTCCGGGTTGACGGCGTAGAGGTCCTCCAGGGTGGAGTTGGCCGGCAGCACGTGCACCTCGATGCCGCGCTCGGCCATCCGCTGCGGGGTCATCGCCTTGATGCCGAGGTCCAGCGCGGCGACGGTGAACTTCTTCTCACCGATCGCGGGGACGATGTACGGCTCGGTGGTGGCGACCTCGGCGCACAGGTCGGCGCCCTTCATCTCGGGCGCCTGCTGCACCCGGGCGAGCAGCGCGGCCGGGTCGGCCAGCGTCTCGCCGGAGAAGATGCCGCAGCGCATCGCGCCGCGCTCGCGCAGGTGGCGGGTCAGCGCGCGGGTGTCGATGCCGCTGATGCCGACGACGCCCTGGCGGGTCAGCGCCTCGTCCAGCGAGCGGCGGGAGCGCCAGTTGGACGCCACCCGGGCGGGGTCGCGCACGACGTAGCCGGCGACCCAGATCTGCTGGGACTCGTCGTCCTCGTCGTTCCAGCCGGTGTTGCCGATCTGCGGGGCGGTCATCACGACCACCTGGCGGTGGTACGACGGGTCGGTCAGGGTCTCCTGGTAGCCGGACATGCCGGTGTTGAAGACCGCCTCGCCGAAGGTCTCGCCGGTCGCGCCGTAGGCCTGACCGCGGAAGGTCCGGCCGTCCTCCAGGACGAGCACGGCAGGGACACGCTCCCGCCGTTGGCGCTGCGTGGTGGGGGCAGGTGCGGTCATTGCGCGGCCTCTTCCGTCTTCTTCGTCTTCGTAGTACGTGTTGCGAGCTGGGTGATCGCCTCGACCCAGGCGGTGTGCTCGTCGGGGTGGTCGGCCCGGAAGCCGGAGTCCAGCTCGGTGCCCTCGTGGGCCCAGCTGACCACCAGCAACCCGGAGGGGACGACCTTGCCGGCGATCCCGGAGTCCGTCCGGGCACCGGTGAGGTGCTCGGCCGGGATCCAGAAGTCGACGTCGCCGGGGCGGTGCACCAGCAGCCCGTCCTCGCCGAGGGTGAGGTCGGCCCGGCTGCGGGTGCCCAGGCCGTGCGCGACGACCCGGTCGAGCCAGTTCCCGGCGGTGGTGGTGCCGTGGTACCGCCCGCTGGTCTCCAGGATGGTCCGCCCGGCGCGGGCCGGCACGGCGGGCAGCGGCGGGATCCCGGACTGCAGGGTGCGCCGCCAGTTCCAGCCCTGGCGCATCAGCCAGTAGACCAGGCCGATGATGATCAGCAGCCCGACCGACCAGCCGATGTAGCCGGGCCAGTCGGTGACCTTCGCCTGCTCCCTGGCGAGCGTGGCGTACGCCGTCACGCGATGCCGCCCTGCTCGGCCAGCTCACCGGCCAGCACGGTGGCGCGGCCGCGCAGGAAGGTGGCGTGCACCCGTCCGGGCAGGTCCATGCCCTTGTAAGGGGTGTTGCGGCTGCGGGTGGCGAAGCTCTCGGGGTTCACGGCACCACGGTACGCGGGATCGAAGAGCACCAGGTTGGCGGGCTCACCCACCGAGATCGGCCGGCCCTGCCCGCTGAGACGGCCGATCCGGGCCGGGCGGTGCGACATCCGGTCCGCGACGCCCTCCCAGTTCAGCAGGCCGGTGTCGACCATGGTCTGCTGCACGACCGACAGCGCGGTCTCCAGGCCGACCATGCCCATCGCGGCCACGGCCCACTCGCAGTCCTTGTCCTCGGCCGGGTGCGGCGCGTGGTCGGTGGCGACGGCGTCGATGGTGCCGTCGGCGAGCGCCTTGCGCAGCGCCTGGACGTCCTCGGCGGTGCGCAGCGGCGGGTTCACCTTGTACACCGGGTCGTAGGAGCGGACCAGCTCGTCGGTGAGCAGCAGGTGGTGCGGGGTGACCTCGGCGGTGACGTCCCAG
Organism: Streptomyces sp. CBMA123; assembly: GCF_014596465.1. Lineage (GTDB taxonomy): Bacteria > Actinomycetota > Actinomycetes > Streptomycetales > Streptomycetaceae > Kitasatospora. The sequence goes on along the minus strand of NZ_MECK01000634.1, from coordinate 19,664 downwards.
CCCTTGGACTTGGCCCAGCGGACGATCTCGACCGAGCCGGCCGTGGAGAGGTGGCAGACGTGCAGCCGGGAGCCGACGTGCGCGGCGAGCAGCACGTCGCGGGCGATGATCGACTCCTCGGCGACGGCCGGCCAGCCGCCCAGCCCGAGCTCCCCGGAGACCTGGCCCTCGTTCATCTGGGCGCCCTCGGTCAGCCGCGGCTCCTGGGCGTGCTGGGCGACGACGCCGTCGAAGGCCTTGACGTACTCCAGGGCGCGGCGCATCAGCACCGCGTCGTCCACGCACTTGCCGTCGTCGGAGAAGACCCGGACGCCGGCCGCGGACTCGTGCATGGCGCCCAGCTCGGCGAGCTTCTTGCCCCCGAGGCCGACGGTGACGGCGCCGACCGGCTGCACGTCGCAGTAGCCGGCCTCCTGGCCGAGCCGCCAGACCTGCTCGACCACACCGGCGGTGTCGGCCACCGGGGTGGTGTTGGCCATCGCGTGCACGGCGGTGAAACCGCCCATCGCGGCGGCCTGGGTGCCGGTGAGCACGGTCTCGGCGTCCTCGCGGCCGGGCTCGCGCAGGTGGGTGTGCAGGTCGACCAGGCCGGGCAGGGCGATCATGCCGGTGGCGTCGATCTCGATGTCCGCCTCGACGGCCAGGCCGGTGCCGATCGCCTGGATCACGCCGTCGGCGAGGTGGAGGTCCTGCGGGGCGCCGCCCAGGATCTTGGCGTTGCGGATCAGGTAGCTGGTCACTGAGCGGTCTCCACGGAGTCGGTGCGGGGGGCGGCGGCGGGTTCGGCGGGTCCGTCGGCGAAGACGGCGCCGCCGAGCAGCAGGTACAGGACGGCCATCCGGACGGAGACGCCGTTGGCGACCTGCTCGACCACGGTGCAGCGCGGCGAGTCGGCGACCTCGGCGGTGATCTCCATGCCGCGGACCATCGGGCCGGGGTGCATCACGATGGCGTGCCCGGGCAGCTGGGCCATCCGGATGCCGTTCATGCCGTAGCGGCGGCTGTACTCGCGCTCGGTCGGGAAGAACGCGGCGTTCATCCGCTCGCGCTGCACCCGCAGCATCATCAGGGCGTCGGTCTTGGGCAGCACCCGGTCGAGGTCGTAGCTGACCTCGCAGGGCCAGTTCTCGATGCCGATCGGCAGCAGGGTCGGCGGGGCGACGAAGGTCACCTGGGCACCGAGGGTGGTCAGCAGGTGCACGTTGGAGCGGGCGACCCGGCTGTGCAGGATGTCGCCGACGATCGTGACCCGGCGGCCCGCGAGGTCGTTGCCCGACCCGGCGTTGAGGTGGCGGCGCATGGTGAAGGCGTCGAGCAGCGCCTGGGTGGGGTGCTCGTGGGTGCCGTCACCGGCGTTGATCACACTGCCGTGCAGCCAGTCGGACTGGGCCAGCCGGGCCGGCGCGCCCGAGGCGTGGTGCCGGATGACGACCGCGTCGGCGCCCATCGCCTGGAGGGTCAGCGCGGTGTCCTTGAGGCTCTCGCCCTTGGAGACGGACGAGCCCTTGGCGGAGAAGTTGATGACGTCCGCGGACAGCCGCTTCTCGGCGGCCTCGAAGGAGGTCTTGGTCCGGGTGGAGTCCTCGAAGAAGAGGTTGACGACGGTGCGACCGCGCAGCGTGGGCAGCTTCTTGACGGCCCGGCCGGAGAGCTGGGCCAGCTCCTCGGCGGTGTCCAGGATCAGCAGCGCGTCGTCGCGGCTGAGATCGGCGGCGGAGACGAGGTGGCGCTTCACGCGGGTTACTCCGGGAGGTGCGGTTCGGTGGGCTGGGAGGCCATGGCCTGCGAGCTGCGGGCGGTGTGGTCGCGGTCGCCGACCAGGACGGCGTCCACGCCGTCGGTGTCGGCCAGCCGGACCTGCACGGCCTCGCGCAGTGAGGTCGGGAGGTTCTTGCCCACGTAGTCGGCCCGGATCGGCAGCTCCCGGTGGCCGCGGTCGACGAGGACGGCGAGCTGCACGGCGCGCGGGCGGCCGATGTCGCTCAGCGCGTCGAGCGCGGCGCGGATGGTGCGGCCGGAGAACAGCACGTCGTCGACGAGGATGACGAGCTTGCCGTCGATGCCGCCGGGCGGGATCTCGGTGTGCTCCAGGGCGCGGGCGGGCTTCAGCCGCAGGTCGTCCCGGTACATGGTGATGTCCAGGGTGCCCAGCGGGATCTCGCGCCCGGTGATCTGGGCCAGCCTGCCGTGCAGGCGGCGGGCGAGGTGGACGCCCCTGGTGTGGATGCCGAGCAGCACGACGTCCTCCGCGCCCTTGGCGCGCTCGACGATCTCGTGCGCTATCCGGGTGACGACCCGGGCGATGTCCGTGGCGTCCAGCACCTGGTGCGGCGGCCGCGGCGTCTGTTCGTGGTGTGTGGTCATGCCGAAGCGGACCTCCTTCCCCGCCTCACTGGACGGGCCTTAAAGGATGTCTGGGAATCTGCCCCCGCCGACCGGGCGTGGGCTTCGGGTCATCCTACCAGCGCGCCGGACGGGCAAATGGACCGCCACCATTCCGCTTCGCCGGGTTCACATACCAGATGCGCCGACGATGCGGGCTATTCGCACGACTGCCCCATTCGGCTTGACGCAACTACCTTACTCTACGTAACCTCACAGTGAGTTACGAGACGGACGTCGAACCCACCGGTAACGACGTCGGCGAATCGCCCGTGACCCACCACTGAACGCGAAGCAATCTCGTCCGGGGAGATCAATGTCCAGCGACTACGCGAAGCAGCTCGGAGGCAAGCTCCGAGCGATCCGCACTCAGCAGGGGCTCTCCCTGCACGGTGTCGAGGAGAAGTCCCAGGGGCGCTGGAAGGCAGTCGTCGTCGGCTCCTACGAGCGCGGCGACCGTGCGGTCACCGTGCAGCGGCTGGCCGAGCTCGCCGAGTTCTACGGCGTGCCGGTGCAGGAGCTGCTGCCCGGAGGCACCCCCGGCGGCGCGGCCGAGCCGCCGCCGCGCCTGGTCCTCGACCTGGAGAGACTGACCCAGGTCCCGTCCGAGAAGGCCGGGCCGCTGCAGCGCTATGCGGCGACCATCCAGAGCCAGCGCGGCGACTACAACGGCAAGGTCCTCTCGATCCGTCAGGACGACCTGCGCACTCTGGCCGTCATCTACGACCAGTCGCCGTCGATCCTCACCGAGCAGCTGATCTCCTGGGGCGTGCTCAACCCCGACGCGCGCCGCGCGGTGCGCGAGGAGGACGCGAGCTGACGCTCGCCGGCTTCTCTCGGTAGGCACGTCACTGCCATGCGCTGTTTTCCTCAGTGCTGGCAAGCAGAAACGTCACGGCGCGGTTCCCCGGACCAGGGGAGCCGCGCCGCGGTGTCGCTGTGACCGCCACCTCGGCCAGGCCTCGGCCAGACCTCAGCAGACCGTCCCCAGGCTGTAGCCCGGCTGCGCCGCGATCCCGTCCAGCCGGACCGGGCGGGCGGCCGGTGCCCAGTCCGGCCCGCTGCTCGACCAGGCCCAGGCCGCCGGCAGGTACTCGCCGCAGGAGGCGGCCGAGCCCTGCGAGCCGTGGAGCACGGCGACCGCGGGCAGCTCCAGCGCCAGCCCCGCGCACAGCACGGCGCAGACCAGCTCCAGGTCCTCGTCGTTGATCCGCACCACGCCGTCCTCCCACTGCAGCACCCGGGCCGCCGCGGTCAGCTTCCCGCCCGGCGCCTCCACCCGCAGCCGCAGCTCGTACACCCCGGCGCCCGCGCCGACCAGCATCCGGCGGAACACCTCGCCCCCGCGCTGGTAGGCGGCGCGAACCCAGCGCACGTGCTCCTCGTCCGTCTCCGCCGCGCCCCCGTACAGCCCGCCGTCGAGCAGCAGGTCGGCGTGGCAGAGCGTCAGCCCGTTCTCCCGGGCCCGGACCAGCCGCGGCACGAAGTCCCCGGCCAGTTCCTCGCCCTGATAGGCCAGCAGCTGGGTGTGCAGCGGCGGGTTGACCAGGTAGCGGTCCCGGGCGGCGGGCTCGGCCGGGTCCAGTCCGTGCAGCAGGCAGAACTCCGCGAAGTCCTGCGGGTGGAACATCCGGGCCCGGACGGTCTCGAACCGCTCCAGCGCGTCGGCCAGCAGCTCGGCGGTGTCGGCCAGGTAGCGCTCGTAGTCGGGGGCGTCGCAGACCCCCCAGGCGCGGGCCCGGGCGAAGTCCGCGGCGCTGGTGAGCACCCCCATGACGAACGCCTGCTCGGCCCCCTCGACCCGCTGCGGCCGGTGCGGCGCCCGCAGCGCGGGGCGCGGGCCGCCGGCGGTGCAGTCGGAGTTGCGGCGGGCGCGGCCCTTGCGGCTGGTCATCGGGGGCTCCTGGCGTCGGCGGACGGGCGTCTGGCGGTGACGGTCAGCGGCGGAGCTCGCCGCTGACCGTGTTACTCCCCAGTTCCGCGCGCCACACACGTACGGCGTGTCACAGGAATGTAACCACCGGTAATAGCCGAGTTCGCCGAGTCGTCAGGAGCCAGGCCAAGCCCTATCGCGGCACCCGGGCCAGCTGGCGGGACTGGGCGACCAGGCGACCGGCCTCGTCCCAGATCTCGGCGTCCTCCTCGAAGTAGCCGCCGGCCATGTTGCGGGTGGAGTGGACGACCCGCAGCCAGCCCGGGGCGGGCTTGGCGCGCAGGTGGACGGTCAGCTCGACGGTCGGGGCCCAGCCGGGCAGGCCGAGGTCGAAGGTGACCGGCGGCAGCGCGTCGGCGACCAGCAGGAGCAGCAGCGGGTCGGGCTCGCGGCCGTCGGCGAGCCGGAACCAGCCCTGGATCCGGCCGTTGCCGGAGGGCTGTCCGAGCGCCCAGCCGACGGTGGCCGGGTCGAGCCGCAGGTCGAAGCGCTCCAGCAGGGCGGCCTGCTCGACCAGCTGCCGGGGCGCGTGCTCGATGCCGATGCACTGCTCCGGCGGCGGCAGCTGCGGCGGGGTGGCGCTGGTGCGCACCTCGCCGTCGGCGGTGGCGAGGTCACCGTGGCTGGCCACCACCCGCAGGCGTTCGACGCCGTCCTGGCTGAGCGAGGCGGTGCCGGTGGACAGGCCGCGGCCGGAGCGCAGCACCTCGGTGCGGACGGTGGCCGGGCCGGGGGTGGAGGCGGACAGGTAGTAACCGCTGATCGACACCGGGTCCGGGTGCTGCCCGTGCTCCAGCGACAGCGCGTGTCCGGCCACGGCGAGCAGCAGCCCGCCGTTGACCCCGCCGCCGATCTGCCAGCCGGCGCCGAGTTCGGCCTCGTAGCGGCCGGCCTCCTCGGGGTGTCTGGTCAGGGCGATGCCCCGGTCGAACTCGCTGCGGGTCGCGGTGGTCATGGGTGGCCTGCCCTTCAGTGCGCTGACGCGGTCGCCGGCGGTCCCGCCAGCGAAGTTACTGGCGAGTAGGGATCCACATTACGCCCACCGGGTGCACCTGACGACTGTCGGATCAGCGAAACGGCCGTCGGACCCGAAAGTTCGGGTCCGACGGCCGTTCCACAAGGCGTCACCGGTTACCGGCGGATGCTCGGCTTCAGTTCCATGAAGCGGGCGAGCATGCCGTTGACGAAGGCCGGGGAGTCGTCCGTGGAGAACTCCTTGGCGATCTCGACGGCCTCGTCCAGGACGACCGCGTCCGGGACGCCGTCCTCCCAGATCAGCTCGTACGCGCCGAGCCGCAGGACGTTGCGGTCCACGATCGGCATCCGGTCGAGGGTCCAGCCCACCGCGTACTGCTCGATCAGGTCGTCGATGCGACCGGCGTACTGGACGTACCCCTCGATGAGCTCCATCGTGTACTCGCCGACCTGCGGGGTGCCCTCGTCGGGCTTGGGCTCGCGGGCGCGGGCCACCCAGTCGGCGAGGACCTGCTGCGGGTCGACCCCGCGGTGGTCGGCCTCGAAGAGGATCTGGAAGGCCCGGGTACGGGCCTTGCTACGTGCGGCCGACACGGACTTACTTCACCCGGCCGAGGTAGCTGCCGTCGCGGGTGTCGACCTTGACCTTCTCACCGGTGGTGATGAAGAGCGGCACCTGGATCTCGGCACCCGTCTCCAGGGTGGCCGGCTTGGTGCCACCGGTGGAGCGGTCGCCCTGGACGCCCGGCTCGGTCTCGGCGATGGTCAGCTCGACGGAGGTCGGGAGCTCGATGTAGAGCACCTCGCCCTCGTTCTGCGCGACGAGGGCCTCGAAGCCCTCCAGCAGGTACTTGGAGGCGTCGCCGACGACGGCGGGCTCGATGGTCAGCTGGTCGTAGGTGTCCATGTCCATGAACACGAAGTTCTCGCCGTCCTTGTACGAGAACTGCATGCCGCGCTTGTCGACGTTGGCGGTCTCGACCTTGGTGCCGGCGTTGAAGGTCTTGTCGACGACCTTGCCCGTCAGGACCTCCTTGAGCTTCGTACGCACGAAGGCCGGGCCCTTGCCGGGCTTGACGTGCTGGAACTCGACGACGGACCAGAGCTTGCCGCCCTCCAGCTTGAGGACCATGCCGTTCTTGAGATCGTTCGTGGAAGCCACGGGCGCACTTACTCCTGGATATAGCTGTCAAGGAACCAAGGGGTCGCGTCCTGTCGCCGACGGCCTTCGGGGCCGCCGTCACAGGGCGAGGAGCTCCTTGGTGGTGATGGTGAGCAGCTCGGGCCCGCCCTCCTCGAGGGGGCGTACGACGAGCGTGTCCTCGATCCGGACCCCGCCCTTGCCCGGGAGGTGGACCCCTGGGCCGACGGTGACCGGCACGCGGCTGTCCAGTTTACCCATGTCCGAAGGACCGAGGCGCGGCGCCTCCCGGATCTCCAGCCCGATGCCGTGGCCCACCGGGTGCGGCGAGGCCTCGGTGTGGCCGGCCGCCTCCAGGACCTGGCGGGCGACCCGGTCGGGCACGCACTGCTCCACCCCCGGGCCGAGCGCCTCCCGGCCGGCCCGCTGGGCCCGGAAGACCAGCCGGTGCAGCTCGACCTGCCAGGGCGCGGGAGCGGCCCCGATCACGAAGGTCCGGGCGGTGGAGACGCCGTAGCCGCGGTACTGGGCGCCCATCACCACGGTGAGGAAGTCACCCTCCTCCACCCGCCGGTCGGTCGGCTGGTGGGCGGGCTGGCCGGAGTGGCCGCCGGTGCCGACGGACACCGGGAAGGCGGCCCGGTCGGCGCCGTGGTCGATCATCCGGCGCTCCAGCTCCATCGCCAGGTGCCGCTCGGTCCGGCCGACCAGGATCGACTCCAGCAGCTCGCCGAGCGCCTGGTCGGCGATCTCGGCGGCGATCCGCAGGTCGGCGATCTCGTGCTCGTCCTTCACCACCCGCAGCCGCTCCACCAGCCGGCCGAGGTCCGTCAGCCGGGCCCCCTCCAGCAGGCCCGCCACCGCCCGGTGCCGGGTGACGGTCAGGTCGTGCTCCTCCACCGCCAGGCCCCGCACCCCCAGCCGCCCGGCCGTGGCCGCGGCGGCCAGCGCGGTGTCCGACCCGGCCGGCACCGGCACCTGGGTGACGTCGGGGGCGATCAGGTGCTCCCCGGAGTCGTCCGGCGGCAGGTCGTCCGGCAGCGTCAGCAGCGTCCGGTCCCGGGTCAGCAGCAAGGTCGCCCCGCAGGGCGCGCAGCCCGTCAGATACCGCACGTTCGCCGCCCGGGTGATCAGCGCCGCATCGGCCCCGGCCGCACCGCAGTGCTCCCTCACCCGCTCCCGCCGACCCGCGTACGCATCCGCCATGCGTCGAGCCTACGAACCCTCGGCCCGAACCGCCCGCCGAGCACCCCCGCCGGATGCTCCGGCACCCCACTGCGCCCCGCGCGCCCCCGCCCGCCCCTCCCCACCACCTCCCCTCCCGTGCGGTTCGCCGCTACCGCGCCTCCGGATCGATCAGCCCGCGACGGTAGGCCGGGACGAGGTTCTGCGGGACGAGCAGCTCGCGGCCGTCGAGGGTGATCGGCACCAGCTTGGGAGCGGTCGCCTTCCACTGGGCGCGGCGGTGCCGGGTGTTGCTGCGGGAGGTCCTGCGCTTGGGGACTGCCATCGGGGGCTCCTATCGGGTGGTGCCGGAGGCGTACGGGAGGAGGGCCATCTCGCGGGCGTTCCTGATCGCCCGGGCCATCGCCCGCTGCTGCTGGACGGTGAGGCGGGTGACGCGCCGATGGGGGCCCCTCCCGGCCGAAGGCTGGGGGAGGATCTTGCCGCGGTCGGAGACGAAGCGGCGCAGCAGGTCGGTGTCCTTGTAGTCGATGTACTCGATACCGGCCGCGATCAGCGGGTTGGGGCGGGCCTTCGGCGGGGTGGTGCGTTTGCGCATGGGTGCTCCGTTTCAGAGGTTCCGGAGGTTTCCGGGCTTCGGGGGTTCCGGGGGCTTCAGAGGTGGACGGGGTCGAGCAGGTCCTGGAAGGCGTCCGGGAGGGCCTTCCAGCCGGGTTCGCCGGCGGCGAGTTCGGCGTCGGTGAGCAGGCAGGAGTCGAGCAGTTCGGTGATGCCGTCGACGTCCAGCCCCTCGGCGGTGAAGCTGAGCTGCTGGACCCGGTCGCCGTGCAGCGGGTGCCAGTCGAGGGCGGCGGCGGCGCGGCGGGCCGGCGGGTAGAGGTCCCAGGCGGCGTCGGGCAGGGCGGAGAGCCACGGCCCGCACTCCTCGACCGCGAGGTTGGCCCCGGCCGCGTCCCAGGCGAGCATCAGGTCGGGCCGGTTGGCCAGCCAGAACCGGCCGCGGCTGCGTTGGGCGGCCGGGACGAGCAGTTCGAGGGCCCGGTGCAGCCGTTCCGGGTGGAGGGGGCGGCGGCGCTCCCAGACCAGGGTCGCCACCCCGGCCTCGTCGCCCTCCTGGGGGAGCAGCGCGATCGCCGGGTTGACGCGGTCGCGGGCGGCGGCGACGTCGAAGCCGCCGAGCGCGGCCCGGGTGAGCGCGCCGGTGCCGAGCCGGACCACCCGGGCGGTCGGGTGGAGCCGGCGCAGCAGTGCGAGCCCCGGCGCGTGCGCCGCGGCGCACGGCACGGCGAGGGTGGTGGCGTACTCGACCTGGTGGGCGAGCGCCTCCGCGCGGGTGCGGTCGTCCCGGGCGGCGGTGTGTTCGCCGTGCTCCAGCAGGTCGTCGGGGACGGAGAGTTCGGCGATCAGCCGGTCCGGGTCGACGGCGGTGACCACGCCCGCGAGTTCGATCGCCTCCGCCAGGAGCCGGCCGTCCACCTCGCCGCCGGCGAGCACCTCGACGGCGGGGTGCGGGTCGCTGCCGCCCCAGAGTTCGACCACCGCGAGCCCGTACCGGCCGCCGTCGGCGATCTCCAGCAGCCGGGGCAGCAGGTCCTCGCGCAGGGCGCAGCAGCCGCAGTCGTTCACCAGCGGGACCGTCGCGGTGTCGAACGCCCCGCCCGCGTCCCGCAGTTCGCGGTGGACGAGGCCGCGGGAGGCGTCCCGCAGGTCGTGCCGCAGCACCACGGCATCCACCGCGGTGGCCGTCAACTCCTGGACGGCGGCCCGGCGTTCGTCCTGGTGGAGGCCGGCGACCACGACCACCGGGAGCCTGGTCCCGTCCATGCCGCTCACCAGCTCGCCTTGCGGACGCCCGGCAGGTGCCCGGCGTGGGCGTGCACCCGCAGGTTGACCCGGGAGAGGCCGAAGGCGCGCAGGTAGCCGCGGGGGCGGCCGTCGACGGCGTCGCGGTTGCGGACCCTGGTGGCGCTGGCGTCGCGCGGCTGGCGGGCGAGTTCGGCCTGGGCGGCGGCGCGCTCGGCGGGGGCGGTGCCGGGGTGGGCGATGATCCGCTTGAGTGCGGCCCGGCGCTCGGCGTAGCGGGCGACGGTCGCGCGGCGCCGCTCGTTCTTGGCGATCTTGCTCTGCTTGGCCATCAGACCTTCTCCCCCCGGGCGCGGATGCGGGCGACGGCGGCCTCGATGCCGATCGTGTCGATGGTGCGGATGCCCTTGGCGCTCAGGACGAGCCGCACGTGGCGGCCCTCGCTGGGCAGCCAGTAGCGCTTGCGCTGGATGTTGGGGTCGAAGCGGCGCGGGGTGCGGCGGTGCGAGTGCGAGATCGCGTTGCCGAAGCCGGGCCGGCGGCCGGTGAGCTGGCAGTGGGCGGACATGGGTGCTCCCTGGCGTCCGGGAATGGGCGGGACGGTGGTCACGTTACACCAGATGAAAATGACTTCCATTTCGGTGTACGGTTCCGACCCAGCCCCGAATCCCGCACCACCAGGCCCCAGGAGGACGCCCGATGGCCCGCAGCGAACTGCGCCCGGTGATCAAGCTCCGCTCCACCGCCGGCACCGGCTACACGTACGTGACCCGCAAGAACCGGCACAACGACCCGGACCGGATGGTCCTGCGCAAGTACGACCCGGCCGCGGGCCGGCACGTCGACTTCCGCGAAGAGCGCTGACCCACCACCCCGCCGACCCACCACGTCCCGCCACCCCACCGACCCACCGCCCCGCTGACCCACCACCCCGCTGACCCACCACCCCGGAGGAGCCCAGCCATGAAGCCCGGAATCCACCCCAGCTACCGCCCGGTCGTCTTCCGCGACAAGGTCGGCGGCCTCGCCTTCCTCACCCGCTCGACCGTCACCAGCGACCGCACCGTCGAGTGGGAGGACGGCAACACCTACCCGGTGATCGACGTCGAGATCTCCTCGGCGAGCCACCCCTTCTACACCGGTCAGTCCCGGGTGCTCGACACCGCCGGCCGGGTGGAGCAGTTCCGCCGCCGCTACGGCGACCGGCACTGACGGCACGACGCCGGAACGGCGCCCCCCGACCAGGGGAGGCGCCGTTCCGGCGTGCACGGGAGGGGCTCAGCGCGGCGGCGGCACCGACACCACCATGGTCAGCCGCAGCTCCCGCTCCCCCGCGTTGCGGTAGACGTGCGCGAAGGAGGCGTCGAAGGAGACCGTGCTGCCGGCCGGCACCGCGTGCTCGCGCTCGCCGTGCACCAGGGTCAGCTCGCCCTCGACGACCCGGAGGAGTTCCACCGTCCCGGCCGGGTGCGGCTCGGAGGAGTACTCCTCGCCGGGCGCCATCCGCCAGTCCCACAGCTCCAGCGGCCCGGGGGCCTCGATCCCGTGCAGCAGGGTGCCCGTCCCGCCGGCCGGTCCGGTCCAGAGCGGGACGGCCTGGTCGCCGGGCACGATCCGGACGTCCGGGCCCTCCTCGTAGTCGAGCAGGGTGGCGATCGAGACGCCGAGCGCATCGCCGAGCCGTACGACGGTGGCCACGCTCGGATTGGTGCGGCCCTGCTCGATCTGGACGATCATGCCGCGGCTCACCCCGGAGCGGGCGGCCAGGGCGTCCAGGGTGTGGCCGCGCTCGGTGCGCAGCCGCTTGACGTTCCGGGCGAGGGCCCGGGAGACGAGGTCGGGGTCCGGCACGCGGGCAGTCCTCCGGTGTCCACCGTACGAGAAGTACAGAATATTGTTCGGCCGAGTTCAGTTCAGTGCACTACGCTGCCGTTCCAGCAACGAGTCCATCCGACTGTACTTCGGAGTGCATTGTGCTGTCCTCGAACCCCGGGTCGCTCCGGTGACCGCCCTGCTCGCCCTCGCCGCCAGCCTGCTCACCGGCCTGGGCGACTTCGGCGGCGGCGTCCTCACCCGCCGGCTGCCCGCGCTCGCCGTCGTGGTCGTCTCCCAGGGCACGGCCACCGCCGTCCTGCTCCTCGCGCTCCTGGCCACCGGCGGCCCGGCCCACGCCTCCCCGGCGCTCTGGTACGCCGTCGCCGCTGGGGTGATCGGCCCGTTCGCGATGCTCGCCTTCTACCGGGCGCTCGCACTCGGCCCGATGGGAGTGGTGTCCCCGCTCGCCACCGTCGGCGTCGTGGTGCCGGTCGGCGTCGGGCTCGCCCTCGGCGAGCGGCCCGGCCCCGGCCAGCTCGCCGGGATCGCGGTGGCGGTGGCCGGCGTGGTGCTGGCCGGCGGCCCCGAGCGCGGCGGCCCGGCCGCGGCCCGCACCGCCCTGCTGCTCACCCTGGCCGCCGCCTTCGGCTTCGGGGCCACCATGTCACTGCTCTCGCAGGCCTCGGCCGGCGGCGGGCTGCTGCTCGCGCTGTTCGTCCAGCGGCTCGTCAATATCCTCGTCGGCGGTGCCGCGCTGCTGATCGGGCTGCGCGGCACCGACACCGCCGGGCTGCTGCCGGAGCTGCGCTCCCGCCTGCCCCTGCTCACCTGCGTCGGGCTGGCCGACGTCGCGGGCAACGCCGCCTACGCGATGGCCTCGCACGGTGACTCGCCCGCGACGGCCGCCGTGCTCGCCTCGCTCTACCCGGTGGTCACCGCCCTGCTGGCGCGCGGCGTGCTGAAGGAGCGGCTGCGCCCGGTCCAGGTGGTCGGCGCCGGGCTCGCCGTCGCGGGCACGCTGCTGCTCGCGGCGGCGTGACCACCGGGCGGCCTCCCGCTACGGCCGCTTCGCGGGCGTCCAGCGCTTCTCGACGCCGGTCAGCTTCCAGTAGGCGATGGCGATCGCCCACACCACCACGAACAACCCCGCGATCGCGTAGCCGACGTTGTCCAGCGAGATGTCCGCGATGAACCCGGTCACCGGGTCGGTCAGGTCGAGCTTCTCGTGCAGCACGCCGACCAGCTCGATGGTGCCGATGATGAAGGCCACCGCGATCGACAGCCCGGTGATGGTCAGGTTGTAGTACACCTTGCGCACCGGGTTGGAGAAGGCCCACTGGTACGCGAAGTTCATGAACGTCCCGTCCAGGGTGTCGAACAGGCTCATCCCGGCCGCGAACAGCAGCGGCAGGCAGACGATCGCGTACCAGGGCAGCCCCGCCGCCGCGCCCGAACCGGCCATCACCATCAGGGTGACCTCGGTCGCGGTGTCGAAGCCCAGGCCCAGCACCATGCCGACCGGGAACATCTGCCCGGGCCGGGTGATCGAGCGGGTCGCCCTGTTCAGGATCCGGGCCATGAAGCCGCGCGAGTTGAGGTGCTCCTCCAGCTCCGCCTCGTCGTACCTTCCGGCCCGCATCGAGCGGAACACCTTGAGGATGCCGAGCAGCGCCGCCAGGTTGAGCGCCCCGATCAGGTAGAGGAAGGCGCCGGAGGCCGTGGTGCCGACCAGCCCGAGCCACTTGTGGGTGGCCGAGTCGTCGTCCATCAGGGTGTTCGCCAGCTGGGCGCCGCCCGCCACCAGGGCGGCCATCAGGACCACCATCGAGGAGTGCCCGAGGGCGAACCAGAAGCCCACCGAGACCGGACGCTTGCCGTCCGCCATCAGCTTGCGGGTGGTGTTGTCGATCACCGCGATGTGGTCCGCGTCGAAGGCGTGCCGCATGCCCAGGGTGTACGCGGTGATGCCCAGGCCGACCCCGAACACCTGGGTGCCGACCGTGTAGCCGTGGGGCGCGACCAGGAAGACGAGCGTCCCGAAGGCCACCACGTGCATGGCGAGGATCACCCCCATCAGCCCGGCGGTACGGAAAGTGTCCTCGCGCTTCCACCGGAAGGTGGGCAGGACGGAGAGGGCCGCCTCGGCAGGCGTGGCGGTTTCGGGCAGGGTCATCTTCGGATCACGCTCCAGCACCTCGTGGAATGACTTCGTGAGATGCCGTGGCCGGTCTCCTGGCTTACGGGGCTTCCGGACCCGCCTTCCCAGGCGCACGAGGCGCCCAGTGGCACGTGGGTTCGGACGACTGTCCCCCGATCACAGTGGCGAGGGCCGCTCCGGAATGGGACCTGTTGAGGGTCCGTCACCGGTCTTCCCGAGCACCACGGCGGGGAACACCGTAGGGGCAGGACCGCACCCCCGCAAGGCTGCGCACCTGTGCAGGTGTCCAGGATCACAGGTCGTGAGCTGCCAGAATGTCCGCATGCATCTCGTACCGGCCGACCGCGCGGGCCACCGCACCATCGACGGACACCGGGTCTGCGAGGCCATCGCCGCCATCGGGGACACCGCCCACGTCCGGTCCTGGGCCGAGCGGTTCTCGCTGCTCTCCGACCCCGGACGGCTCGCCCTGCTGCTCGCCCTCCACCGGGCCGGCCCGCTCGCCGTCAGCGACCTGGCGGTCGCCACCGGCATGCGCGACCCGGCCGTCTCCCAGGCCCTGCGGCTGCTCCGCACCGCCGGCGTGGTCACCGGCGACAAGGACGGACGCGTGGTGCGCTACCGGCTCGTGGACGACGCCCTGCGCCCCCTCCTCGACGAGTGCGCCGCCGGCGAGCACGAGGAGCCCACCGCGGCGGCGGGCTGACCGACACTCGGAACTGCCCGTCTCCCGCGAACGGACGCCTAGGCGCGGCCGGATGAGTACGATCACGATGTGCCGTCCCACCCCCACGTCTGGCCCGCCGACCGCTGGAACACCCGCCCGGTCAAGGCCCGCGTGCTGGCGGTCGCCCGCACCCTCACCTCCGCGACCCGGGTCCTGGACGTCCTCGCCCTGCTGAACCCGGACGGCATCGAGCGGTACTTCACCGTCAACCCCGGCTCCGTGTTCGCCGACCGCGCCCTGGACGAGTACCTCCACGGCCTGCCCGGCTACACCGTGCTGGACTGGGAGGACGCCGTCCGACGCCGCTTCGACCTGGCCGTCGCCTGCGCCGTCCACTCCTCCATGCACCGCCTGGACGCCCGCCTGGTCGTCCTCCCGCACGGTGCCGGCTACAACCGGCTGGTCACCGAGTCCACCGGCGACCAGGTGAGCGCCGCCGGCCTCTCCCGCAACGAACTCACCCACCACGGCCGGGTGTTCGTGGACGTCCTCGGCCTCTCCCACCCCGAACAGCTGGACCGGCTGCGGACCTCCTGCCCCGAGGCCCTGGACGTCGCCCGGGTCGTCGGCGACCCGTGCTTCGACCGGATCCTGCGCAGCGAACGCTCCCGTGACGGCTACCGCGCCGCACTCGGCGCCGTACGCGGCCGCCGGCTCGTCGTCGTCGACTCCACCTGGAGCGAGCACTCGTTATTCGGCCGCCACCCCGACCTCCCCCAACGGCTGGTCCGCCAACTGCCCGCCGACGAGTACACGGTGGCCGTCGTGCTCCACCCCAACATCTGGAGCCGACACGACCCCGAGGCCCTGCTCGACGACGCCTGCCGGATGGGCCTGCGGCTCATCCCGCCCCACCAGGGCTGGCAGGCCGCGCTCGTCGCCGCCGACTTCATGATCGGCGACCACGGCTCGGTCTCCGTCTACGGCGCCGCCCTGGAACGCCGAACGATGATCGTCGCCACCGGCGCCGCCGAACTCGACCCGCACTCCCCCGGCTACGCCTTCGGCCAGAGCGCCCCCGTCCTCGACCCCGACGGGGACCTCGCCGCCCAGCTCGAACGCGCCCTCGCCCGGGACCCGGCCGACCTGAGCGACCTCACCGACCGCTCGCTGGCCCACCGCGGCGAATCCGCCCGGGTGCTGCGCCCGCTGCTCTACTCCTTCCTCGACGGCGTGGACGAACCCGCGGCCGCACCGGTCCTGCGCCCCTATCCCCACCCCGTGCCCCGCCCCGGGAGCACCCAAGGGCCCACCGCGTACGACGTCGAGGGCAAGAGCGAGGGGACGGAGGTCAGCCTGCGGCGCTACCCGATCGACCCCGTCGACCACACCCCGCGCGGCTTCCACGCCTTCACCGACGACCACCCCGGCGACGCCCTGCGCCACACCGCCGAGGTCCTCGCCCGCACCGAGCCGTACGCCGAACGCCCGGCCGCCCACTGGCTCGCCGACACCTTCGCCGAACTGCCCGGCCTCGCCGTCGCCGTGGCCGCCCTCGGCCCGGCCCGCCACGTGCTCCGGCTGCGCACCGGCCTACTGCTGGAGGCCCGCGCCGAACCGGCCTTCGCCGACCCCGACCCCGTCCTCGACCCGCTGCTGCTCGGCTCCGCCGTCGCCTGCTGGCTCGCCGACGGCGGCGACCCGGCCGGCCTGCCCGAGCACGGACTCACCGTCCACACCGGCGAGCACCGCACCCGGGTCGCCTTCACCACCGGTCCCTAGGACATCTCCGACGCTCCCCGCCGGGCGCGCGGCGCTGGGGCGCGCCCTAGGAAGCCAGCTCCCGCAGCCGCGCCCGGCTGCGCTCGGCCAGCTCCGGATCGTCCAGTTCCTCCGCGAGGGCGACCAGCAGGGTGTGGGCCTGGGCCTCCTTCGGGTACGCCTTCCGCTCACCGGCCCGGCGGACGCACTCGCCCGCGGCGTCGACGGCCAGGTCGAGCTGCCCGAGCGCCCGGTGGGCGCGGGCGCGCACCAGCGGCAGCTTCATCAGCATGTCGTGGTCGTCGGTGTCCGAAGCCCGGGCGGCAGCCTCCGTCAGCACGGCCAGCGCCTCGTCCGGCCGCCCGTCGGCGATCAGCGCCTGCGCCAGGTTGTAGCTCTGCACGATCTCGCCGTGGGCATCGCCCCGGTTCTCCGCCAGGGCCAGCGTGAACCGTTCCACCGCCTCGCCCGGACGGCCGTCGGCCAGGCACAGCAGGCCGTCCGTCTCGTACAGCACGCCCACCACCCGGCGCTCGGCCACCAGCGGCAGCTGCTCCGCGGCGAGCGCCAACTGCTCGGCGGCCTGCCCGTACTCCTTGCGCTCGTAGTGGGCGCGGGCGAGCTGGTTGCGCATCCGGACCACCGCGCCCGGCTGGTTGTCCCAGTGGGCCGACTCGACGCCCAGCCGATGGGTGGCGATCCAGTCCTGGTAGAGCTTGCGGCTGTGGTAGAGCGGCCACAGCGATTCGCAGAGCCGCCACACCTCGCCGTGCCACCGCTGCTCGGCCGCCGCCTCCACGACCGCGCGCAGATTGGCCCGTTCGGCGTGCAGCCACTCCAGGGCCGCCGCCCCGGAGCCGAAGCCGGGCAGTCCCTCGCCTCCGGGCTCCTGCAGCCGAAGCCGCGCCCCCATCGCCCGGTCCGCCAGCGAGCAGCGGCCCCGGTAGTAGGCCACCACCCGGGCCAGCAGGTCGACCCGGCCGGGGAGTTCACGGGTCCGGCCGTAGGCGTGCAGCCGCACCACGTCATGGGCCCGGAAGCGGTCCTCGGCGTCGGCGTCGAGCACCTCGTCCACCAGGTGCACGGCACGCAGTTCGGTCAGCGCCCGCGCGGCCTGCTCGACGCCCGCCGCGCGGGCCAGTTCGGCCGACACGAAGGGGCCCGGGTGCACACCGATCAGCCGGTAGAGCGCCCGGCCCTGCGGCGACAGCCGCTCGTACACCGCGTCGTAGGTCGGGCCGAGGCCATTCTCCTCGTCCTCCAGCACGGCCAACCTGCCCTCCCGGTCGCGCAGTTCGGCCACCACCCGGCCGACCGGCAGGTGCTCCCGGTCCAGCAGCTGGCTCCCGACCGCGTTCAGCGTGAGCGGCAGCCCGCCACACTCCTCGACCAGCTCCGCCAACTCCGCCTCGGTGCCCCGCCCGACGCCCAGCCACCCGCGCACCAGCTCGGCGCCGGCGGCCGCGCTCAGCGGCCCGAGCTGCCGCACCTCGGCGCCGTCCATCCGCAACGCGGGCAGCCGGCGCCGACTCGCGACCACCACCAGCCCGCTGGACGGGAGCAGCGCCCGGACTTCGGCGGCGTGCTCGACGTTGTCCAGGAAGAACAGGCAGCGGCGTTCGGCGGTGACCGTACGGAACTCGGTGAACCGCTCGGCCTCCGCTGCCGGGGGTTCGGAGCCGAGCGCGCGCAGGAAGCCGGCCAGCAGGTCCGGCAGGTCCACCCCGCTCTGGTGCCGGTAGGCCAGCAGGTCCGCGTAGAGGTCCCCGTCCGGGAAGCTCGTCCGGTGCTCCTCGGTGAACTTGGCGATCAGCTCGGTCTTCCCGACCCCGCCGAGTCCGGTGAACACCACGATCCCGAGCCCGCCGGCCTCGACCCGGCCCAACGCCTCGGTCAGCGCGGCGAGTTCCGGCTCGCGGTTGACGAAGGGGCCGTGCGGCGGCCGGACCTGACGGGGCCTGGGCACGCACGCCGGCTGGTGGAGGTGCAACGAGCCGATGCTGCCCGCCTGGACCACGTGGCCGCCCACCGTGGCGCCTGACACGGTGTTCGCCACCTCGCGCGGATCCATCCGCCTGCTCCCTCCGGCCGGTCGGGCCCCAGCCTACGGGCTGGGCACCCGCCCGGTGGGCGGATCAACCGCTCAGGCCGCCTGGCAGGTCGGGCACCAGAACAGGTTGCGGGCCGCGTGCGCCTCCGTCCGCACCTCCGTGCCGCAGACCAGGCAGGGCATCGCGGCACGGCGGTAGACGTACACCTCGCCGCCGTGGTCGTCCACCCGGGGCGGGCGGCCCATCGCCTCCGGGGTGTGCTCGGGGCGGACGGTGTCGATCCGGCCGGCCGCGACGCCCTCGTGCATCAGGGCGACCAGGTCGGCCCAGATCGCGTCCCACTCGCGGCGGGTGAGGTCGCGGCCGGCCCGGTGCGGGTCGATGTGGTGGCGGAACAGCACCTCGGCGCGGTACACATTGCCGACCCCGGCCAGCACCTTCTGGTCCATCAGCAGCGCGGCGACGGTCGTGCGGCTGCCCGATATCCGGCGCCAGGCGGCCTCCGGGTCGGCGTCGGCGCGCAGCGGGTCGGGGCCGAGCCGGGCGGCGACGGCGGCCTTCTCGGCGTCGGTGACCAGCGCACAGGTGGTGGGACCGCGCAGGTCGGCGTAGCCGTCGTCGTTGGCCAGCCGCAGCCGGACCAGGCCGACGGGCTCGGGCGCGGGGCCGGTGCCGAAGGTGAAGCCGCCGTAGAGGCCGAGGTGGACGTGCACCCAGGCGCCCTCCTCGAAGCCGAGGAAGAGGTGCTTGCCGGTGGCCTCCGCGCCGGTGAGCAGCTGCCCGTCGATGGCCTTGGCCTCGTCGGCGAAGCGGCCCTGCGGGCTGGAGACCCGCACCGGGCGGTCGCCGAAGGCCGTACGGTTCTGACCGGCGAGGCGGTGGATGATGTGGCCTTCCGGCACGGGTTCAGCTCCCCGGGTGGTTTCGGCGGGACGGCTCCATCATCGCAGCCGCCGACGACACCCCGGTTCAGCGGACCGGCATGCCCATCAGCCGGGCCATGATGACGCGGTCCAACTCGGCGGCCGTGCCGGCCACGTCCAGGTACGAGTTGTCGATGATCGGCAGCCCGGAGTTGTACCAGCCGGCCATCCGCCCGTGGATGCGCGCCACCTCCTCGTCACCGAGCCGCCGGGTGCCGCCGCGGCGGGCGTTGCGGCGCAGCACCGAGTCCAGGCTGGGCAGCAGCACGACCGGGATCATGCCGGGGCCGATGTGGCGCTTCCAGCCGCCGAGGCCGATCGCCGGGCGGTCCGGGAAGACGGCGTCGTCAATGATGCAGGAGATGCCGTTGGCCAGGTAGTTGCGGCAGGCGAACCCGCAGGTGCGGCGGGCCAGCCGGTACTGGGCCTCGGAGGCGTTGTTCCAGCCGGCCTGCGGGTTGGCGAAGCCGGACTGCACCCACTCGCGGACGTCGTCCAGGCTGATGTGCGCCGTCGGGGTGGCCCGGCGCTCGGCCCAGTACCGGGCCACGGTGGTCTTGCCCGCCCCGGCCGGGCCGATCAGCAGGACGGCGATGGGACCGGCGGGCGCGGGCTGGGGGGGGGGGGGTGGGGGGGGGGGGTGGGGGGGGGGGGGGGGGGGGGGGGGGGGGGGGGGGGCGGGGGGGGGGCGGGGGGGGGGGGGGGGGGGGGGGGGGGGTGGGGGGGGGGGGGGGGGTGGGGGGGGGGGTGGGCGTCTTGGTGGGGGTCGGGGTGGGCGTCGGCGTCGGGGTGTGGCACGGCGCGATGGTCTTGGTCTCGTCGATGCTCCAGCCCTTCTCGGCCGGGGTCTCGGTGGTCTTGACCACCAGG
>NZ_MECK01000633.1 GCF_014596465.1 Streptomyces sp. CBMA123 | reverse complement strand
CCCCGCCCGCCGGGCTGCCCCCGGCGGTGGTGGCGGTGGCGGCGATGCCGGCGGCGGCCGGTTCGACGGCGGCCTGCGGGGTGCTGCCGGAGCCGGTGGGCCCGCACGCGGCCGTCCCGGCGAGGATGAGGGTGAGCAGGGCTGCGGGCGCGGCCCGGCCTATCGAGGGTTTGAACACGCGGCGTCATGTTACTGACGAGGAATAAGTTTGTCGAAGACGGACCAACGAGATCGCCCCCAAGCCCGGGGCCGACCCGGAGCCGACTCGAAACCGCAGGTCAGACCAGCCGTGCGACGGGCAGCCGACCGTCCGGCAGTGTACCCCCCGCAGGGGGCCCGGCCAGCTCGGCGAGGTAGCGGGTGCGCTCCATCGGCACCGCTCCGAGGCTGCGCACGTACGGCCCGTCCCACTGGGCGTCGAGCAGGCGCCCGCCCGCGGCGGCGAACCGGGCCCCGAGGTCGGCGACGGCGACCCGGGCGGCGTCCGGCCGGCGGTGGAACATCGAGTCCAGGCTCAGCACCGGCCCGGCGGCCACTCCGAATGCCCCGCCGATCAGCTCCCCGCCCTCCCACACCTCGACGCTGTGCGCCGCGCCGAGCCCGTTCAGCTCGACCAGCGCCGCCCGTAACTCCTCGGTGAGCCAGGCGGGTTGACGCCCCTCGGCGCAGGCCGCGAGGACCGCGCCGAAGGCTTGGTCGGCGGTGCTCCACCACGGTGTCGCGGACCCGTGCGCCCCGCGCAGCCGCCGGGCGAGCCTGCGGGGCAGCCGGACGGCGCCGGGCCGCAGCACCGGGCGCGGGTCCGGCGACCACCAGGCCAGCGCGTACGGGTCGGCGGCGCCCGGCAGCACGGCCACCTCGCCGGCCTCGACCGCCTCCCCGTGCAGCGCCTCATTGTAGGCGCCCGCGTACTCGTCCGCCGCCGGCAGCGGGAACAGTCCGCGCCGGTAGGCCGCCAGCAGCTGCCGCGGGCCGAGCACCCCGCCGAACGCCACCGGCCCGTCCCCGGCGGCGTGTCGGAGGTCCAGGGCGTCGAAGTCGGGCACCGGCGCGGTCACAGGAACCCCTCGTCCGCCAGCCGGGCCAGGTAGTGGTCCAGCAGGGCGCCGTCCACGGCCGGCAGTTCGATCCCGCTGCCCTCCAGCGCCGCCTCCGCGTTGGCCCGGTCGAACCTCGGGAACACCGGCTGGAAGTACAGCTCGCTGATGGACAGTTCGGATCCGGGCGCCCGGTCGACGAACAGCGGGACGAACGGTGTGATCGGGTGGGTCGGATGCCCGGCGGCGAACCGGACCAGCCGCCGCACCCAGTCCCGGTACTGGAGTTGATCGATCCGGTGGCCGCGCGCCCGGAGCCGGTCGGCGAGGTCGGGGAGCCCGGCCGGGTCCGGCGAGGTGAGGTGGTAGACCTCGCCGTCGGCGGGCGCGTGCGCGGCGATGTGGGCGACTGCCCGGGCGAACCGGTCGGCGGGCACGAAGTCCAGCGGCAGCCGTACGTCCGGACAACTGCCGCTGTCGGCGAAGTACTTGATCAGCGCGCAGAGTTCGGTGCCGGTGTTCATCACCCCGGCCGCGAGGTCCCCGGTGACGTCGTTGGTGCGCAGCACGGTGACCGGCAGCCCGCCCGCCGCCGCATTGTGCAGCAGCTGCTCGGCGACCCACTTGCTCTCCACGTAGCCGACGCCGAGCCGTTCGGGGTGGGCCAGCGGCGTGCGTTCGGCGACCTCGCGGACGCCGGCCGCGCCGAACCCGGCCAGCACGGCGAGGGTGGAGAGGTAGTGCACGGGCACGCCCCGGCTGTGCCCGGCGAGCCGGACCACCTCCCGGGTGCCGCCGACGTTGGGCGCGCGCAACTGGTGGTACGGGTAGAGGAAGTTGACCTGCCCGCCGAGGTGGTACACCGCGTCCAGGCGCCCGGCCAGCCAGTCGAAGCGGCGCTCCGTCAGCCCGAGCCGCTCGGCGGCCAGGTCGCCGACCAGCGGCACCACCCGGTGGTCGGCCAAGTCCCTTCGCAGGAAGCGCTGTTGGGTGGCACGTAGCCGTTCCAGCGCGTGCTCCTCGTCCGGCGCGCGGACCAGGCAGTGGATCCGCGCCCGGGTGGTGGCGAGCAGCACGTGCAGCAGGTGGGCGCCGCAGAAGCCGGTGGCGCCGGTGAGCAGAATCTCGGCGGGCTCGGCCCGGGACGGCGCGGGGCTCCAGGACTGGCCCACGCCGTGGGTGAGTCGGGCCTCGGCGTACCAGTCGACGGCGCCCGCACCGGCCTCCCCCGGGGCGGCGCCGGCCCTGGCGGCCTGCAGTGCGGCGGTGAAGTCGCGCAGGACGGGCGAGCGCAGCAGTGCCCGGGTGAGGGTGCGGACGTGGCCGACGTCCAGGCCGAACATCATCCGGGCCCGGGCGAGCATCTCCATGGCGAGCAGCGAGGTGCCGCCGAGGGCGAAGAAGTCGCCGTCGGGGCCGACGAGTTCGGCGCCGAGCAGCTCCGCCCAGAGGTGGCCGACGGCGGCCTCCACGGCGCTCGGTCCGGGACCGGCGGGAGTGAGAGCGGGGATGGTGGCGGGGATGGGGGCGGCGGGCGCCGCCGTCCGGACCGGGGCGTGCGGCAGCGAGCGCCGGTCGATCTTCCCCGCCGCCGTGAGCGGCATGGCCTCCAACGGTACGAACTCCGCCGGGACGAGGTACTCCGGCAGCCGCTCCGCGAGGAACGCCCGCAGCCCCTCGGGGGGCACCGCCCGGTCGCCCACCGTGTAGTACGCGGTGAGCACCCGGCTGCCGTCCGGCGCGCTGCCGTCGGCCGCGACCCGGGCCTGCCGCACCGCCGGGTGGGCGGAGAGCACCGCCTCCACCTCGGCCGGGTCGACCCGGTGCCCGCGCACCTTCACCTGGTCGTCGAAGCGCCCGAGGATCTCCAGCTGCCCGTCCGCCCGCCAGCGCCCGGCGTCCCCGGTGCGGTACATCCGCTCACCGGGCAGCGGCGCGTACGGATCGGGCCGGAACGACTCGGCGGTGAGCCCGGCCTGCCGCCAGTAGCCGCGGGCGAGGCCGGGCCCGCCGAGGTGGATCTCACCCCGCTCGCCGGGCCGCACCGGCCGCAGCCGCTCGTCCAGCACGTGCACCCGCACCCCCGGCAGCGGCCGCCCGATCGGCACCGGCGCGGCCGGGGCGGCCAGCAGCTCCGGGGTGACCTCGCAGTGCAGCGAGGTGACCGCCGCCTCCGTCACCCCGTACGCGTTGAGCAGCCGCACCCCCGGCAGCCGCTCCGCGCAGGCCCGGCAGTCGTCGGCGTGCACCACGTCCCCGCCGACCACCACCAGCCGCAGCCCGTCCGGCGCCGGGCCGCCGGGCGGCAACAGGTCCAGCACGTGGTGCCAGTACGCGGGCGTGAAGTCGGCGACGGCCAGGCCGAGCCGGGGCAGCCGCCGGACCAGTTCGGTGGGCGCCCAGGTGTCCCGGCCGCCGAGCACCACCGTCGCCCCGGCGAGCAGTGCCGAGAACACCTGCTCCAGCGCGGTGTCGGCGCCGAGCGCGGCCAGCTGGAGCACCCGCTCGCCGGGGGCGAGGCGGTAGGCGCGGACGACCCGGTCGAGGGTGAACACCAGCGAACGGTGGGTGACCGGGACGCCCTTGGGGCGGCCGGTGGTGCCGGAGGTGTAGATCAGGTAGGCGAGGTCGTCGGGCGTGGCGTGCTCGTCCCGGGCGGCGGTCTGCGCCGACGCGGAGCCGGCGTCCGGCGCCACCCGCTCCACCCCGTCGAACCCACGACCGTCCGTGACCGCCACCCGCGCCCCGCTGTCCGCCACCAACCCCGCGAGCCGCCGCTCCGGGTGCGCCGGATCCAGCGGCAGGAACGCCCCGCCCGCCTTGAGCACCCCCAGCCAGGCCACCACCAGCTCCACCCCGCGCCCCAGGCACACCGGCACCACCTGCCCCGGCCCCACCCCCCGGGCCCGCAGCTCGGCCGCCAGCCGGTCGCTGCGCCCGTCCAGCTCGCGGTAGCCGAGCGTGGCCTCCTCCGCCACCACGGCGATCGCCGTCGGGTCGTGGGCGGCCCGGGCCCGGAACAGGCCGTGCACCGTCTCCGCGAACCCGGCGCGGGCGGACGGCCCCGCCAGGGCCGGCACGTTCCGCTCGACCCAGGCCCGGCACCGGGCCCGGCCGGCCGGCCCGTACACTTGCCGCCACCCGGTGGGCAGCGGCACGTCCCCGGGCTCCGCGGGCCAGAGCGCGTACTGGCCGTCGTCGTTCCGCACCACGGCGTGACGCCCGGAGTTCACATCCGTGCGTACACCCAGTGCGCTGTCGGGTGCGTCGTCCACCGGCTTGACCTCGTGCTGAAGCGGCAGAATGCTGGGAGGTGCGACATTTCCGACTATACGCACTCAGGGGACACCGACAACGTCCGTCGCACGGACCGCCGGACGCCACTTCCCCGTGGGCCGAGGAAGGCCCCCCAGGACCCGTACGCACCCGTCCTCGCCCGAACTCCCCTGCCCGAGCGGCGGGGTGGTGTCGCGGAGGAGGTAGCTCGTTGACTCGCCGGCGACAACGCCTGATGGTGTGTTACCTGCTCTGGATGGTGCTGTTCACCGGCATCTACTTCGCCGACCCCGGGCTGCGGATCATCTGGTGGACGGGCATGGGCCTCGGTGGCGTCGCCGCCGTCGTGGTCGGCGTCCGGCTCAACCGCCCCCGCCACCCGCTGTTCTGGTACCTGCTGGCGCTCGCCAACCTCAGCTTCACCACGGGCGAGGCGATACAGGCTCTTCAGCTCGACATCCTGCACCTCGACAACCCGTTCCCGTCCGTCGCGGACGGCTTCTACCTCGCCGAGTTCCTGCTGTACGCGGCAGGCCTGCTCGGCTTCATCCGCTGGCGCACCGCCCGCCAGGACCGCGCCGGACTGCTCGACGCCCTGATCATCACGCTCGGCCTGGCCCTGCTCGTCTGGATCTACCTGATCCTCCCGTACGCCCGGAACCCGGACCTCACCTGGATCCAGAAGGCCGTCTCGATCGCCTACCCGCTCGGCGACGTGGTCGTCCTCGCCCTGCTGCTACGGCTGTTGACCCCGCGGGGCGGCAACTCCCGCTCACTGCAACTGCTCACCGTCGGCGCCCTCGGCCTGCTCACCTCCGACGTCCTCTACGGGCTGATCCAGCTGCACGGCACCTGGCAGATCGGCACCGGCGTGGAACTCGGCTGGGCCGCCTTCTACACCGCCTGGGGCGCGGCCGCGCTGCACCCCTCGATGGTCGAACTGACCAGGCCCGTCCCCACCCAGCAGCCCGACCTCTCCGCCGGCCGGCTCGCCCTGCTGACCCTCGCCTCGCTGATCGCACCCGGCATCCTGATCATCGAGTCACTGGCCGGGAACACCAGCAACGCGGGCGTGATCGGCGCCTTCTCCGCCCTGCTGTACCTGCTGGTGCTGGCCCGGCTGGCCGTCGTGGTGGTCGCCCGCCGGCAGGCCGTGGCCCGGGAACGGGCCCTGCGCCAGGCGGGCGCCCGGCTGACCGCGGCCGTCACGGTGGCGGAGGTCGCGGACGCCGTCCAGGCCGCCGCCTCCACCCTGATGCCCGCCGAGCGCGGGCACGTCGCCCTGCTGACGGTGGCCGAGTCCGGGGTGCTGCACGTCCGGCGCGCCGGCAACCACACGGACGGCGGCGGCACGGGCGCAGGCCTGGGCGTGGGCGGCCTGGGCGGGGGCCCGGGCGATGGCGGGAGCGCCTCCCCGCACCGCCCCACCCCGCAGGAGGACGAGGTCCTCGCCGGCCTCGCCGCCCACCGCGAGACCCGGCTGCTGCCCGTCGGCTCCGTCGACCTGCCCGCCCACCTCGGCGGCATGCCCGCCGCCCTGGTCTGCCCGCTCATGCTGGCCGAGCGCCCCTCCGGTGACCCGCTGATCGGCTCGCTCGTCGTCACCGGCACCGAGCAGGAGCTGACCAGCCTCTGGGGCTCACTGGAGATCCTGGCCGGCCAGGCGGCGCTGGCCGTCGAACGCGTGGTGCTGAGCCAGGAGGTCATCCGGCGCAACAGCGAGCTGTACTTCCGCACCCTGGTGCAGAACGCCGGCGACGTCATCCTGATCCTCGACGCCGACGACGGCGTCCGCTACGCCTCCTCCTCCGCCCAGCGGGTGCTCGGCTACCCCAGCCTGGACGGCACCCTGCTGACCGACCTCGTCCCGCCCGAGGACAGCCGGGAGGTCGGCAAGGCGCTGGCCCGGATGCGCGGCCCCGCCGAACCGCCCCGCGGCGACCAGCCGCGCGAGCACTGGCGGCTGCTGCGCCAGGACCGCACCCCGATCGAGGCCGAGGTCCGCTACACCGACCTGCGCGACGACCCGACGGTCGGCGGCCTGGTGCTCACCCTGCGCGACGTCACCGAGCAGCGCCAGATGGAGCGCGAGCTGACCCACCGGGCCTTCCACGACTCGCTGACCGGCCTCGCCAACCGGGTGCTGTTCCAGGACCGGGTCGGCCACGCGCTCTCCCGCGGCGAGCGCAGCGGGGCCGTCACCGGGGTGCTGTTCATCGACCTGGACGACTTCAAGGTGGTCAACGACACCCAGGGACACGCCGTCGGCGACGAACTGCTGGTCGCCGTCTCGCTGCGGATCTCCACCGCGCTGCGCAGCTCGGACACCGCCGCCCGGCTCGGCGGCGACGAGTTCGCCGTCCTGGTCGAGGACGCCCTGTGCCCGGCCGACGTGGACACCATCGCGGCCGGCGTGCTCGCCGTGTTCGCCGAACCGTTCAAGCTCAGCGCCGGCGCCGTCCGGGTCAGCGCCAGCATCGGCGTCGCGACCACCGAGGACAGCGTGGACTCGACCGAACTGCTCGCCCACGCCGACCTCGCGCTCTACTCGGCGAAGGCGGCCGGCCGCCGCCAGTGG
Source organism: Streptomyces sp. CBMA123 (assembly GCF_014596465.1). Classification (GTDB taxonomy): domain Bacteria; phylum Actinomycetota; class Actinomycetes; order Streptomycetales; family Streptomycetaceae; genus Kitasatospora. The sequence continues at coordinate 25,534 of NZ_MECK01000633.1, read as the reverse complement.
TGCCACTACCGGCCGGCCCTGCAGGCCGGGATGGTCGAGCGGCACGAGATGAACGAGAACCTGGACTCCGCGATCGCCGAATCGGCCTTCCAGCTGTACTACCAGCCGATCGTCGACCTGCGCACGGGCGATCTGGTCGCCTTCGAAGCCCTCGTCCGCTGGCCCCACGACGGACGCGGCATGGTGCTCCCCGACGAGTTCATCGCCCTCGCCGAGGAGAGCGGCCAGATCGTCCCCCTCGGCGCCTGGGTCCTGGAACGCGCCGCCGAGGAGGCCGCCGCCTGGCACGCCGCCAGCTCCGCCGCCCGCGCCGCCGCCGGCCGCCCCCCGCTGCGGGTCAACGTCAACGTCTCCGCCCGCCAGTTCCGCGACGCCGGCTTCGTCGACGTGGTGCGCCACGCCCTGGCCACCTCCGGCATCGACCCGCGCACCCTCGTCCTGGAACTCACCGAATCCGTCCTGATGCGCCGCGACGACCGCCTGCGCGCCGACATGGCCACCCTCGGCGAACTCGGCATCGGCCTCGCCATCGACGACTTCGGCACCGGCTACTCCTCGCTGTCCTACCTGCGGGAGTTCCCGATCTCCCTGCTGAAGATCGACAAGTCCTTCATCGACGGACTCGGCCTCTCCCCCCAGCAGTACGCCCTGGTCGAGGGCATCACCCGGATCGCCGACACCCTCGGCGTCCAGGTCATCGCCGAGGGCATCGAACACCCTGACCAGCGCGACCTGCTCGCCGCCATGGGCTGCCCCCTGGGGCAGGGCTACCTCTTCGCCCACCCGATGGACGGGACCCAGGCACGGGCACTGGTGCGCTCCACCACCTACGAGCCGGCGTAGTCGGAGACCGTGTCAGCAGTGCGGTGGCCAGGATCCCGTGACGGGCGGCGAGGATGCCCCGCTCGGCACGGGATGCGAGGAGACCGGCCATGGCAGCGGCGGAGGCGTCCTGGTACCCGGTGCGGTGTGTGTTCCGGCGGGAGGCCTCGGAGGGCCTGGCGCACGAGGAGCGGGTGACGTCGTGGCGGGTGTCCTCGGCGGAGGAGGTGATCGGGCGCGCGGTCGGCCCAGCCTCCGGCACCGGTCCAGCGAGTCGACACCTCCCAATGAGCCCTGAGTGCCGACGCCAGCGACACGCCGACGAAGCACGGGGATTCACTCGCACGAGTGATTGCCGACGCTCCGCACACTGACCGACACTCGGAGTAATCGGAGAGCCCGTCGGGCTCTCCCGGCGTAAGGAGTGCCGCCATGACCGCAGCCGAATCCTCCGCCTCCGAGATCCCGCAGATCGCGGGCAGCTCCCAGCCCACCAGCCACGGACAGGACCTCGCGGCGATCGGCGGCAACGTCGGCGCCGTGTGGCGGGCCTGGTGGACCTGGACCCCGTCGCACGGGGTGTTCAACCTGCAGCTCCCGTGGAACGTCATCGGGGTCGACTCGACCGTCGTCATCACCGCCTCCGAGATCGACGCCAACGGCCACCGCTTCGTCGGCGCCGCCGCCCTCCAGGTGTCGAGCATCGCCCCCGGGAACGGGGTGGTCACCTTCAAGATCAACATCGACTGGGGCAGCTCGCTGCCGATGCGCACCGACGTCCTGGTCTTCAACTGAGCGGACCCCGACGCGCGGAGAACAACGGGAGTGGGAAGTCGGCCGGGCCGACTTCCCACTCTCTCCGTTCCACGACTGACGTCGCATCAGCCCGGGGATGTAAACCCGTGGGCCAATGCGGGCCGCCGGGAGATCAATCGGTGGGCCGATGCCGCTCCCCCGCGCCGCGTGACAGCGTCCTCCGCATGGACACCACGCCGTTCACCAGCTCCACCGGACCGACCCGCCGTCGCGTGCTGGGCACCGCACTGGCCCTGGGCGTCGCCGCCCCGCTCGGCCTGGCCTCCACCGCCCGGGCGGACGCCCCCACCCCGGCCCCCACCCCGGCGCCCGGCGGCACCCCCGGGCGGCTCACCCTGCCCGAGCCCACCGGCCCGCACCGCGTCGGCACGGTCGCCCTCCACCTGCGCGACACCTCCCGGCCGGACCCGGTCGCCGGCGCCGGCCGCTACCGCGAGCTGATGGCCGGCGTCTGGTACCCCGCCCGGCAGACGGACGGACTCCCGCTCGCCCCCTGGCTGGCCGACGGCCCGATGCAGGCCTTCCTCGACGACGTCGGCTACCCGCTCCCGCTCTCGCTCGCTCCGCTCACCTCCGGGCACGTGGGCGCACCCGTGCACCGCTCCGGCCACCGGCTGCCCGTCGTCCTCTACGCGCACGGCGCGCACAGCCACCGGGGCGACCACACCGTCATCGTCCAGGAGCTCGCCAGCCACGGCTACGTCGTGATCACCGTCGACTTCCCGCACGACGCCTTCACCCAGTTCCCCGGCGGCCCCGTGGTCACCCCGGGCACGGACCCGAAGGCCGACACCGGCGTGCTCGCGTTCGTCCCGGACTTCCGCTTCGTGCTGGACTGCGTCGAAGCGCTCGCCGCCGGCCGCAATCCCGACGCCGACGGCCGCGACCTCCCCGAGGGCCTGCTCGGCGCCCTCGACCCGCAGCGCATCGGCATGTTCGGCTGGTCCAAGGGCGGCAGCGTCACCGCGCAGACCGCGGTCGTCGACCGCCGCATCCGGGCCGGGCTCAGCCTGGACGGGCCGATGATCCCGACCATCACCACCGACCTGGACCGGCCGTTCCTGATGATGACGGCCGTCTGGCCCCGCACCCCGGGCTCGGAGGCCGAGACCTTCTGGACCCATCTGCGCGGCTGGCGGCTCGACATCCAGGCCGACGGCGCCATCCACAACTCGTACGGCGACAACATGACGCTGATCCCCCAGGCCGGAAAGCTGCTCGGGATGAGCGAGCAGCAGATCCAGCAGCAGGTCGGCACCCTCGCCCCCGAGCGTGGCATCGCCATCCAGCAGTCCTACCCGCTCGCCTTCTTCGACCGCCACCTCCGCCACCGCCGCGGCGCCCTCCTCGACGGGCCGTCCCCGACGTTCCCGGAGGTCAGGTTCCTCCCGTAGCACCGGACCTGGACGACGGGGACGGGCGGCCGCCACGGGGGTGCGGCCGCCCGTCCCGCGAACGGCCGGTTCCCGGGACGGGCCGGAACGTCCCTGGTGCTGATCGACCGCAGCGCGGCCCCCGTCGAGCGAGGTGCCCGACGGGGGCCGCGGTGGGTGTCCCGGTGCTCAGACCGACATGCCCTGAGTGGCGGTGGCGGTGGCGGTGGCGGTGGGTGGGGTGGTGCTGCCGGCGGTGGTGCCGAGGGTGCGTTCGATCTTGGCGACGGCGCTGCGGTACTGCATCGAGGCGGCCTGGGGGTCGGCGCCCTGGCGTTGGAAGTAGCCGTAGGCGAGGCCGACGGTGCCGAAGCGTTCGACGCCGACGAAGGCGCTGAGCTGGACGCCGGCGAGGGTGCCGTCGAGGCGCGCGGCGGGGGCGTCCGGGCGGTCGCCGAGGGTGACCGGGGTGACGGTGAAGGTCACCGTGTCCCCGACGCCGGCGTTGAAGGTGATGGTGTGGCAGGTCCTGAGCGCGTCGGCGGCGGTGTTGAAGTCGGTGGTGAGCCGGGCCGGGTCCTCGGCGGTGAGGGCCTCGGTGACCATCGGGTTGCCGTCCTGGCCGTCCAGTTCGGTCTCGGCGCTCGGGGCCTCGGGGCCGGGCGTCGTGGCGTGCAGGTTGATGAGGGCGCTGAGCGCGTCGCAGCCGCTGACGGGGGTCGGGGTGGCGCTGGGGCTGGGGCTGGGGCTGGGGCTCGCGGTGGCGGGCGCCTCGGTGTAGCCCGGGCCGAGGTCGTTCGCGGTGAGCAGCGCCGACTTCAGCTGGTCGGCGGAGGGCAGCGACTGGGCGGACGCGGCGCCGGCGGCGCCCGCCGGGCCCAGGGTGGCCGCCGCGACCAGGACCGCGGCGGTGAGGGCGTGGAGTGGCCTCGGGAGGGACATGCTGGCCCCCGGTCGAGTGGTCGGGCAGGGACAGCCACCAGTGTCCCACCGGGGCTCGGGCACGGCGCGCGGGCGCACATCCTCGCAGGTCAGCGCGGGCGGCGGTGGGGCCCGCGGCGTGGTGCCGCGGGCCCGGCGCGCCGGGCAGCCCCCCGGCTGCCCGACGTCAGATGGTCGCGGCCAGTTCCGTCCCCTGCTTGATGGCCCGCTTGGCGTCCAGTTCGGCGGCCACGTCGGCGCCGCCGATGACGTGCACGGACAGGCCGCGCTCGCGCAGCGCCTCGTCGAGGTCGCGGCGCGGCTCCTGGCCGGTGCAGAGCACCACGGTGTCCACGGGCAGGAGTTGGCGTTCGCCGTCGACGGTGTAGTGGAGTCCGGCGTCGTCGATGAGGTCGTAGGAGACGCCGGGGACCATCACCACGCCGCGGTGCTTGAGTTCGGTGCGGTGGATCCAGCCGGTGGTCTTGCCGAGTCCGGCGCCGACCTTGCCGGTCTTGCGCTGCAGCAGGTGGACGCTGCGCGGGGGCTTCGGCCGCTCGGGGGCGCGCAGGCCGCCGCGCTCGCGGTACTCCGGGTCGATGCCCCACTTCGCCTGGAACACCGGCGGGTTGAGGCTCGCCTGGTCGCCCTGGTCGGTGAGGAACTCGGCCACGTCGAAGCCGATCCCGCCGGCGCCGAGGATGGCGACCCGCTCGCCGACCGGCGCGCCGTCGCGCAGCACGTCGAGGTAGCCGAGCACGCTGGGGTGGTCGATTCCCGGGATGTCGGCGGGGGTCCGGGGCGTGACGCCGGTGGCGAGGACGATCTCCTGGTGCTCCGCCGCGGCGAGCTGTTCGGCGGTGATGACGGCGCCGAGGCGCTGGGTGACGCCCAACTCGGCCAGCCGGGTGCGGTAGTAGCGCAGCGTCTCGTCGAACTCCTCCTTGCCGGGGATCCGGCGGGCGATGTTCAGCTGGCCGCCGATGCTGTCGGCGGCGTCGTAGAGCGTGACGCTGTGGCCGCGTTCGGCGGCGGAGACGGCGAAGGCGAGGCCGGCCGGTCCGGCGCCGACGACGCCGATGGACTTGCGCACCTTGGTGGGGGCGAGGACGAGTTCGGTCTCGTGGCAGGCGCGCGGGTTGACCAGGCAGGAGGTGATCTGGAGGTTGAAGGTGTGGTCCAGGCAGGCCTGGTTGCAGCCGATGCAGGTGTTGATGGCGTCCGCGCGGTCCTCACGCGCCTTGGCGACGAAGTCGGCGTCGGCGAGCAGCGGGCGGGCCATCGAGACCAGGTCGGCGCAGCCGTCGGCGAGCAACTGCTCGGCGATCTCGGGGGTGTTGATGCGGTTGGTGGTGACCAGCGGAATGCCGACCTGGCCCATCACCCGCTGGGTGACCCAGGCGAAGGCGCCGCGCGGCACGAAGGTGGCGATGGTGGGGATGCGGGCCTCGTGCCAGCCGATGCCGGTGTTGATGATGCTCGCGCCGGCGGCTTCGACGGCCTGGGCGAGCCGGACCACCTCGTCGAGGGTGGAGCCGCCGGGGACGAGGTCGAGCATGGAGAGCCGGTAGACGATGATGAAGTCCTCGCCGACCCGCTCGCGGACCCGGCGGACGATCTCCACCGGGAAGCGCATCCGGTTCTCGTAGGGGCCGCCCCACTCGTCCTGGCGGTGGTTGGTGGCGGCGACGACGAACTCGTTGACCAGGTAGCCCTCGGAGCCCATGATCTCGACGCCGTCGTAGCCGGCCCGGTGGGCGAGTTCGGCGCAGCGGGCGAAGTCCTCGATGGTCTGCTCGACCTGTTCGGCGGTGAGCTCGTTGGGCACGAACGGGCTGATCGGGGCCTGGAGGGCGCTGGGGGCGACCAGGTCGCGGTGGTAGGCGTAGCGGCCGAAGTGCAGGATCTGCAGGGCGATCTTCCCGCCGGCGGCGTGCACGGCGTCGGTGACCACCCGGTGCTCGTCGGCCTCCGCCTCGGTGGTCAGCATGGCGCCGCCCTCCCAGGGGCGCCCGGCCTCGTTGGGGGCGATGCCGCCGGTGACGATCAGGCCGACGCCGCCGCGGGCGCGTTCGGCGTAGAACGCGGCCATCCGCCGGTAGCCGCCGGGGGCCTCCTCCAGGCCGACGTGCATCGAGCCCATGACCACCCGGTTGGGGAGGGTGGTGAAGCCGAGGTCGAGCGGGCTGAGCAGGTGCGGGTAGCGGCTGCTGCCGGGGGTCGAACTCATCGACGTCTCCTGAGGGGGCGGCCAGTGGGGCTTGTTACCGCAGGGTAGGGGACGGTCGACATGCTATGCAACTAGTTGCATAGGGCCGAGGGAGAAGCCCCCGCGCGCCGCGGCCGGGCGGCGTATCGTCGTGCCGTCGCGCACCCGACGGTACGGAGGCGGGTGCCGACGGTCCGGGCCCGAGGCACCGCGGGGCGGCGCAGAGGCGCGACACAGCACGGAGCAGAGACGCAGCAGGGACCCGGGAAAGGCCCAGGAGAGGGGACGACCGTGCGGGGTGGCTCGGTGGCCGTGGTCGGCGGCAGCATCGCCGGAAGCGCCTTCGCCGGGGCGGCGGCCCGGCTCGGCGCGGAGCGGGTCGTGGTGCTGGAGCGCAGCCCCGCCCGGCTGGAGGACCGCGGCCTGGGGATCTGCACCCACGACGACCGCTTCGCCGAGCTGGTCGACGCCGGCCACCTGGCCCCGGACACCCGCCGCCACCGGCTCACCGTGCGCCGCTGGGTCACCCGGGGGCCGGCCGGCGAGGGCGACGGCGGGAACGGGCGCGGGCGGTTGCTCTGGGCCCAGCCGTTCCCGTTCCACTCCCACCACTGGGCGGTGCTCTGGCAGGCCCTGCGCGAGCGGGCGCCCGCGGCGGTGGAGTACCGGATGGGCTCCACCGTGACGGCGGTGGGCGGCGACCGGGACGGCGCCTGGACGGAGCGGGCCGACGGCACCCGCACCCCGTACGACCTGGTGATCGGCGCGGACGGCTACCGGTCGGTGGTCCGCGCCGCGGTCTGCCCGCAGGCCGGGCCCGAGTACGCCGGATACGTGTGCTGGCGCGGCAGTTACGACTCCGCGCTGCTGGACGGGCTGCCCGGCGGGGCCGCGGCCTGGCCGGAGGACGAGTGCGCCACCGTCTGCTACCCCGGCGGCCAGGTGGTGCTCTACCGCATCCCCGGGCTCGCCCCCGGGAGCACCCTGGTGAACTGGGTCTTCTACGCGCCCACCCCGGACTGGCTGCGCCTGGACGGCCCGACCGCCGTCGCCGCGGGCGCCCTCACCGGCGAACAGCTGTCCGGGATGCGGGAGTTCGCCGAGCGGCAGCTGCCGCCGTACTGGGCCGGCGTGATCGCGCTGACGCCACCCGAACGGACCCTGCTGCAGCCGGTCTACGACCTGGCCGTCCCGCACCGCACCGCCGGGCGGCTGCTCATCGGCGGGGACGCGGCGACCATCGTCCGCCCGCACAACACCAGCGGCGCGGTGAAGGCACTGCAGGACGCGCATGCCTTCGAGCAGGCCGGGCTGCGGCTGGGCGGCGACTCCTGGGAGCCGCTGCTGGCCGCGTACGACCGCGAACGGACCGCCGCCGGGCTGGAGTTGGTGGACCTGGGCCGCACGCTGGGCCGGGCGCAGGTCACCGCGGCGCCGGACTGGTCGGCGATGGACGGGCCGGCCATGGACGCCTGGTGGCGGCGACAGCTCACCACCGGCGCGGGTTTCGGCGGCCACACACTCGGGCGGACCGGCTGAGCCGGCCCGCCCGGGCAAAATCCCTTCGAGGGATCAGACGTTGACGCCGTAGTCGGTGGCGATGCCGCGCAGACCGGAGGCGTAACCCTGCCCTATCGCGCGGAACTTCCACTCGGCGCCGTTGCGGTACAGCTCGCCGAAGACCATGGCGGTCTCGGTGGAGGCGTCCTCGGTGAGGTCGTAGCGGGCGATCTCCTGGCCGTTCGCCTGGTTGACGATCCGGATGAAGGCGTTGCGGACCTGGCCGAAGTTCTGCAGCCGGGCGTCGGCGTCGTAGATCGACACCGGGAAGACCACCTTGGCGACGTCGGCCGGCACCCGGGCCAGGTCGACCTTGATCTGCTCGTCGTCGCCGTCGCCGCCGCCGGTCAGGTTGTCGCCGCTGTGCTCGACCGAACCCTCGGGGCTGCGGAGGTTGTTGAAGAAGACGAAGTGCTGGTCCGAGACGACCTTGCCGAGCGCGTTGCAGAGCAGCGCGCTGGCGTCCAGGTCGTAGTCGGCCCCGGTGGTGGTGCGGACGGCCCAGCCGAGACCCACGATCACGGCGCTCAGACCGGGCGCCTCCTTGCTCAGCGAGACGTTGCCGCCCTTGGCCAGCGAAACTCCCACAATGCCCTCCTCGGATCTCCCTGCGGACGAATCTACAACACTGTAGAGATCACGAGAATCCGCCTGCGGGCGGGCCCCGCCCCCGGGATTTCTCAGGGGCGGGACGGGGAACCGATCGCCCCGGCCCCGATCCCTGCGATCACCGTACCGGCCGGGGCGCCGGGAGGGTACGGCCCTCCTACACTGGCGGTGGATCCCTGGCCGTCCCCGTTCCGAGGCCCTCGCGGGAGGTTCCCATGCGCCAGCGGTACAGCTTCCACCTCGACCAGGACGGACACTCGGTCACCGTCAACGTCCGCTCCGGCTGGATCACCGAGACCGAACTGCTGGTGGACGGCAAGGAGTGCGCCTTCCACCGCGTCCACGGCCACGGCGGCTACCCGCTGACGCTGTCCGGGCAACTCGCCGAGGAGCCGCCGCGGCCGCTGGCCGTACGGCTGGACCGGACGGGCCGGGCCGAGCACCCGCTGGCCTGCGTGCTGGAACTCGCGGGCGCCGAACACCCGATGCCGGAGCGCACCGCGCGCTGAGACCCCATGCGCCCACGCCCGGATTCCCGCAGGGCTACTTGCCAGCAAGCCAAAGTGCGGACCACTCGGCCGGTACGGCGGACCTGCCGTACCGGCCGTCGTCGCTCCGCCCCTGCTCCTGCGCGTGCTCCTGCTCCTGCTCCTGCTCCTGCTCCTGCTCCTGCTACTGCGCGGCGCTCTCCCCGAGAATCTCCCCGACGATCTCCTCGACCGCCTTCCGGGCCCGCTCGGCGTCCTCCGCCACCAGCCCGATCCTGGTCCGCCGGTCCAGCACGTCGGCGGCGTCCAGGGCGCCCTCGTGGGTGACCGCGTACGCGACCTCCGCGCGGGTCACGTCGACGCCCTCCGCCACCGGCGTCGGCTCCCCCGCCGCCAGCACCTCGTGGGACAGGCCGCCGTGCCGGGCGACCAGCGAGGCGGGCACCCCCTGGACCGGCACCGGGCGGCTGTCCCGGTGGCCGGGCGCGCCGACCAGCGGGAGCCGGGCCGTCCAGCAGGTACGGGCGGGCAGGCCGCGCAGCCGGACGGCGGCGTCCACCGCGTCCTCGGCCATCCGCCGGTAGGTGGTGAGCTTGCCGCCGACCACGGTGACCACCCCGGACGGGGACTCCAGCACCGCGTGCTCCCGGGAGATGTCGGCGGTGCTCCCGCCCCCGGTGTCGATCAGCGGGCGCAGCCCGGCGTAGGCGCCCCGGACGTCCGCCCTGGTCAGCGCGGTGGCCAGGGCGGCGTTGACGGTGTCGAGCAGGAAGGTCAGCTCGGCCTCGGTGGGCCGCGGCTCGTCCGGGACGGGGCCGGGGGCGTCCTCGTCGGTCAGCCCGATCGCGACCCGGCCGAGCTGCTGCGGCAGCGCGAACACGAAGCGGCTGGTGGAGCCGGGCACCGGCACGGTGAGCGCGGCCGCCGGGTAGCCCAGGGTCGCGGCGTCCACCAGCAGGTGGGTGCCACGGCTGGGGCGCAGCTTGATCGAGGTGTCCACCTCGCCGGCCCACACCCCGGTGGCGTTGATCACCGCGCCCGCGGTGACGGTCAGCGTCTGCCCGCTCAGCGCGTCGACCAGCCGGGCGGACGTCCCGGTGACGGACTCGGCCCGCACCCGGGTCAGCACGCTCGCGCCGTACTGCGCGGCGGTGCGCGCCAGGGCGATCACCAGCCGTGCGTCGTCCACGAGTTGGCCGTCGTGCGCGACCAGGGCGCCGCGCAGTCCGGCGGTCCGCACGGCCGGCGCCAGCTGCTTGGTCCGGGCCGCGTCGATCCGGCGCACCCGGGGCAGCAGGGTGCCCGGCGTGCCGGCGCTCAGCCGCAGCGCGTCCCCGGCGTGGAAGCCCGCGCGGATCAGCGCGGCCTGCCCCGGGCGCAGCAGGTCGGGGAGCAGCGGCACCAGTTGGGGCAGGGCCCGGACCAGGTGCGGAGCGGTGCGGGTCATCAGCACACCGCGCTCGACGGCGCTCTCCCGGGCCACCTTGACCCGCCCGGAGGCGAGGTAGCGCAGGCCGCCGTGCACCAGTTTGGAACTCCAGCGGCTGGTGCCGAAGGCGAGGTCGCGGGACTCCACCAGCACGGTCCGCAGTCCGCGCGCGGCGGCGTCCAGCGCCACCCCGGCGCCGGTCACCCCGCCGCCGATCACCAGCAGGTCGAGGTGCGGATCGTCGGCGAGCGCGTCGAGTTCGCGGGTGCGGCGGGCGGCGTCGAGTCGGGCGGTTCCCGCGTACGGGCTGGCCACGGGCGTCATGGTGCGAGGTATCCGTTCAGTGCTCTGGCCAGTTCGCGCCGCCACGCCGCCTCCGGCAGCAGGGAGGCGACCATGCGGTGCGACTGGACGGTGGACTGGGCGATCAGCAGGACCATGGCGGCCAGTTCGGTCGGCTCGCCGGCCCGGACGGAGCCGTCGGCCTGGCTCCGCTCGATGCCGGTGCGCAGCGCCTCCAGCAGGCCGCGCTGGCTGGCGCCGAGCCGCTCGACCACGTACTGGAGCAGCAGGTCGGAGTCGTCGGAGTGGAGCAGCGCGCCGAGCACCGGGTGGTCACGCAGCCGGACGGCGACCTCGACCACCCGGTCCACGAAGGTCTCCCGGTCGCGCACCTCCAGCGAGGTGCCCTCCAGGGTGGTCAGGATCTCGCGGGTGAGCAGCGCCCCGATCACCGCCTGGACGTCCGGCCAGCGCCGGTAGACGGTCGGGCGGCTGACCCCGGCGCGGCGGGCGATCTCCGCCAGCTGGGTGCGGCGCACGCCGAGGTGCACGACGAGGTCGGCGGCGGCGTCCAGGATCGCGTCGTCGGTGCTGCGGGGCGCTGCGCCGAGGGGCTTCGCAGCCTTGGCGGGCCCTCCGGCGGTGGCGTTACTACTTGACATGATGTGTGAAACTGTAACGCATGGCACCTGAGACGCAAGCGGGATCGGCCGGCGCCGCTCTGCCGCTCCCCCCGATGAAGTGGAACGCCTGGGGAGACCCGGCCCTCGCCAAGGACCTGTCCGCGGACATCAAGGGACTGCTCGCCGCCGCCCTCGGCGTCACCGGCGACGCCGCCCCCGGGCCGAGCGCCGCCGAGGTCGTCCTGCGCCCGTCCCGGATCACCGCCGAGGACCTCAAAGCCCTGGCCGCCACCGTCGGCGAGGCCCACGTCAGCGCCGCCGACGCCGACCGGCTGCCCCGGGCCGGCGGCAAGTCCACCCCCGACCTGCTGCGCCGCCGCAGCCGCGAGGCCCAGGACGCCCCCGACGCCGTCGTACTGCCCGGCGACGAGGCCGAGATCGCCGCCCTGCTCGCCGTCTGCGCCGAACGCCGCATCGCCGTCGTCCCGTTCGGCGGCGGCACCAGCGTGGTCGGCGGCCTCGACCCCGAGCGCGGCCCCTTCCAGGCCGTCATCTCGCTCGACCTGCGCCGCCTCGACCAGCTCCTCGACCTGGACGAGACCTCCGGCGAGGCCGTCCTCGGCGCCGGCCTCACCGGCCCCGCGGCGGAGGCCCTGCTCGCCGACCGCGGCTGGGAACTCGGCCACTACCCGCAGAGCTTCCGCTACGCCACGATCGGCGGCTTCGCCGCCACCCGCTCCTCCGGCCAGGACTCGGCCGGCCACGGGCGCTTCGACGAGATGGTCCGCGGCCTGCGCGTGGTCACCCCCGCCGGCACCCTCGACCTCGGCCGCGCCCCCGCCTCCGCCGCCGGCCCCGACCTGCGCCAGCTCTTCCTCGGCTCCGAGGGCACCCTCGGCGTGATCACCGCCGTGCGCCTGCGCGTCCACCCGCTGCCCGCCGTCAAGGCGTACGAGGCGTGGAGCTTCCCCGACTTCGCCACCGGGACGGCCGCGCTGCGCGCCGTCGAACAGCAGGGCACCGGCCCGACCGTGATCCGGCTCTCCGACGAGGCCGAGACCATGGTCAACCTCGCCATGACCGAGCAGATCGGCGGCTCCCCCGCCGTCACCGGCTGCCTCGCCGTCACCGTCTTCGAGGGCACCGCCGAACAGGTCGCCGCCCGGCACGCCCTCACCCGCGCGGCGCTGCTCGCCGCCGGCGGCACCTCCCTCCGCGAGGCGCCCGCCCGCGCCTGGGAGCACGGCCGGTTCAACGCCCCCTACCTGCGCGACTCCCTGCTCAGCGCCGGCGCGCTCTGCGAGACCCTGGAGACCGCCACCGGCTGGAGCCGGCTCGCCGAACTGCGGACCGCCGTCACCGAGGCGCTCACCGCCGCCCTGCCCGGCGCCCTCGTGCTGTGCCACATCTCGCACGTCTACCCGACCGGCGCCTCGCTCTACTTCACCGTCGTCGCCGCCCTCGGCGAGGACCCGCTCACCCGGTGGGGCGCCGCCAAGCGGGCCGCCGGCGACGCCATCCTGCGCAGCGGCGGCACCATCAGCCACCACCACGCCGTCGGCGCCGACCACCGGCCCTGGATGAGCGAGGAGATCGGCGACCTCGGCGTGCGCATCCTGCGCGCCGTCAAGGCCGAGCTCGACCCGGCGGGCATCCTCAACCCCGGCAAGCTGATCCCGTAACCGAGAGGGGAGTTGGGCCCATGACCGGCCCGAGAACCGTCCGCAGGGTCACCGTTCTCACCAACCCGGCGGCGGGCATCGGCCACGCCGAACCCGCCGCCCACCGGGCCGTCGCCCGACTGCGCGCCCTCGGCGTCGACGTCGAACCGCAGGCCGGGCGCTCCGCCGACGACGCCGTCCGCCTCGCCCGCGAGGCGGCGGCCGGCGGGGCCGACGCGGTGGTCGTGGTCGGCGGCGACGGCATGGTCAACCTGGCCCTCCAGGCCCTCGCCGGCACCCCCGTCCCGCTCGGCCTGATACCCGCCGGCACCGGCAACGACCACGCCCGCGAGTACGGCCTGCCCATCGGCGCCCCCGAGGCCGCCGCCGAGGTCATCGCCGCCGGACGCACCCGCGGCGTCGACCTCGGCCGGATCACCGGCCCGGACGGCGCCGTCCGCTGGTACGGCTCCGTCCTCGCCAGCGGCTTCGACTCCCTGGTCAGCGACCGCGCCAACCGGCTGCGCTGGCCCCGCGGCCGGATGCGCTACAATCTCGCCATCCTCGCCGAGTTCGCCAACCTGCGCCCCCTGCCGTTCCGGCTCACCCTCGCCGACGGCACCGTCATCGAACGCGACCTCACCCTCGCCGCCGTCGGCAACACCCGCAGCTACGGCGGCGGCATGCCGATCTGCCCCGCCGCCCTCCCCGACGACGGCCTGCTCGACGTCACCCTCGTCGACGCCTTGCCCCGGCTGCGGATCGCCCGCTTCTTCCCCACCCTCCTCAAGGGCACCCACACCACCCGCCCGGAGGTCACCACCCTGCGCACCGAGTCCCTCCGGATCGAGTCCCCCGGCATCACCGCCTACGCCGACGGCGAGTTCATCACCGCCCTCCCCGTCGACGTGGCGGTGCGGCGCGAGGCCCTCCACCTCCTGGTGCCCTGACCTCCCGGCTGCCCGGGCGGTTCAGGCCCGGCGCTCCAGGAGGACGGTGCTCTCCTACGCCCCGGGCCGGAGCCGGTGGACGACGGTGCGCCGGAGCGGCCCCTCCGGGGCCTCGGGGTCGTCGAAGTCCTCGGCGGGGTCGTGGGTCATGCCGAGGCGGCGCATCACGGCCTGGGAGCGCAGGTTGCCCGCGGTGGTGAGGGCGAGGACCTCGGGGAGGGCGAGCGTGCCGAAGCCGTACGTGAGGACGGCGCGGGCGGCCTCGGTCGCGTAGCCGTGGCCCCAGGCCGGCCGGGCCAGCCGCCAGCCGATCTCCACGCCGTCGACCGGGGCGTGCTCGTCGACGTCGTCCAGGCCCACGAAGCCGATGAACTCGCCGCTCTCCCGCACCTCGACGGCCAGCCAGCCGTACCCGCGCCGCTCGATCGCCGCCTCGTACCGCGCCACCGAGGCGTCGCTCCGCTCGCGGCTGAGGAGGCCGCCGAGGTGTTCGCGGACCTGCGGGTCGGCGTTCATCGCGGCCCACGGGGCGAGGTCGGAGTCCCGCCATCGGCGGATCAGCAGGCGGTCGGTGCGCAGTTCGTCCATGCCCCCACCCAACGGCACCCGGCCCGCCCGGGCAACCGGGAATCGGGGCGGGCGGGCGCTCCGGATCCGGGGCCCGCCCGGCTCGGCGCGCCCGATCTCCGGTTTCGGTACGGGGAGTTGGAGCGGTCGGCGGCCCTCACACGCCCCGGGTCGCGGCGACCCGCCCGGCCCGGATCGCCTCGACCAGCTCGCGGTGGTCGGCCGCCGTCCGGTCCGCGTACCGCAGGGCGAAGTCGGCGACGGCCTCGGCGAAGGTGTCGGCGGCGCCCAGGTAGCCGACGATGGCGAGGCGGTCGCCGGTGCGGGCGTGGGCGCGGGCCAGGGTGCGTCCGCACAGGTCGGCGTAGTCGCGCAGGCCGCCGGGGGTCATCGTGTCGACCTCCACCGAGCCCTTCATGTCGCGCAGTTGGCGGCCGTAGAAGTGCCGCCCGGCGGGGCCGGTGGTCCAGCCGAGGAAGATGTCGCTGGCGGCCTGCATCAGGTGCTGGCCGGTGACCACCCGGCGGCCGCCGTGGTGGACGGCGACTTCGGCGTCCGTCCGGGTGGGCGGCAGGTGGTCCTCCAGCACCGACCGGCCGGCCTCCTTGAGCTGCAGGAACAGCGGGTCGCGGATGTCCCGGCCCTCCAGCAGGACGATGTAGCAGCGGGTGCCGACGCTGCCGACGCCGACCACCTTCATCGCCGCGTCCACGAAGCGGTAGCGGTCGAGCAGGACCCTCCGGTCCTCGGCGAGGGTGGCCCGGTAGTCGCTGAACACCTTGCCGATGCCGCGCAGTTCGTTCCGTCTCAGTTCCTCGATCAGCGGCGGCGAGCTGATGATCCGGCGCCGCCCGTCGCGCTCCTCGGTGAGCTTGCCGAAGGCCTGGAGGCTGGTGCGGCGCCGGGCGTGGTCGAGGTCGGCGCGGACGGCCTCGCGGCGGCGGGTCTTGCGGATCAGCGGCAGCAGGTCGGCGGTGTCGATCCGGCTGTACCAGGCGTCGAGTTCTCCGAGCCCGGCCAGTCGGCGCATCGCGGTGGCGTAGCCCTGGACGGCGGTGCGGGCGGCGCGCCGGGCGCGTTCGTCGTCCTGGCCGTTCTCGCGGGCGGCGACGGCGATGCTGGCGGCGAGGCGTTTGACGTCCCACTCGAAGGGTCCGGGGTGGGTCTCGTCGAAGTCGTTGACGTCGAAGAGCAGGGCGCGTTCCGGCGAGGCGTACACCCCGAAGTTCAACAGGTGGGCGTCGCCGCAGAGTTGGACGGTCAGTCCGGTGTCGGGGACGGCGGCGAGGTCGGCGGCCATCACGGCGGCGGCGCCGCGCAGGTAGCCGAACGGGCTGTCGGCCATCCGGCCGTAGCGGATCGGCAGCAGCCGGGCGACCCGGTCGGCGCCCTGGGCCTCCAGCACGCCGAGCGGGTCGGGGCGGTCCGCGGCCGGGATCCAGCGGCCGTGCTCGGAGCGGGAGACGCGCTCACGGGCGGCCCGTCCGATGCGACGGCGTTCGGCGGGGGTGGTCATGGCGGCGGCTCCGTCCGTCGAGGGTGTCGGGGGTGGACACGCCTCCTCACGACGCTAGCGCCTGTCTTCGGCCCCCCGCCTGCGGAGCGACGCCGGGGGACGCACCACCGCGTCCTCCGGCACTCGGCCGATCGGATGACCCGCGGGCCGGGGCCGCGGGGCCGGGTCCCGGGCGGCTCACCCCACCGTGAAGTCCGCCATCATCGCCATGTCCTCGTGCTCCAGGTTGTGGCAGTGCATCATGTACGTCCCCCCGTAGTCGGTGAAGCGCACCAGGACCTCCACCGCCTCGGCCGGCCGCAGGTCGACGGTGTCCTTCCAGCCCTCGTCCCACGGCCCCGGGCCCCGGCCGTTGCGCCCGGTCACCTGGAAGTGGTCCAGATGGACGTGCACGGGGTGGTGGACGTCGCTGGAGAAGCGCCAGCGCTCGACGCTGCCGAGGGCGGGGGTGGCCAGACTGCGGCCGGGTTCGTACGGGTCGCCGTTGATGGTCCAGCCGTCGGCGCGGCTGCGCCGGAAGGCGAAGTGGCGGGTGGCGACGGCCCGGGCGGCGTCCAGCTCCTCGACGGCGGACAGCTTGTCGGGCACCGTGGCGTCGTCGTTCACCGCCCGGGAGGAGACGTCGAAGCGCATCACCTCGGCGGTGCGGCCGCTGCCGAAGCGGTTGAGCAGGCGCACCTGGGTGCCGGGCCCGTAGCGGGAGAAGTCCACCACCACGTCGAAGCGTTCGGCGGGGGCGATCTCGATCGCGTCGTGGGTGACCGGGGCGGCGAGCAGGCCGCCGTCGGAGCCGATCTGGACGAAGGCGTCGCCCCCGGAGGGCTGCGGGTGCAGTTCGAGCCGGTAGAGCCGGGCGTTGGAGGCGTTGAGCAGCCGCAGCCGGTAGTGCGCGCGGTCGACGTCCAGGCGCGGCCAGGGCGCGCCGTTGACCAGGATGACGTCGCCGAGGACGCCGTTCATGTAGGCGTCGGTGACGCCGGGGACGGCGAGCGAGGCGTCGGTGGACGGGTACTTGAAGGAGCCGTCGGCGGCGAAGGCGCGGTCGGCGAGCATCAGCGGAAGGTCGCGTTCGCCGCGCGGCAGCGGCAGGGCGCCCTCCTCGTCGTCCTGGACGAGGTGGAACCCGGCCAGGCCGCGCCAGACGCCGGGGCCGGTGAAGCCCATCCGGTGGTCGTGGTACCAGAGGGTGGCGGCGCGCTGCCTGCCCGGGTAGGTGTGGGTGCGCTCGCCGACCAGGTTGTGGCCGCTCAGGTGCCGCATCCCCGGCATGCCGTCCATCGCGGAGGCGGCGGGGGCGGCGGAGCCGGCCGGCAGCAGCAGGTCGATCGGGTAGCCGTCGCTGTCGGCCGGGGTGTGCCCGCCGTGCAGGTGGACCACGGTCGGCACCGGCAGCTGGTTGCGGTGCTTGACCACGGCGGCCCGGCCGGAGCGGGTGACCACCGTCGGCCCGGGGAAGGTGCCGCCGTACGTCCAGGCCTCGGTCTTCACCCCGGGCAGGATCTCCAGTTCGGCGACCTGCTGGGTGATCTCGTAGTAGTCGTTGGTGCCGTCGGTGCGCACCGGCTGGAGCACGGTCGGCACCCGCAGCGGGGCCTGGAAGGCGGCGGGCAGGTCGAGGTCGCTGGCGAGCAGCCGCCCGGGGCGGCCCTCGGCGAACAGGTAGGCCGCCGAGGGGACGGCGACGGCGGCCAGCGCGCCCGCGCCGAACACGGAGGCGCCGATGCCGAGGAAGCGGCGACGGTTCACCGCTTCACCTCCAGCGGCCCGACGGGGCGCGGCAGCCGTCCGCTGCCGTCCCGGCCCCCTTCGGACCGGGCCTCCCGGACGGGCAGCGGCAGCCGCCAGGCGCCGACCAGGCCGAACAGGATGCCGCTGACCAGCAGCACGCCGAGGGTGACGTGCACCCCGGTCGCCCGCGCGTAGCCGGCGCCGATCTGGCCGATCACGGCGACGGTGAGCAGCGCGGTGGTCCACAGCGGCCAGAGCGGGCCACCCCCGGGCCTGCGTACCGACAGGGCCACCACCAGCTGGACCAGCACCACGGTGGCCAGCATCATCGCGGTGCCCTCGTGGTCCTTGAGGGAGTCGTAGGTGCCGTTGAGGAAGCTGCCGGCCAGCATGGTCTGGAGCACGGCCAGCAACGTCAGGGTGGTGGCGGTGACGCGCAGGAGGATCAGCGGCCAACGGGGCGCGCCGGCGGCAGGGGGACTGCTCATGTCGGGGCTACTCTCTGCTTCGGACGGGTCGGGCGGGCGAGAGCGTAGCTGATCAGGCGTCACAATCGGCCGCTGGAAGGGGCTTTGGACCATTCCGCCGTTCCATTGCGCCGATTGCCACGGGGTTCGTCACCCGTGCGGGTGATCCACTCGAGCGGTCGGCCGGCGCACCGGGCCCGGTGCGCCGGCCGACCGCGCCGGCCCCACCGCCCCGAATGCGGTGCTACACCGGGTCGGCGGCGATCCCGCGGTAGGCGGCGCGCAGTTCGGCGAGCAGTGGGTGGCCGGGGTCGAAGGCGGTGCCGTCGACGGCGGCCAGCGGGCGCAGCCCGACGCCCGCGTTCACCGCGAAGGCCGCGTCGAAGCGCCCCGACTCGGCGGCGTGGACCGGCTCGCGGGACTGCGGGCCGCCGTACGCGCCGGCCAGCAGCGCCGCGGTGACGCCGGGCAGGCTGGGGCCCTCCGGCCACACCAGGCGGCGCCCGGTCAGGAAGCCGACGTTCCAGGTCGCGCCCTCCAGCACCAGGCCGTCGTCGTCGGTGAGCAACACGTCGTCGTACCCCGCGAGTTGGGCTGCGCGGCGGTGGTGGACCAGCCCGAACAGGCCGACGTGCTTCACCTCCGGCAGCTCCCGCCGGTGGGCGACCGTCCGGACCCTCAGCGGGGCGGGCTCGGCGCTCCCGGCCGGGCGGGTGGTCACCAGCAGGACGGGGGCGGCCGGGGCGGCGGGGCGTTCCAGGCCGAGCGCGGGGGCGTAGCCGGTGACCCGGACGATCACCGGCGCGCCGTCGGCCGGCAGCACCGCGCGGATCCGCTCCCGGACCACCGCCCGGTCCGGCTCGACGCCGAACAGCGCCCGGCCGTCCCGTACCAGCCGGTCCAGGTGCAGCGCCAGACCGCGGACGCCGCCCGCCTCGACCCGCAGGGTGGTGAAGTGCCCGTAGTTGAGCAGCCCCAGGGCGGCGAGCCGCGCCGGGTCGGCGGGCGCGCCGTCAATCTCGATCTCAGCCATTCCCCGAGTCTGCCAGCAGCGGGGACACCCGCGGAGTCGACTCCGGCAACGTCGACTCCGGCGGCGTCGACTCCGGCAGCGTTGACTCCGGCAGCGCCACCGGGCGCCGCGGACCGGCCGCCGGGCGGCCCACCGTCCGGGCCGCACGCTCGAACTCCTCGATCCTGACCGCCAGTCCCTCCGGCTCCCCCGCCTCCGCCCAGCGCCACGCCTCCGCCCACCACTGCGGGCCGCGCACCAGCGGACGGCCCGCCAGGGCCAGGTACAGCGCCAGCGTCGAACGGGCGTACCCGTGCACCCAGCCGTCGCAGCCCCGGTAGTGCGCCGTCTCGTCCAGCCGCAGCCAGCGGCCCTCCTGCCCGGCGGCCAGTATCGGCACCCAGCCGCACTGCCGGTCGGCGACCAGCAGGAGCAGCCGCCCGTCCTCCTCCCGCACCCGGTGGAGCGGCAGTTGGGGCATCCGGGCGAACGACAGCGAACGCTTCCAGCCCACCACCCACAGCCCGCGGCGCAGGTAGTAGCGGACGGCCGACTGCCACGCCCAGTGCGCCTCCAGCCGGAAGCCCGGCAGGCCCTCGGCGGTGGCCGCCGCGTACACCTCGTCCAGCGCCCCGGCGGCCAGCCCGCGCCCGCGCGCCCCGGGCCGGACGTAGAGGGAGGAGACGGCGAGCTGGCTCGGGCCCTTGGTCCAGTTGTCCACCGCGACCGTCCCGACGACGGCGCCCGACTCGTCCCGGATCCAGTACCGGCGCCGGTACAGTTCCCCGCCCGGCCACTCCCGGCCGCTCTCCCCCAGCCGCTCCCGCCAGTCGCGCTCGGCACCCGGATCCAGCGCGTCCGGATCCACCACCTCGCCCAGCTCGCCCTCCACCAGGGACGCCAAGTCCCAGAGGGCGAACCGGCGTTCCTCCCCCTCGACGGCCGCCCGCAACCGCACCCCCGCCGCCAACCGGTCCTGCGCCCGCTCGACCGCCGCATCCCACGACCTCACCACGGGGCCACCCTAGCGGCCCTCCGGGCACGACCCGTAATCCACCGGACACCGAACGTCAGGCCGGTAACCGAACGTCAGACCGGCCGGCGGGAAGGCGGCCGGTCATCCCCCCGCTCCGCCCCGTCCCGGGGAGCCCACCGGCCGGCGTTCCCTCGGGGCGGCCGCGGACGGGGTCCCGGGCCGGGTCCCGGGCGGGCGGGTCAGGGCGACGGCGGCGATGACCAGGATGCCGCCGGCCAGGGCGTTCCAGCCGACGGGTTCGGCGAGAAGGGCGGCGCCCAGGGCGGTGGACCACAGCGGCATGACGTAGGTGACGGCCGAGGCGACGGCGGTGCCGGCGGCGCGGACCAGGCCGAGGTTGAGCAGGTAGGCGAAGCCGGTGCCGAGGGCGCCGAGCACCAGCAGGGCGGCGGCGGCCGGGCCGCCCGGCCAGTGCGGGGCGCCGCCGGCGGCCGGGGCGATCAGGGCCAACTCGGCGGTGGCGCAGGTGATCTGGAGCGCGGAGAGGGTGGTGACGGTCTCCGGGCGGCCGGACAGGAAGCGGCGCAGGTAGGCGAAGCCCGCGCCGTAGCAGCAGGCGGCGGCCAGGCAGGCGAGGGCGCCGGCCAGCGCACCCGGGCCGAGGCCGCGCCAGACCCCGAGCACGGTGAGCACGCCGACGAAGCCGAGCGCGAGGCCCGCGAGCCGGCGGGCGCCCGGGCGGCGCTCCTGGGGGACGGTCAGCACCGCGAACAGCAGGGTGAACAGCGGGGTGGTCGCGTTCATCACCCCGGCGAGCACCGAGCTGATCCTGGTCTCGCCGAACGAGAACAGGGTGAACGGCACGGTGTTGAGCAGCACCGCGACCACCGCCGAGTGCCCCCACAGCGCCCGGTCCCTCGGGGCCCGGCCGCCGCGCAGCAGCAGGACGGCCCACAGCGTGGTGGCGCCCAGCAGGCTGCGCCACAGCGCCACCCAGACCGGCGGCACCCCCGCGTCGACCGCCACCTTGATCAGGGCGAAGCTGGCGCCCCAGATCGCCGACAGTGCCACGAAGCCCGGCCACCAGCGCCGCACCCCGACCACCTCCCTCTCCGTCCGGTGTCGTTGGACAGAGGGTGGCCCGGCGGCAGACCATGAGTCCAACAAGTGGCGGTGCGGAGAGGATGAGGAAGTCTCATGACCCAGGACGTCAACCTGGCCCAGCTCAGGGCCCTGGTCGCGGTCGCCGACACCGGCGGCTTCGGCGCGGCCGCCGACGAACTGGGCATCAGCCAGTCCGCCGTCTCGCACGCCGTCGCCGCACTGGAGCGCTCGCTCGGCGCGCCCGTGCTGCGGCGTGGCACCCCATGCCGCCCCACCCCGCTCGGCGAGCAGGTCCTGCCGCACGCCCGGACCGCCGTCGCCTCCGCCGCCGCCGTGCGCACCATCGCCACCCGGCACTCCGGCGGCCCCACCGGCACGGTGCGGCTGGCCGCCCCGACCACCGTCTGCCAGGCGCTGCTGCCCGGACTGCTGCGGGCCTGGAAGGAGGCATACCCGCAGGTCACCGTGCGGGTCTTCGAGGGCGAGGACGCCGAGCTGCCCACCTGGCTGGAGGCCGGCACGGTGGACGCCGCCGTCCTGGTCGACGCCGGCCCGCTGCCGCCCGGGGCGGTCGCGCTCGGCGCCGACTCCATGCACGCGCTGCTGCGCCGCGACCATCCGCTCGCCGGCCAGGAGGCCGTCCACGTGGGCGAGTTGGCGGACGACGACTTCCTGCTCTCCGAGGGCGGCTGCGAACGCCACGTCCGCGAGGCCTACCGGCGGGCCGGCACCCGCTTCGCCCCCCGGCACCGCATCCGCGACCTCAACACGCTGATCGGCATGGTGCACGCGGGTGTCGGGGTCTCGGTGATGCCGGCACTGGCGCTGACCATGCTGCCGCCGGACTGCGTCCTGGTACCGATCCGGCCGGCCGTGCACCGCACGCTGACGCTCACCGGGCCCACCGGCCGGCCCTGGTCCCCGGCGGTCGCCGGACTGCTCGCGGGGGTGGGGGTGACCGTCCCGGTCTGACGGCCCCGACCCCTCCGCCTCCCGAGCCGCCCGGCCGCGCACCGCCGGGCGGCTTGACCTTTTTGGGGTTGACCGCCATTCCCCGACAGGTCTATACCAGTGATGACCTTCGGCAACTACCCGCCGCCGCCGGTCCATTCGGCCGTCCCGCCACCCCCACACCCGGCGCGACCAGGCCCGCCGCCCCCACCGCCGTTTCCTGGAAAGGCTTCCGATGGAGCGCGCTCTTCCCCCACAGCACCGCACCACCGCACCGGACTCCCGCAGATCCCGCGCCGCCCTCGCCGTGGCCGGCGTGCTCGGCCTGGTCGCCGGCGGCTTCGCCGCACTGGCCGGCACCGGCGCGGCCTCCGCCTCCACCACCACCGGCGCCGACACCGGCACCGGCCTGGGCAGCAACTGGTACGCCTCCGCGCCGTACCTGATGCCCGAGGACAACAGCCCGCCGGACGCCGCCGCCGTGATGGACGCGACCGGCCAGAAGGCCTTCCAGCTGGCCTTCATCCTCGCCCAGGGCAACAGCTGTTCGCCCGCCTGGGGCGGCACCTCCCCGATCGGCTCGGACACCGCCATGCCCGGCGTCATCCAGACCATCCGCGGCAAGGGCGGGGACGTCTCGGTGTCGGTCGGCGGGTACGGCGGCACCAAGCTGGGCCAGGTCTGCGGCACCCCGGAGGCGACCGCCGCCGGCTACCAGCAGGTGATCACCAAGTACGGCCTCAAGGCGATCGACTTCGACCTGGAGGAGCCGGAGTACGAGAACACCGCCGCCATCCACAACGAGATCGGCGCGGCCCGCATCCTCCAGCAGAACAACCCCGGCCTGTACATCTCGATCACCACCGCCGGGACCAACGCCGGCACCGGCTGGTTCGGCACCCAGATGCTGGGCGAGGCCAAGTCGCAGGGCTTCACGCCGAACAACTACTCGATCATGCCGTTCGACGGCGGCTTCAACGGCTCCGCCGCGCAGACCGACGCACTGGTGAAGTTCAACCAGATCCTCCAGACCACCTTCGGCTGGAACGAGGCCACCGCGTACGCCCACGAGGGCGTGTCGATGATGAACGGCCGCACCGACGCCGCCGAGTACTTCCGCCAGGCCGACTTCCAGAGCGTGCTGGACTTCGCCACCGCGCACGGCCTGGCCCGCTACACCTTCTGGTCGGTCAACCGGGACCGCCAGTGCGCGGGCAACGTCGACCCGGGCCTGTCCGGCTCCTGCTCCAGCGTGGCGCAGGGGGACTGGGACTTCACCAAGTACACGGTGAAGTTCGCCGGGGCGACCCCGCCCACCACCCCGCCGACCACGCCCCCGACCACCCCGCCGACCGGCAGCCCGACCGGCAACCCGGGGACGTGCACCGCACCGGCGTGGAGCGCGAGCACCACGTACACCGCGGGCGCCAAGGTCTCGTACAACGGGCACGCCTACCACGCCAAGTGGTGGACGCTGAACGAGGTGCCGAGCGCCAGCGGCCAGTGGGGCGTCTGGGGCGACGACGGCCCCTGCTGACCCGCAGGACGGCACGACACGGGGCGGGCGTCCACGACGCCCGCCCCGCGCGGGTTCCCGGCGCGGGGCCAACCCCCGACCCGCGCCGCTCAGTTGCCCGCGAACCGCTCCCGCAGCCCGGCCAGCACCCGGGCCGCCTCGTCCAGCCCGGCCGCCTCGCAGCGGGCGATCCCGGCGGTCAGCCGGGTCACCGCCGCCCGGGGGCGGTCGAGGTCGCCCTCGATCAGCGCGGCCAGCCGGACGGCCTCCGCCCGCAGCGACTCCGGCTGCGCCGAGCCGGCCGGCTCCCCGGTCCGCTCGTACACCGCGATCGCCCGCTCCACCTCGGCGAGCGCCTCCTCGTGCCGGTCCGCGACGGCCAGGCAGCGGGCCCGCTCGTAGTGCGAACCGCCGCGCAGGTACCAGCCGTTGTACTCCTGGCCGAGCCGTTCGGCGGTTTCGCCGAGGGCGTCCGCGTCGGCCAGCAGGGCGAGCGCGGCGTCCAACTGCTCAGCACCGCGGTTGCACATCATCAGCTGGGCCAGCTCCCGCATGGTGGCGGCCAGTTGGTCCACCTGCGGGGCCTTGCCGTGCGCCTCCCGGGCCCGCCCGAGGGCGGCCTCGGCGGCGTCCCAGCGGTCCGCCCGGGCGAGGGCCAGGGTGGCCTCGCAGGCGACCATGGTGTGGGTCTGCTGGTCCTCCCAGTCGGCGACCAGCTCGGCCAGCCGCAGGTACTCCTCGGCCGCGTCCCGGTGCTCCTCCAGGTCGACCAGGCCCCGGGCGAGGTCCAGCCGGGCCTGGGCGAGCATCCGGACGTCCAGTTCGGCGGCGGCCGCGGCGTCCAGCACCGACTCCAGCACGGCCACCGCGTCGGCCGCCCGGCCGGTGCCGCGCAGCACGTCGGCCAGTTGCAGCCGCACCTGGGCCGCCTCCTCGACGGCCTCGGCGCCCTGCCGGTCGTAGCGCGCGGCGGCCTCCGAGAGCGCCCGCACCGCCCCGCCGAGGTCGTCGGTCCGCAGGCTCGCGTGCCCGAGCATCATGTACGTCGGCGCGTACGGGTAGCCGTCCTCGCCCCAGCGCACGGCCTCGGCCAGCGCCCGGTGGAACACCTCGACGGCCTGGCCGGCCTCGCCCTGCTGCAGCAGCACCTGACCGAGCAGGCCGAGCACCCGCGGGGTGTGCCAGGGCAGTTCGGCGGCATCCAACTGGGCCAGCACCTCACGCAGTTCGGTGACGGCCTCGGTGAACCGCCCCTGCCGGGCGGCGACGTCGGCGGTGTACTGGCGGGAGGTCGCGGACCGGCGGGCGGAGCCGAGTTCGACGGCGGTGCCCCGGTAGGCGCCGACGGCCGCCTCGAAGCGCTCGGCCGTCCCGGCGGCGGGTTCGGGCAGTTCCTCGACCAGGTCGTGGTGGGCGGCGTAGGCGCGCGCCTGGAGGACGATCAGGTAGTCGTCGTCGGGCATCGCGCCCTCGGCGCGCAGCTCCTCGGCCCGGGCCAGTGCGGCGTCCAGCGCCGTCCAGTCGGACACCACGCCCTCGACGTCGCCGAGTTCGACGATCAGCGCCCGGGTGCGGGCCATCAGCGCCGGGCCGGGCAGCCCGGCCCGTTCGTACAGCTCCGCGGCCTCCAGCAGGCCTGCGGTGCCCTCGGCGTAGTCGTCGCGCTGGACGGCCTCATGGGCGCGCTGTTCGGCGAGTTCGGCGCTCAGCAACTCGGGGCCGCCGAGGTCGGTACCCGTCGGGAGGACGAAGCCCTCGGCGCCGACCCGTTCGGCGATCCGCTTCCACAGCCGGTCGGCGTCCGGGTGGCCGAGGACCTCCAGTTCGCGGGCCCGCAGCACCAGCGCGGTGAAGTCCTCCGGCTCGGCCTCGACGGCGCGCCGCGGCGCCGGGGCGACGGCGGGGGCCGTCGCGGCCCGCTCGGGCGCGACGGCGGCCCGCACGCCCAGGGCCA